>CAMTUD010000074.1:0-44855 GCA_947084805.1 uncultured beta proteobacterium | reverse complement strand
GATGCTGACCAGCGAACACTGGATACCGGTGGAGGGCGTGCACGAGTTGCCGCTCATCCAGGCGCTGGTGGCGCAGCAGCGTCGTTTCGTCAAACCGCTGCGCTACGACGCGAAGAGCGTCTCGGAGTTTGCGAATGCGTTTCTGCTCGACACTGGTCCCGCCGCGGCGCCGCTGCATGTGCTCAGCCCGTTCATGAACCCCGCGGAGAGGGATTCCAAGGAGCGGGCAATTGCGGCGGGTGGTGCGGCTGCCTGGGTCTGGCGGACCGAGAATGTGATGCCGCCGCTGCTGGCGCCGCTGACGCCGGTTCACGGATGAGGCCGGCGCAGCCGGCGAAGATGCGGGTCCCGCACTCCTTGAGGCGACACACGCAGGTCACGGTACCGGGAGCCTCAGGCGCAGTCGAGCTGGGAATGACCGGATTTTGAAGTCAAGACGGCCGGCTTCCGACCCACACGTACGACCGCTGACCAGCACCCGAATTTGTGGCTCTGCCGCGCCGACGCCGCCCGGAGGTGACGGGCCGTTTTCAGTCTTGAACTGCCATTTCCGGCCAAAGCCGTTGTCGCTGCGATACCTGGCCAGAGTCTCAACGCTGAGACCGCTGGTACGACTCAAAACCGCTGCGCGGACGCCCGACGCTCAAGGCGCGTGACCTCCGCGACGCTTGGCGGCAACCGCTGTCGCCGCGCGCCGCGACCTGCATCCCAGGGAACCGTCGCCGCCCCAGGTATCGTGTAGCCATGAGCACCACCTACCCCATTCCTGGCGCCGTTTTGACCGAGCGCGAGCACGGCGTTCCCTTGGTTCACGGCGACCCGCAGCGCGGCAGGATCAGTGTGTTCACCCGCGAGGTGGCCGCACCCGACGGCCGCGACCGCCCCTACCTCGTCTTCCTGCAGGGGGGCCCCGGCTTTGAGGCCGCGCGCCCCACGAGCCCGCCCTCCGGCTGGCTGACGCGGGCACTGGCCGACTTTCGTGTGCTGCTGCTGGACCAGCGCGGCACCGGGCGCTCCACGCCGGTCGGATCTGTCATTCCCGGGGCCACTGCGGCCGATCAGGCCGAGTACATCACTCATTTTCGTGCGGACTCGATCGTGCGCGACCTCGAACTGATCCGTGCCGAACTCGGCGTCGAGCGTTGGAGCCTGCTCGGCCAGAGCTTCGGCGGCTTCACCTCGCTCACCTACCTCTCGCTGGCCCCCGAAGCCCTGCGGGAGGTGTTGATCACCGGCGGCCTGGCGCCGGTGACAGGCCGGCCGGTCGACGAGGTCTACGCAGCCACCTGGGCGCGCACGCGCGAAGCCAACCAGCGCTACCACGCGCGATACCCGGACGACCTCGATCGTTTGCGCACCCTCCTGCGTCGGCTTGATGACGAGGATGTTCGCCTGCCAAACGGCGACCGCCTCACGGCGCGCCGGTTCCGCCAGACCGGGATGTGGCTGGGCGACAGCACCGGGTTCGAACGGCTGCATCACCTGCTCGAGCTGCCCATCGCGTCGCCGGCATTCCTTTGGGATGCGCAGCTGGCGTCGGCGTGGGAGCGCAACCCGATCTACGCGACGCTGCATGAGTCCTGTTATGCCGATGGCGGGGTCACACGCTGGTCAGCGCACCGCCTGGCCCCAGAAGACGCGGTAACTGGTGAACTGCTCGGCGGGGAGCATGTCTTCCCCTGGATGTGGGACGACTACGCGGGGTTGCGAGCCCACCGTGAGGCAGCGCAGGAACTCGCCGAGCATCCCTGGCCGCGCCTGTACGACGCCGACCGGCTGGCGCGCAATGAGGTGCCCGTCGCTGCGACGGTGTACGTCGACGACATGTACGTGGAGCGATCATTGGCCGAGGACACCGCGCTTCGCGTGCGCGGGCTGCGCGCGTGGATCACCAACGAGTACGCCCACAACGGACTGCGGGCCGATGGCGAGCGCATCGTGGGCCGCCTGCTCGACATGGTGCGCGGCAAGGCGTGAGCCCGGTAGCCGCGCGTATCTGGTCGTGGCAATGTAGGTCTCGTCGCGGTCGACGTGAAGCCGATGGTCGACCGGCTGTCCCGAGTCGACCCATGGAACAGGGGCTGCATTGCAGCGGTTGCTGGCGGTAGTCATCGGACTTCAACCTCACGGTTTCGGGTACCTTGCGGTCGTTCGAGCTTGCACCGGATGCTGCCGCCACTGGCAGGTGACTGGCCACTGCTGACACTGCCGGTGGCCAAGTGGAGGAAGGAGGCTCCCGGCCCGCAGCAGTCGCTCGCCATGATGAGACCGTCGCCAGAAGGCCACCACCCACTGCAGACGGTGCCCGGTGGCAGCACGGGACAGTCGGGCGGTGGTGCCGGGCCTCAGGGCCGCAACATCGATTCGATGCACCTGACGACCGATGTCGCCTCGTCAATGGTTGCCAGGCCGTGGTCTGCCCGACCTTCCAGCAGCAGGGCAAGACCGTCCAGGGTGTGCGCGGTGTTGTCGATTCGTTCGGAGGTATGACCCTGGTACTCCAGCCGCGACCATGCGGTCAGCGCCACGCGGCCCCGTTCGCCCTGCACCTCGAAGCGGTTGTCGTCGGCGATCTCGCCGGCCACGGCAGCGTCGACCAGGACCTGCACGTCCCGATGAAGCCAGCGGGCACGGAGCGCCGTTTCTGCCTGGTCGGGTTCGCGCTGCAGTTCGACATCGGCGACGGTCGCTGGACCGAACAGCCGCAGCGCCTGGAATCCGAAGTGCGACAGCACCTCGCGCGTGAAGCCACCTTCGGCCGGGCCCGCCAGCCAGGCGCTGGCGTCCGCCTGCCAGTCGCGCGGCCAGCGCGCAAAGCGCAAGCGGATGGTTGCCGATGTGATCGGACCGAGATCGCCGCCGCGCACGATCTCCTGCATGCGGCGGCTGGCCGTGCCCCGGGCAAAGGGGAAGTTCACGGCAAACGGCAAGCGCGACTGCAGCACGGCGTCGCGCAGGGCTTCGGCCTCGGCGATGTCGTGCGTCAACGGCTTCTCGCAGAAACAGGCCTTCCCGGCCTGCAGGACGCCGCGCACCGCGCTGGCATGCCAGCCCGGGGGCGATGCGATGTAGACCGCATCGACCGCTGCGTCGCTGACCAGGCTGTTGGCGCTGGCCGCCGCGTGCACGCCGGGTGCCTGCGCCAGCGCCGTCTGCAGCGCGTTGGCGTCAGGGTCCCAGGCCGCCACCACGGAGAAGCGCGGGTGCCGTTGCAGCGCCGCCATCATCTTGCGGCCCATGATGCCGGTGCCAAGGATGCCGATGCCGAAAGTTCCTGAGCCCACGGATCGGTTTGCCTCGTGAGTCGTCGGTAGCTTCGGGTCAGGCATTCAGGCTCGCCGGGCGCTGCGGGCTCACCGACGCTGCACCGAGACGAGGGTAGTCCGTGTACCCCAACGCACCCGCCGCATAGAAGGTCTTCGGCTCCGGTTCGTTCAGCGCGGCCCCCAGGCGCAGCCGCTCGACCAGGTCCGGGTTGGCGAGGTAGGCGCGACCGAAGACGATGGCGTCGGCGCTGCCCTCGTCGAGCGCGGCCTGTGCGGTGGCCGCGGTGAAGCCGCCGTTGCGCAGCAGCGGCCCCTTGAAGTGCTGGCGCGCCACGGCGGCGATGCTTCGCTCAGGGTCCAGCGCAGGATCCATGTGACGCAGTTCGAGGTAGGCGATGCCGCGCTGGCCGAGTTGCCCGGCGACGTGGGCCAGCAGCGCCTCGGGGTCGCTGTCCTGCAGGTCGTTGCTGCCTGCCAGCGGCGACAGGCGCAGGCCGACGCGGTCGGCGCCCGCTTCGGCGATGGCGGCATCGACGCACTCCAGCAGCAGGCGGGCCCGGTTCTCGATGTTGCCGCCGTAACGCTCGTAGCCGGGCCCGCTGCGGTCGTTCACGCCGTCGCGCAGGAACTGGTCGAGCAAGTAGCCGTGGGCGCCGTGCAACTGCACGCCGTCGAAGCCGGCCTGAAGGGCGCGGCGCGTGGCCTGGCCAAAGAGGTCGACGATGGCGGGCAGTTCGTCGTCGCGCAGGCGGCGCGGCTTCTCGTAGGGCTGCTTGCCGTCGGGGGTGTTGATGAAGCCCTGGATGGCCCGCTCGCCGCTGCTGATGGGTTGCACACCGCCGTTGAGACTGGAGTGCGCCGAGTGGCCGGGGTGCCAGATCTGCAACTGCATCCGCCCGCCAGCGGCGTGCACGGCACCCGTGACGCCACGCCAGCCGGCCACGCAGTCGTCATCATAGATGCCAGGCTCGCCCGTGAAAGCGCAGCCATCGGCGGCCACCATGGTGGCCTCTGCGATCAGCAGTCCGGCCGAGGCTCGTTGGGCGTAGTGCTCGGCCATCAGCGCGTTGGCGATGTGGCTGCGGCCGGCACGAGCGCGTGTCAGCGGCGCCATCACGATGCGGTTGGGCAGCGTCAGGGCGCCCAAGGTCAGGGGGTCGAAGAGTGAAGGCATTCCGTCCGAGGGTGGTGGTGGGGGTTCGCTGCGGCCCCGACAAGTCAGAGTTGCAGGATCCGCACATTGTCGCGAGCTTGGTGGCCGTGATTGGCGGCGGCGTGGAGCGCGCCCGAGTTCGCAGCAGATCGCCACGAACCTGCCGGCCACTGGCAGTCGAGCCGATGAGAGCGTCCGCTGCAACGCGGGCGACAGGCCACCGGCAGCTTCCACCCGCCGCGAGCGGGTGCTTCCGACCCATTGCTGTCTTTCGCATCGGCGAGATGGGTGTCGGCAAGGTCCGAGAAAGCGGTCGGTCACGTTCTGGCGCCTTTGCTGCGCCAAGGCCACAGGAGCCGGGGGCCAGTCAGTCGTCCCATTTTTGGGGTCAGCAATCGACCTTGCCTCAGTGACATGGCAGTTTCAGCAGCCGACTACTGCTACAGCCTCGCGCCCCAACGGTCTGGCAAGCCGCTGCCTGTCTGCGGTTTGATCGCGCTATTGCGACAGAACCCGCCGCGGCACCCGGCTGGTCAAGCGGCGACTACTTGCAGATATGCCCGCAGCCAACCGTACCAGGCCTGCAGCCCCTCGCCGGTGTAAGAAGACACCGGGAAGATCTTCAGCCGCGGGTTGATCTTCAGCGCGTTGTCCATCATTAGCTGCAGGTTCACGCGCAAATGCGGCAGCAGGTCCACCTTGCTCAGCAGCAGCACGTCGGCAGCGCTGAACATGTGCGGGTACTTCAGCGGTTTGTCTTCGCCTTCGGTGACCGAGAAGATCACCACGCGGGCGTTTTCGCCCAGGTCGAAGAGAGCGGGGCAGACCAGGTTGCCGACGTTCTCAACCACCATCAACGAACCCGCTGGCGGGTTCAGCACTTTCATGGCGCGGCCCAGCATGTCGGCCTCCAGGTGGCAGCCGGTGCCGGTGTTGACCTGCACGGCCTGCGCGCCGGTGGCGCGTATGCGCTGGGCGTCGTTCAGCGTGGCCTGGTCGCCTTCCACCACGTTGATGACCACCTCGCCCTTCAGGTCAGCGATGGAGCGCTCCAGCAAGGTGGTCTTGCCGGCGCCCGGGCTGCTCATCAGGTTCAGAGCCGTCACCTCACGCGCTGCCAGCCAACCCCGGTTGCGCTCGGCCAGCACCTGGTTCTTGCCCAGGATGGCGGTTTCCAGCGCAATGGTCTCGCTGTCGCGGCCGGGCACTTGCAGGTTGTGGCTGTGGTGCTGGTGGTCGTGGTCGTGGTCGTGGGAATGATCGTGCGCGTGGTCATGGCCATGATCATGGTCGTGCGGGTGTCCGTGGTCATGTGCATGGTCATGCGCATGCGTAGTGCCGTCGGCATGCGTGTGTGCTGGCCCGTCGCCATGCTCGTGCGGGTGATCATGTGGGTGGTCGTGCCCGGGCCCATGCGCATGCGTGGTGCCGTCGCCATGGGTATGCACATGGCCGTCTTCCATGGACGTGATGGTGGTCTGGCCGTCGCCGCAGCCGCAGGTTACGCACATGATTCGGTCTCCATTTCCTTGATCTTCAATTCGGTACCGGCCACCACACGCAGCGTGGGTTGGCTGCAGTGGGGGCAGCGGCCCAGGGGTGCTGCGAGTTCCGTTTCTGCGCCGCAGGACGAACAGTGGCCCAGGCCGGCGGGTTCGATGATGTTCAGCCGCGCGCCTTGCAGCGCTGTGCCCTTGCTGCAAACGTCAAAACAAAAGCGAATGGACTCGGGCAGCAGGCCCGACAGCTTGCCCACTTCCAAGGTGACGCTCAGCACCTTCTGGCCCTTGGCGTGTTCGGCCACGATAGCCACCACGCTGCGCGTAATGCCCAGTTCGTGCATCAGCAAATCCGGGGCAGTTGTTCGCCTACCAGCATGTCCACCACGCGCTCACCACCAAAGGCGGTGTTCAGCACCACGTGGCCGGCCGGCTCGGCCAGCACCTCGCCCACGATGGCGGCGTCTTTCCCGGCAGGGTGCGCGCGCATGGCGGCCAGCACGGCGCTGGCGTGGCTGGCCGGCACCACAGCCACCAGCTTGCCTTCGTTGGCCATGTACAGCACGTCCAGCCCCAGCATCTCGCAGGCGCCGCGCACCTCGGGTTTCAGCGGTAGCGTGTTTTCTTGCAGACGTATGCCCACTTGTGAACTGACGGCAAACTCGTTCAGCACCGTGGCCAGGCCGCCGCGCGTGGCGTCGCGCAGGCAGTGGATGTCGGGGCAGGCGGCCAGCATGGCTTGCACCAGGCCGTGCAGCGGCTGGCAGTCGCTGGCGATGGTGCTGTGCAATTGCAGTTCGTTGCGCGCCACCAAAATGGCCACGCCGTGGTCGCCCAGGCTGCCGTTGACGATGACCGCATCACCCGGCCGCGCGCGTGTGGCTGCGATGTTCACGCCACGCGGCACCACGCCGATGCCGGCGGTGTTGATGAAGAGCTTGTCGGCCGCGCCGCGGTTCACCACCTTGGTGTCACCCGTCACCACCTGCACGCCGGCGGCACGTGCGGTGGCCGACATGCTGTCCAGCACACGCTGCAACTCGCACGTGGGCAGGCCTTCTTCGATGATCAAGCCGCACGACAGGAACAGCGGCACCGCACCCGACATGGCCAAGTCGTTGACGGTGCCGCAGATGGCCAGCTTGCCGATGTCGCCACCGGAAAAAAACAGCGGCGCCACCACGTAGCTGTCTGTGGTGAAGGCCAGGCGGTCGCCGTGTTCGGCCAGGCTGGCCAGCGACACCGTGGCCTGGTCTTCCAGCGCCGCCAGGCGCGGGTTGTCGAAGGCGGGGACGATGAGCTTTTCAATCAGCTCGCGCATGGCGCGGCCACCACCGCCGTGGGCCATGGTCAGGGTTTTGTCGCGCAGGCCGGCCATCAGAGTTTCTTTGGTTTAGGCCACCGTGGCCGCAGTGACGGAAGCCGCTGGCTTCTTCACGAAGGCCATGCGCGAGTACTGGTGGTAAGCGGCGCAAGCGCCTTCGCTCGACACCATCAGCGCGCCCATCGGTGTTTCGGGTGTGCACAGGGTGCCAAACACCTTGCACTGGTTGGGCTTGATCACGCCTTTGAGCACCTCGCCGCACTGGCAGCTCTTGGGGTCAGCAATCTTCAGGTTGGGCACCGAGAAACGCCGCTCGGCGTCAAAGCCTGCATAGGCTGCGCGCATGCGCACGCCGGAATGGTCGATGGAGCCCAGACCGCGCCACTCGAAAAACTCTCGCAGTTCAAAGACGCGGGTGATGGCGTCCAGCGCCGCCGCATTGCCGCCTTCAGGCGCGATGCGCTTGTACTGGTTTTCCACTTCGCAGCGGCCTTCGCTCATCTGCTTGAGCACCATCCATAGCGATTGCAAGATGTCCAGCGGCTCGAAGCCGGCCACCACCAGCGGGCGGCGGTACTGCTGCGCAATGAAGTCGTAAGGCCGGCTGCCGATGACCATGCTGACATGACCCGGGCCCAGGAATCCGTCGATCTGCAAATCAGGCGAATCGAGGATGGCCTTCACCGTGGGGATGATGGTGATGTGGTTGCAGAACAGCGAGAAGTTGCGCACGCCCAAAGCCTCGGCCTGCAGCACGGTCATGGCGGTGCTGGGCATCGTGGTCTCAAAGCCCAGGCCGAAAAACACGACCTCGCGGTCGGGGTGCAGTTGCGCCAGCTTCAGCGCGTCCAATGGCGAATAAACGGTGCGCACGTCGGCGCCTTCGGCCTTGGCCTGCAGCAGGCTCTTCTTTGAACCTGGCACGCGCATCGCGTCGCCGAAGGTGGTCATGATGACCTGCGGGTGTTCGGCTATCGCCACGCAGTCGTCCACGCGGCCCATGGGCAGCACACACACGGGGCAGCCGGGGCCGTGCACAAATTCCAAGCTGGGCGGCAGCAGGTCCTTCAGGCCGTAGCGAAAGATGGTGTGCGTGTGGCCGCCGCACACCTCCATCACCTGCAGCGGGCGGGGCTTGCCGGCGGCCAGCTGGTCGGCCAGTCTTGATACCTCGGCCACCAGTGTTTTGGCCAGCGCAGGGTCGCGGAATTCGTCGGCGTATTTCATCGCGGGCTTCCTGATGACGCGGGGTCGGGGGCGCGGTGGCTGGCCAGCAAAGTGTGCGTCAGGTCCCACAGGATGTGGTACAGCGCTACGTGGGTTTCTTGCACGCGGTGGATGCTGTCGGTGCGCACCACCAGGCACAGGTCGCAGTCGGCGCTGGCAGCCATGCGGCCGCCGTCGCCACCGGCCAGGCCCAGTGTGGTGGCGCCGCGCCGCTTGGCAGCGGCCAGGCCGGCCAGCAGGTTTTCAGAATTGCCGCTGGTGGAAATGGCCACCACGCAGTCGTTGGCGCCCACATGGGCCAGCACCTGGCGCGTGTACACATGCGCAAAGCCGATGTCGTTGGCCACGGCCGTGATCATGGCCATGTCCTGGCTCAGGTTCACCGCCGGCAGCGCCGGGCGGCCGGCAGTGACCGGGTGCTGAAACTCCACCGCCAGGTGCGCTGCGTCGCAACTGCTGCCGCCATTGCCCAGCGTGTACAGGCGCCCGCCTTTGCTGAAGGCCTGCGCCAGCAGCCGCGCGGCCTGCACCACTCGGGGGGCTTCTTCGGCAAAAAAGCGCTGCTTCACGGCGCCGCTGTCTTCGGCTTTCAGGCGCACAGCATCGAGCAGGCTCATCTGCAGCCGCGACGCGTCGGGCGCATGGGCCAACGGTTCAGCGGTGCCGGCCCCCACAGCCGACATGTGCGGGTACAGGCCCGAGAGCTGGGCGCCGACGCTCATCACGCCGCCAAGGCCCGGTCGCTGGCGCGCATGGCGTCAATCTCGTTCTGTGCTTCGCCCAGCATCTGCAGCACTTCCAGCGTCAACTGGGCTTCCTTTTCGTTGATGCGGCTCATCGCAAAGCCCACATGCACCAACACCCAGTCGCCCACGCAGGCTTCTACCGGGTGTTCTTCGTTGACGACGCAGGCGATGTTGATTTCGCGCTGCACGCCCAGCACGTCCACCAGCGCCAGTTTGTTGGCGGCGTGGGTGATGCTGACGATGTGGCCAGGGATGCCTAAGCACATGGGTGGGTTTCCTCAATGCAGGGGTTGGATGTGGCGCGCTGCGGCCACCATGGCCTGGCCCAGGGCCAGGCCGCCGTCGTTGCAGGGCACTTGCCGGTGCGTGAGCAAGGTGTAGCCTGCGTCGCGCAGTTGCTGCACCACACGGTCATGCAGCACGCGGTTTTGGAACACGCCGCCACTGAGCGCCACGGTGCGCAGCGGCTGGTTGGGGTCATGCATGTTTGCCACCTTGTCCACCATCTTGCAGATGGTTTTGGCCAGGCCTTTGTGAAAGCGCGCAGCCATGGTCGGCACAGGCGTATTCAGCACCAGGTCGCCGAGCAGCGCCGTCCACATGGCCAGCGGTTCGATGTAGGGCAGGTTGCTGCCCTTCAAGCGCGGCACGCCAAAGGGGTAGCCCAGTTCTTCGTCTTCGTGCTGCAGCACTTCGGCGTCCACCAGCGCTTCCATTTCCACCGCGCCCTGGCCTTCGTAGGCAGCAGTGTCTCGGCACAGGCCCATGGCGGCAGCGGCGGCGTCAAACAGGCGCCCGCAACTGCTGGCCAGCGGCGAGTTCACGCCCTTGGCCAGCATGCCGTCCAGCAGCGCACGGGGCTTGGCGTCCAGGAATTGGTGCAATTCCAGATCGGCATAGTTCATCGCAAAAGAAGGCCACTTCAGCTCGGCCATCAGGTGCGCGTAGGTGTTGCGCCAGGGCTCGTGCATGGCCTGCTCGCCACCCAGCAGCGCCACCGGCTTGAAGGTGCCGCAGCGTTTGAACTGGCGGTAGCAGGCCACTGCAAATTCGCCGCCCCAGAGCTGCCCGTCTTCACCGTAGCCCAGCCCGTCCAGCGCCACGCCCACCACGGGGCCTGCTTGCAGCGGCCAGCCGTTGTCGGCCAGGCAGGCGGCGATGTGGGCGTGGTGGTGCAGCACTTCCACCGGTTCGGGCACGGTGCTGCGCGCCAGCTTGGACGACAGGTATTCGGGGTGCGCGTCGCAGGCGTGCAGTTGCGGTGTGAAGTCGAAGTAACTTTGCAGGTCGCGCAGCGCGCGCTGGTAGTCGGCATGGGTGGCCGCGTCTTCCAGGTCACCCAGGTGGGGTGACAGCAGCGCCTGGCCGCTCTTCAGCAGGCAAAAAGTGTTTTTCAGCTCGCCTCCGTAGGCCAGCACTGCCGGTGCTACTTCAAAACCGGGTGGCAGCGCCAGCGGTGCCGGCGCCAGCCCGCGGGCGCGGCGCAGCACGCGGGGGCTGCCGTCCAGCACGCGCAGCACCGAGTCGTCCACGCGGCGCGCGATGTCGCGGTCGTGGTCCAGCACATAGTCCACGCCAGTGGGGAAGCGGGCCTTCAATTGCTGCAGCGTGATGGCCTGCGGCTCGTCGCTGAGGTTGCCGCTGGTCAGCACGATGGGCCGCTTCATGCGCCGGAGAATCAGGTGGTGCACGCCCGTGTTGGGAAGCATGAAGCCCAGCGTGTTCAGGCCCGGGGCAACGCCATCGGCCAGCGCCAGTGGGGCCTGGGCGGGGCGGAAGCGCGGCATGCCCGGGGCGGGGTCGGGGGGATACGGTGCGCTCGGCAGACCTTGGCGGCGCTGCAGGAGCACGATGGGCGCGGCCGGGCTTTGCAGCGCCTGCGCTTCGGCGTCGCTGACCTCGCACCAGGGGCGCACCGCGTCCACATTGGGGGCCATCAGCGCAAAGGGTTTGGCCTGACGCCGCTTCAGGCTGCGCAGGCGCGCCACGGCTTCAGGCTGGGTGGCGTCGCAGGCCAGTTGGTAGCCCCCCAGGCCCTTGATGGCAACGATGTGGCCCTTGGCCAGCAGGGTGCCGGCACCGTCGCAATCGTCCAGAAAGGAAAAGCTGTCCAGGGTGAAGGGGCGCTCATCCATGCGCACCAGCCTGAGCTTGGGGCCGCACACGTGGCAGGCAATGGCCTGGGCGTGGAAACGTCGGTCGGCGGGCGCGTCGTACTCGGCTTGGCAGTCAGCGCACAGCGGGTAGCTGGCCATGGTGGTGTGCGGGCGGTCGTAGGGCACGCGGGTGACGAAGCTCAGGCGTGGGCCGCAGTGTGTGCAGTTGGTCAGCGGGTAACGGAAGCGGCGCCCGAAGGGATCGAAGATTTCGGCCACGCAGGCGGTGCAGGTGGCGGCGTCGGCGGCCACGGCGGCGAATGGTGCGCTGTCTGTGGCGCCCGTTGCTTCACCAATCGCCGTGCCGGTGCTGGGCGCGATGACAAAGCCCGTGGGCAGCGGCTGCGGCAGCGCCATGCGCTGGCGCTCGAAGGTGTTGATGCGCGCCAGCGGTGGTGCCTCGGCCTGCACGCGGCGCGCCAGCAGGTCCAGGTGGGCCTGGGCGGCCACGGCGGTGATGGTGACGCCCTGCGCGTCGTTCAGCACCGAGCCTGCCACGCCCAGTTCGCTGGCAATGCGCCACACGGTGGGCCGAAAGCCCACACCCTGCACGGTGCCGCGCACATGCATCTGCTCGGCGGCCAGGGGCATGTTCATGGGGTGGGTGTCGGCGCAGTGGCCAGGTCCCACAGCATCACGCGGTTGTTGCCCGAGTCAGCTATCAGCAAGGTGCCAGCGTGGTTGCTGCTGCGCATGCCGCCGTCGATCTGGGGCGCCATCGCCACGCTGTAAGGCCAGCACACGCTGTCGCGCGCCGCCGGCAGCCAGCGGTTGTCGCCCTTGCTGTTCCAGTCGGGCTGCGCGGCCAGTGCCACGGCGTTGGCGCCGTGTTGCACCAGGTCTTCGGTACGCCAAGCCAACAGGCGCGAATTGGCGGTGTCGGCCACCACCAGCAGCGGGCCGGCCACGGCTGCGCCGTAGGGCATGTTCAGACAGGCGGCGTCGGGGTAGTAGCTGGCTTGGTTGTGTTCCACCAAGGCCGTATCACGCTGCCCTACCAACACGTCGCAGGGGGTGTTGTGACTCTGCGGCGGGCGCAGCCAGCGCATCAGCCGGTTGTTGCCGGCGTCTGCCACGCACAGGCCACCGGCCGGGAAGGTGATGGCGTGGGGCCAGCGCATGCTGCAGGCTGTGGGCGCGCCACCGCCGTTTTCGTCACGCGTGTTGAAGTGGATCTGGCCCAACACCAGATCAGCGGCTTCGCCGTTGTGCTGCGGCAGACCCTGCCACATCAGCACCCGACGGTTGCCGGTGTCGGCCACCCACAAGCGCACGCCGTCCCAGGCCACGCAGTAGGGCCAGAACAAAGTGTTGGCCTGTGGCTGGTCGGCACCACGGTTGGACTGGCCGCTGTCGAAGTCGGCCTGGCCCAGGACCACATCGGGCCGCTGGTGCGATTGGGTGGGCCGGCGGTGCCAGATGAGCACGCGGTGGTTCCAGGCATCGGCGACCGCCAGGCCTTCGCCCTGGGCGCCGCACACCGTGATGCCGGTGGGCACGTTCATGGTGTCGGCGCTGGTGCTGCCGCCAGCGTTGCGGCCTTCGCGAGCAAAGGCTGGCTGGCCCAGCAGAAGGTCGGCGGGTGTGTGATCGGCCTCGGGCCTCTGGGTCCAGCCAAGCACACGGTGGTGGCCCGTGTCTGACACCCAAAGCGAGCCGTCCGCCGCAGCGCACACACCACGCGGGCCGAACATCGACATGGCCGAAGGCACCACTGAGAGCGCCAAGCCCAGCGGGTCGTCGGTACCGCCAAGAAGGACCCGCGCGCCGCGGGTTTCCAGCAAAGGCGCGCAAGCCACGGCGGCGGTCGGTGCACGGCGCGCAGCGGGCGCCAGCGAAACGCGGGCAGTGACGGTGCTTGCGGGGCTGGTCATCAGCGATGGCATCGAGTCTTCAGCGCCGCAGTCGCACGGCCACGCGATCGCCCACCACCTTGACCGCGTGCACCGCCAATTGCACTTCGGGCACGGTCAGGCATTCACCGGTTTCCAGCAGATAGACAAAGCCGTGGTACGGGCAACGCAGCTTGCCGTCTTCGAGCTGGCCGCCGTCCAGCGGCATGCCCATGTGGGCGCAGGCGTTGTCAACGCAGGACACCGTATCGCCCCGGCGATAGAGCAGCACGTCCCGGTCTTCCACCCGGTGCAGGGCCATGTCGCCGTCGGCGACGTCGGTCAGCTTGCACACGTCCACCCAGCCGGCGTCTTGCTGGCGTGCGAAGGGGCTGACGAAGTGGACGACCTGGGCGCCGCCGACGGTTTGCTCGGGCGCGCCGCGGCTGACGCGCTGCACGGTAGTGATTTCAGGGCACAGCGCTTTGATGGACTTTTCAACACCTTCGCTCAAGGTTTCGCCCGACGACGGGCACGACTGGCACGACCCCACCAGCCGCACCTCGACCGTGTCGGGCAGCTTCACCGCCACCAGTTCCACATCGCCGCCATGCTCTTTGAGCGACGGTCGCACGTTGTCCAGCGCGCGCCGCACGCGGTCTTCCAGGGGCTCTTTCACCAGGCCATGAAAGCGCAGCACCTGGTAGACCAAGGGATCGTGCACCGCCTGGCGCAGCGCTGCAGCGGCAGCCGGGTCGGTTTTGAGTGAACGGATCAAGCGCTTGAAGGCCTCGGCATTGAGCTGCTCAATGCCCGTGCGAAGTGCTGACAGCAGTGCCTGCTGCGTCGGCTCCCAGGTTTCAGCCAACGCCTCCAGACGGACGATTTCCTCAGCCCGCCGAGCCAGTTCGGCAGCCGATTCGGCGTGCACCGACTGAAGGTCTGGTGCGTAGTCGCGAGCAGTCATGGCCGCATGCCCAGATCAGTTGTACTTGAGGTCTTTGAACAGCCAGGGCTGGGCGAAGCCGCCCACCACCGAGGCCACCACCACACCCACAACAGGTGACACGAACCAGCCCAGCACCAGCAGCACCGCCAGCGTCAGGCCAAAGCCTTTGAGCCACTGCAACAAGACTTCACGAGGATCACGGAACAGACGGCCAGCGAAGAACAGCTTCACGGAGTTCAAGAACATGTCGATCATGGGAGCCCCTGTCAGCGTGCAAAGTACAGAACGGCCAGGCCCACCAAAGCAGCTGGCAACACGGCAGTGGGGCCGTAGAAAGCACCCATCATCGCGGCCAGCTCTTTGCCCAGCGCTTCGGCGCCGATGCGTAGGCCGCTGGCAGCACCGGCAGCCAGCGCCAGCACCAGCGCCAGCACAAACAGACCCAACAGAAAAAGCGCCGACATACGTATTGCTCCGCTTCGAAAAAGAGTCTTGGGTGGGGATTGGGGTAGGAGGTGCTTGGAGAACGATTTAGCTGGACTGCACTCGGCGGTGCATGAGCTCTGACGAGATCTCGTCTGCCACTTCATTCATCATCTGTGCCTTCTCTGGGTCGCCGTGCATCGCGAAGAGCGCGCGCGCTTCTTGCACCAGAGTCAGCGCATCGCTCAGCGGGTCGGGCGAGCCAGCGCTAGCCGTGCCGGTTTCGGGCACAAGGCTGCGCAGCACATTGGCTTTGTTGGCAATGGTGTTGGCGTATTCCAGCGGCGTGTCGCGCGGGTTGCGTACTTCCAGCGCTTCGTCATAAGCCGCCAACGCACGCAAATTGTTTTCCAGTACGTGGCTGCTGCTGGCGTACTGCAGTGCATTGCCAAGGTTGTTGTTGATCATGGCGTATTCGCTGGGATGGTCGATCAGGTTGATGACCTTCAGGACTTCTTCAAACGACTGCACGGCCAGGGCCTCGCGCATACGGCCGCGCTCGTCGCTGACGGGCATCGACAGGTAACAGATGGCCAGGTTGTTGTGCAGTACCGAGTACTCCTGCGGAAAGCGCTCACGCGTGAAGGTGCGCAGCGCGCGGTGGTAACAGGCAATGGCGTCTGTGATGCGGCCGCGGCCGTGGCCCGTCAGGGCCTGCATGACCAGGCCCTGGTTCAGCTCGGCCTCGGCCACCTCTTCGGCCTGGCCGTGTTGCTGCAGCACGGGCAGCGCGGCGGCGAAGCTGTCCTGCGCCTGCTGCAGCGCCTGTGCCGCACCGTCGGGCAGGGCCTGCAGCGCAGTGCCCATGCGGGCCTGAATGCGGGCGCGAAGCAATTGCGCGCCCGCAGGGACCATCAACAGCGCGCGCTGGTAGAGCGTGACAGCGTCATGCAGCTGTTCGACGTTCTTGGGCCGTTGCTGCAGGCCCATCGCGATTTCCATCAGCATTTCGGCGCGCTCTTCGGGCGACGCCTCGGTGTCTTCGGCTGCGGCCAACGCCGCCTCGAGTTGTGACTTTGAAAGACTCTGCACGGGGTAACTCCAGCGCCAGTGGGATCACTGACAGGAATCTAGTCAGGCCCCTGACATCCGTCAATCAGGTTTGCGAGCGCAAACAAAGTTTGCAGTCCTGACCGTGGGCTCTCTTCATCGCCGGTTCAACAGTTCAAGACCCACGATTTGCAATGCACCGGCCTCTTCCACCCAGCGCACGGCGAAAGTTCGCTCGAGCGAAAAGCGCCCCAGCCCGTACGGCGACAGAAACTCCTCGGCTAGCAGCACGCGGTCACCATGCGCATTGCGCTGCTTGAGCAGCATGCCGCCAGCGCTGGGCCCGCCCAGCGGCACCAGGTAGATGCCGTCTTCGCGCTCCAACAGCACCGCGGCTGGCGTGGCCGCAAGGTAGCGCTCGCAGAGCGCGCGCGGCAACAACACGCGGCCATCACCCACGCACACGGCGTTGTCAGCTAGCGGGTGATGCTGTTGCACCATTCGCGAACGTGGCTATCTATCTGGCTGCAGACTTTGTCAACGGCGCTTGCCACAGCAGGGCTGAGCTCGGTGCCCAGTGCCACCGTGGCTGCTTCGACCAGGAACACGGTCAAGTCCTGCGGAAACTGGGTCCCGTAAATGCGCCGGCCAGCGTAGATGGCATGGTCCCAACGAAAATCGTGCAGGCTGTAGCTGGGCTGGTGTTCAGTATCGATTTCGCTGCCTGGCAGCCGAAACACTGCGCCGGGTTCTGAGCCGGAAACGCAAGCATCGACCACCACCAGGGCGGCTGCGCCGCGAGCCTTGAACATCACTTCCATGCCAGCGGTGCCAGCGTCGTACAGCGCGACACCTTCGGGCCAGTGGGGCAGGTGCAGACTGCGCAGCCGGTGAACGACGCACACGCCCACACCGTCGTCACTGCGGTTCAGGTTGCCGCAACCGATGATGACCAGTGGACCGCTGCCTCGGGGCTTGGTCGTGTCCTGGGCTTCTGTGTTCAGATCCGCCACAGGATGCAGGACCACTCGGCTTTGACGGGCAGCATCAGCTCGGCCAGATTGCACCAACCACGGTGGCGCTCGAAGTACATGCAAGTGGCGCAAGACTGCTCAATGCCGTCTGCATCTTCCGGCGCGACGTAGGGAGTGAGCGTGAAGCCAGCAAGCACCAAACGGCCTGTCAGGTCATCAGCCGCCGCCTGCAGCTGGGCGGTGACGGCAATCACTTGTTCCGAGGAGTAAGCCCGCTCGGTCCATTCGGTGACCAGGCCACCGGCCAGCAGTTGGTCGATGCGTTGTAGAACGTCGGCCTCGTCCACGGCGGTTAGCTCGCGGTCAAATGCGCCAGAGCCTGCACCACCAGTTGGGCTCGGCAGGCAAGTCCAATTCGGGCAGATCACACCATTTTCGGTGCACCAAGTAATACATGCACTCCTGGCAGCGCATGTTGTCTTCGCCGTAGGGTTTGTCAATCCAACCCGTGAGAACCATCTTGCCGACAACATCCTCGGAGTCCAGAGCGCCGCACTCGTCGACCAGGGCCGTGAAGTCTTCTGTCGTGTTCGGGAAAGGCTCGGTCTGAGTCTTCAAGCCGTCTGCCATCAGCTTGGTCATCTTTTCGCGAATGCTTCCGTCGTAGTCAAGAGGCATAACTGCTTTCTCCAGCTGACTGAATGGCTGACCTGCGCAAGGACATGCGCAGGTCGACCCTTGAAAAACTCAATGTAGACAGGTTAGGCCGTTCTGAAGCGTGCCAATTCTTTGCCTGACTTCGCATCGTGGGCATGCACCGTGCAGACCAGGCAGGAATCAAAAGAACGTGCGACATGGCCCACTTCAACCGGGTCACTGGAGTCGGCGATAGGCGCGCCGATCAATGCCTCTTCAATCGGGCCGCGCACGTTTTGGCCGTCGCGCGGACCCACGTTCCACGTGGTCGGGGCGATCATTTGGTAGTTCTTGATCTTGCCGTCCTTGACTTCGATCCAGTGGCACAGCGCTCCACGAATAGCTTCCGTGGCACCCCAACCGCGGCCGTCGCGCTCGCGTGGCTTGATGTACCAGGGGTCGTTCAAACGAAACTCGCGCAGGCAGTGCTCGGCCTGACGGTACAACTTGATGGTCTCGTGCATGCGCGCAATCTGGCGTAGGTGGACGCTGGCGCCACCCATCTTTTTGTACATGTCCAGCACCAGGGGGTCGTAGTGCTGCCAAGCCTCACCATGCTTGCCACCGGCCACCAACTGGCGGGCAAAGGGCCCGGCCTCCAGACGACCGAAATCGGTATGCCGTACCGCCGAAGACCACGAATACTTGCCGTCGTGGTCGATGGTGTTTTTCTGGATGGGCGTGGTGTAGCGGTCGAACGGGTGGACGTCGGCAGTGCCTTCGTCGTACCAGCCGTGCGTGAGGTTCTCGCGCGCGAACTTCTGATCCATCAACACATGCGTGTCGGTGGCCGCGTCGTACACGCCACTCTTCATGATCAACGCAGCGTTGCGGCCGTCGATGGTGGGCTTTTGGTACTTGTCTTCGTGCGGCAGGTAGCCCCAGGTCACGTACTTGCCCACACCAGCGCCGTACTTGTCCAGGCCCACGTCCAGGCCCATCTTCCAGTAGAAACCTAAGTCGGAATTGGCATGTGCCGGCGACTCATCCAGCCAGACCATGAAGTCGTCGTAAGACTTGATTTGCTCGTAGCGTTCCAGCGTGCAGCCCAGCCACGTTGATTCGAGCCAGTTCTTCTTGAAGTACTCCAAGATGCCCCAGGCACGGGTGACATCGGTCAGCGTCGGCGCGCACATCACGCCACCGGGCACCATGTAGCTGCTGTGCGGCCACTGGCCACCCAGCAGCGCATAGATTTCTACCGGTTTGCCAGAGATGGTGACGCCCAGTTCGTAGGACGTGCCGGTGAATGGCGCGAAGCGGCGGCACGCTTCTTCGTAGTACTTGCTGTGCTTGTACTTTTTGTTCGTCATGTCGATGGCGTACAAGCCATAGAAGTAACGCGGCTGGCTTTGCAAGCTCTCAACAAGCTGGCCCAGATTGCGCGCAAGGATGGCGTTGCGCGGCACTTCGGTTTGCCAGGCGGTGTCCAATGCCCAGGCCGCGCAGGTGAGATGCGAGGCGCCGCAGATGCCGCAAGCCCTTGGCATGACCACCAGTCCAGCCTGCGGGTCCTTGTCGCGCAGGATGACCTCGAAGCCGCGGAACAACTCGGCCTGCGTCCAGGCGTTGACGACATGGCCGTCCTGGATGTCGACGCGGATGTCCAGATCGCCTTCAACACGGCCAACCGGGGAGATGTCTAGTGTTTGTACTGTCATGATGATGCCTTTGGTTGGCTGCAGGTGTCAGATGGATAGCAGCAGGGCCAAGCCCGTGCCGCCGCAGACCAGGCCTAGGCCCGCCACAGCCTGGGTGGCACTTTCAGCCAACCAGCGGCGAAGGCAGAGGCCCGCCAGCATGCCGCCCATATGCAACACGGCACTGGTCAATATGAAGCCGGCTGCGTAGGCGGCAAACCCTGTGCTGCCCGGGGCTTCGGCGCCGTGCGCCAGCCCATGCAGGGCTGCCGCTGCCGCCACCAGGGCCAAGCCTGCAGCTGCGGGCACGGGCTTACGCATCGCCACCGCCAGCAACAGGGCGCCAAAAACCACCACGCTGGCAGCAATGGCCGGCTCGAGCAGTCTTGATTCCACGCCGCCGGCTCCAATCCATGCCCCCGCCGCCAGTGCGACCAAAAAAGTGGCTGGGGCAGCCCAGGCGCGCCGCGCCGGCAAGGCGAAGACTGACCACAAGCCCACCGCCACCATTGCCAGCAGGTGGTCCAGTCCGAAAGGATGTGCCAGACCGGTGAAAAAGCTCTCGCTGCCGTGCCCGGTATGGGCGGCTGCGCTGCCGGCGAAGCCGGCGAGCAGGACCATGGCTGCTGTTTTGCTCAGGCAGGTGCCGTTGAGTGATGTGTTGTGCATTTTGGGAAGTCTCTTGGTGTGCGTGCGGTGGTTCAAACCACGAACATGTCTTCTTCAGCCCACTTCGGCGCCGCGTTTTTGGCTGCACCGGTGAGTGCGATGTAGCCCTTCTTGTCCACGCCAGTGGGCAGCTCCTTGGGCACGCCCATCACGGTCTGGGTCTTGAAGACGGTGCCAGGTGCCAGGTCAAAGAACGGGAACTCCGGCTCGGTGCAACCCATGCAGGGCATGCCGGCGCGTGTCTTGGATGACTGCCGGTTCCACAAGATGCGGTTGCAAGGCGAATGCGTCATCGGGCCACGACAGCCCAGGTCGTAGAACAGACAGCCCTTGCGCTGGCCAAAGGCCGTGGCCGAGACCTTGTAGGCGAAGTGCATGTTGCGTGTGCAACCGGTCTGCGTGAAGCTCTGAAAGAACGTTTTCGGGCGCTGGAACTCGTCCAGGCCGATATCGCCAGCGCGCCCAGTGGCCACGGCCACCACGATTTGTGTGATCCAGTCCGGGTGGGCCGGGCAGCCGGGGACATTGATGACCGGCAGGCCTGACTTCGACACCCAGCTCTTACCCAGGAAGCCGCCATGCGCACGCTTCAAAAACTGCAGCCCTTCGGACTGGCTGGGGTTGGGCGCCATGGCCGGAATGCCCCCGTAGGTTGCACAGTCACCAATGGCGACGACGAACTTGGCGACGTTGCACAGGTCCTTGACCCAGTCTTTCATGGGGCGGCCGGCAAACCGGTTCCATTCGCCAGTGCCGTTGGGGGCGTTGACCACGCTGCCCTCGAAAACGAAGATGTCCAACTGGATGGCGCCAGAGACGCAATCGCGCAGCAACTTCTGCAAGTTTTCGCCGAGCTCCACGCCCAGTGACGGGTGCCACAACACGTTGATGCCGAAGTCAGTCACCAGGTCACAAGCACTGGGTTCTTCGGCGTTTAGAAAGGACATGGTGTTGCCTGAACAGGCGCCACCTTGCAACCACAACAGATTTGCCATCGAGACTCTCCTTTTGATTCACTGCCCAGAACCAGCGCCACCCAACGTTCGAACGGGGCCGCTGTGCTTAGCCGGTCAATGCACGCGGTGTGCCAATTCGGCAGACCCTAGGGAAAGCACTGCAGTGCCCGGGCGTCAGCGCCGGTTTGCTGTGATGAAACCACCGCAACGCAGCGCAAACCAGGTTTGCAGTTGGACGATCTGAAAACATACTTGTCGGTTGTGGACGGGCACTGCGCCCGTGGCGGCCGATGCCGCGCCGCGGCAGGCTCAGCCGTTGCGGTTGCCGCATGCCGGGCACTGCACTTCCAGCGCGGTGCCCCACCAGATGCCCTGGCACCGGCTGCACCAGTGGCCACTCAGTCGATCCTCGGGCAGCTGGAGCTGCCGCGCCAGGGGCGTGTGGCCGAGCTCGCGGTAGCCGCCCAGCGGCGCTGGCGGCTTCAGCAGGCGACGCACGAAGGCCTGCGGCCCTGTGGCCATTGCCTTCGTCATGCCTTCCGATGAGCCATCGGATGGACCCCCGGATGGTTCCTGGGAGCGGCCAGAAGGGTTCTCTTCAGGCGAGCCACCCGCGCCATTCATGGCGTTCTTGCATCCTCATGCCGGTCGATGGCATAGCGCTTGAGCTTGTTGTTCAAGCCTACGCGCGACAGGCCCAGCTCGTCGGCAGCATGCGTGTGATTGCCGCGGTGCCTTTCCAGCGCCGCACGCACCAAGGCGACTTCCAGCTGTTCGACACGGTCTTTCAGGGTTCGGCCGTCCAGTTCAACAGTCGTCTGAGTTGTCCGGTCTGGCCTGGGCCGGGCGCGTGCAATCTCGGGCGACAGATGCTGCAAGGTGATGAACTCGCCGTCCTCCACTGTCGCCACCGTACGCCGAATCTCGCCGTCGAGTTCGCGCACGTTGCCAGGGAAACCATAGGCACGAAGTTTCTGCAGCGCTTGGCTGGCCACGCCAGGCACCTTGCGGTGGTACTGCTCCGCGTATTTGGCGACCAGAAAGTCAACGAGCACGGGAATGTCCTCGGGCCTGTCGCGCAACGGCGGGATACTGATCTCGAAGCCCTTGAGCCGGTAGTACAGGTCGCGCCTGAACGTGCCCTCTTCCACCAGCTGCCGGATGGGCCGGTTGCTGGCGGCGACAATCCGTACGTTGGTCTGCTTGGGGCGATCGCTGCCGATGGGCTTGACCTCGCCGTCTTGCAAGAAGCGCAACAAGGCCACTTGCACGCTGGGCGAGATTTCGGAAATCTCGTCCAAGAACACGGTGCCGTTGTCGGCAGCGAGAAAAAGTCCCAGTCTGTCGCTGATGGCGCCGGTGAAGCTTCCACGTTTGTGTCCGAAGAGTTCGGACAGCAGCAGTTCGTCAGCAATGGCCCCGCAGTTCTGAGCGATGAAGATCTGGTTGTGACGCTCGCTGAACAAGTGGATGGCCTTGGCCATCAGCTCCTTGCCGGTGCCAGTCTCACCCTCTATCAGCACCGGCAAGTCGGTGGCTGCGGCCCGGCGCGCCAGGTTGCACACATTGGCCATCTTCTCGCTGGCAAACACCAGTTTGTCGAAATGATAGGTTTCGCGCAGCTTGTGTGTCATCGACGCGTTTTCGAGCCGAATCACGTCGTCGGCAAACTTCAGCTCGCGGCTCAAGTAGCGGTGGATGCGGGACAGTTCACGGCTCTCGAGTGCGCGCTTGAGCACCAGGGCCAGCTGTTCGGGCTCGAACGGAGGCGACACCACCTCGTACACCGCTGCGTCGTTGATGGCGCGCACCATCTCGTCTCGACGCGCGCTTTGCAGCGACAACAGGCGCACCGCGTTCGGATGTGAAAAACGCATCTTGTGGAGCGCGTCCACGCCTCGCCCGTCGACGAGTTGCTGTTCGCAGACGATGGCGTCGGGCCTGTGCAACTGCGCCAGGTTGTCGATCTCGCCGCACTGGTCTACCAGATGCACTCGGTAATGCGACCGCAGTTGCCGCAGCAGGGCCGGGTCAGCAAGCTCGCGTGACCCAACCAAAAAGACCGACAGTTCAGGATTCGAGGACATGCAAAGCAGGTTTACGACTTGACTAGTAGGTTATCAGTCTTGCTGTCACGCGCATCTGACGACGACAGCGACGAAGCATGGGACTTTCCCGGAGAGTTGACTGCTTGCCAGGACGTGTTGGCAGTTCGCCAGCCCAGAGTGCCGCCCTGGACGGACGCTCCAACAAAACGATGTCCGAGGCGCACTGGGGCGGCAAGACTGGGCGAGCGACGTGGAGCGGGTCAGAGTCGGTTGCCGGCCCACAGGAAGAACTACTGACCGGCACGCGACTTTTTGCGGCTCGGGCGCAGCGTACGTGCCAAGCGGTGACCGGCCGCTTTCGCGGCCCTTGCTGACATCCAACTCGTCGACGCGAAAGACAGCTCATGGCCGGGACTACCAGTTCGGGCCAGCGCCGCATAGCTGCCGGTGAAGGCGGCCACGCGGCCGCAGCGCCTGGGTTAGCCGCCAGCGACAACTTCAGATCTCCGTCTGTTCCGAGATCTCGAGGGCGTCGTCGACCTCGATGCCAAGGTATCGCACCGTCGACTCAAGCTTGCGATGGCCAAGCAGCAGTTGCACGGCCCGCAAGTTCTTCGTGCGCCGGTAGATCAGCGTCGCCTTGGTTCGGCGCATCGAGTGCGTGCCGTAGTCGGCCGGGTCAAGCCCCAATTCCTCGACCCATCCTTCCAGGATCCGGGCGTACTGCCGCGTCCCCAGATGTGGCGAGTCGTGGATACGGCTCGGAAACAAGAAGTCGTCGGCCTTCAGTTCGGCCTGCTTGATCCACTTCTGCACAGCCTCGCGGGTCGCAGGCGTGATTTCGAACTGAACCGGGCGCTGGGTCTTGTGCTGCATCACCATCGCGCGAGATGCCACCTGGTCGCCGTGGCAGATGTCGCGGACCTTGAGGCCGACCAGGTCGCAGCCGCGAAGCTTGCTGTCGATTCCCAGGTTGAAGAGTGCAAGCTCGCGCACGCGGCTCTCCATCTGTAGGCGGACTCTGAGTGCCCAGATGTCCTTGAGCTTGAACGGCGCTTTCTGCCCGACGATCTTGCCCTTGTTCCAAGGAACACGACTAACGGCGTTGGCTGTGGTTCCCATGATGGACTCCCATCAAGTTGAGGGCCAACGAAGATGCGCTTGCGCGACGAGGCGGGTCTTGCCACCGGTCAAGCTGGCAGCGCCTCGGGTCGGAGGTCAGCTTCCTGGCGATTCCTCGGACTCACGCTCGCGGCCATTTGCTGCCGTTGGACGCGAGGGGGAGAGCGGCAGCAGTATGCCCAAAGCCGAAGTCCAGCGAGCTTCAGCACCAGACTGTCGGCAGCCGTTCAGTTTGGGCGGACGAATGTCGGCGGCCACCTATAGCTGCCCGTCAGCGCTCGCCGGGACGAAGGACTCGTCTTCTCTGAAACTTGACGCTGGCAGGCGTCGTCATGCAGTTGGCCGCCGAGTCGAGAGATCGCGTGGGATCGACAGCGGTGCGACGCTGACGCCGCCGCCTGAATGACTGCACCCGAAAGTAGCGAACTCACCTTTCCGACCCCCTGCGGCTCTTGCAGCGACGCGGGCAGAAGCATCTCTTGCTGCGGTTCGTAGGGGCGACAGCTCATGCTCATCCAGCGTTCAAAGGCAATCTCGCGCTGTCAAGGACTTACCTTCTGCCGTCCAGGCTCCTAGAACTTGTCGAGCCGCCCGCCGGTGGCGTGGCCGTGGCTGCCGACGATGAAGCGGTAGTCCTGCAGCAGTCCCGCCTGTCCGACGTACTTGTTGGGTTTCCACCAGAAGCTCGGGCAGGCCGACGAGCAGCAGGTGCACAGGGTGGACCCGTAAAGGTCGTTCAGCTCGTCGCGTTCGACGAGGGTCTGCAGCCGCTCGCGCTCCGGCGGCGTGGTACCAGCTCGCCGTTCTTGTACCAGATCAAGGACGGGACGTGACCTGCTCGCTACGGTTGCGCCACCGACTGGAATGGCCCATTCGAGACACGCCACCGCGCAAGGGAGCCAACGTTGCAGTTCAAGCGCATCCTGGTGCCGGTCGATGGCAGCGAACTCACCGAACGCGCCATTGAGGCCAGCATTGCTCTGGCCGTTCAGTTGGGAGCCTCGATTGTCGGGTTTGTCGCCGTGGTGACGAGGTCGTTGTTGTTGCGTCCCCGTCAGGACAGCGGCGAGGCAGGCGACCTCGACGGCGATGAGAATGTCGGCCCTACTGGGCCTGTGCTGGCGCGGTTCGCGGCCGCAGCCCGCGCCGCCGGGGTCCCGTTCGAAGGCGTGCTCGAACAGGTACCGAGCATCGACAAGGCCATCATCGCGGCAGCCGAGTCCCATCGCTGCGACATGATCGTAATGGTGACCCGTGGCCGGGGCGCGTTCGGCGAGTACCTGTTCGCGTCGCAGACCAAGGCCGTGCTGGCAGGCAGCAAGTTACCGCTGCTGGTGCTGCACTGATACGGAATCCGGTGCACGGCCGCGCCAGCGTCATCGTTGCGCCAGGATGGGATGCGGCCGAATTCTTGAAGCCGGCGAGGGTGCAGACGCACGTCACGCCGTGCGCTGACCGTCAGCCGGCCCGACCGTGATCGCGGCGTACGCCGACGCGCCAGCCAGCAGACCGACGACACCAAAGTCGAGCCGCCGCTGCTGGCGGACCTTGGCGGCGGTGAGCGCGACGTGCGTCGCCGCAGTGGACGCTGCTGTCTCCCTGCTGTCCTTCGAATCCCTGGACCCGCAAGCAGGCTAGGCGGCTGACAAAGGGGTCGGGACCTACCGTGGAGCGGGAGGGCGCCGGTGGATGGCCCGTCACGGCTCATCGAGCGATCGGCCGGAGTCTGCGGATCGTCGCGGCAACCAGCGGTGCCACCGACGACGGCGGAAGCGGCGACACGCTACTCACGTTGATCTCGCACAGCCCGAAGCGCTGCGCACCGTCGGCCATCGGATCGCCGAGCATGAAGTCGCAGTCCCACGGCAGCGGCAGCCGTTCGCGTGGCAGACCGACACGCTCGCACAGAAGCCTGACCCAGCTCGACTCCAATTGCTGCCGCAGCGACTGGAAGCCCGCAAGCTCGGGGCCATGGTGGTGGCGCGGTCCCGGCAGCAGCGCATCGGAATGCGGCGCGTTGACGGCCCGATGACCGAAGCCCGTCACACGGTCCTCGACCAGGTAGGCACGCACCATGCCTTCGCTCAGGCGCGGTTGACAGGCTTGGTCGATCATGCGACCGCCTGCGACAGGCTCGAAGTAGGGCGCCAGCGTGGCCTGTAGCGTCGCCATATTCATGCGTTGCCGGTCGTGTGCTACTGCTCATGGCCTCCATGAACAACCATGCATGACGGCTTTCGGTCGGTCAGCACCGTCGGTTCTCTGGCGGCGCGATGGTCAACCGTGCCACAGGCCCGACGCTCTCAGGCCGTGGGTCGGGGCCAGTGGTCGGTGCGTTCGTCGCAGACGCTAGAATAGATACATCAAGTTTGTATCTTTAAGCGTGTTGCCGTCCGAAAGGAGCCCTCATGGGCAGTTCCACACCCGCCTTGGCAGCGACGGCCGCACCCGACCGGGCAGGCGTCGCGCCCGGCGACCTCGTCCACCGGACCCGAGCGCGCGGCCTCACGCCCCTGGCGCTGGGTGGCCGCAGCCTCTTGCCCGTCGTTCAGGGCGGCATGGGCGTCGGCATCTCTGCGCACCGCCTGGCCGGCAGCGTGGCCGCGCTGGGGGCGATGGGCACGATCTCGTCGGTCGACTTGCGGCGCCTCTATCCCGACTTGATGGAAAAGACCCGCGAACTGGCCCCCGGCGCTGCGGCGACGGCAGCCGCCAAGCGGGCCATCGATGAAGCCAACCTCGAGGCGCTGACGCGCGAAATCCGCGCGGCGCGTGCACTCGCCGGCGATCGCGGCTTGCTCGCCATCAACGTGATGCGCGCGGTCAGCGAATACGGCCATTCCGTGACGCGGGCCCTCGAGTGCGGCATCGACGCGGTGGTGGTTGGCGCGGGTCTGCCGCTCGACCTGCCCGACCTGGCCCGCGACCACCCGAAGGCCCTGCTGGTGCCCATCCTGTCCGACGCGCGTGGCGTGCAGCTCGTGGTGCGCAAGTGGGAACGCAAGCAGCGCATGCCCGATGCCATCGTGATCGAGCATCCGCGCCTGGCCGGCGGGCACCTGGGTGCGGCGAAGGTCGCCGACCTGAAGGACCCCCGTTTCGATTTCGAGAACGTCATTCCGCAGGCACTGGCCTTCCTGCGCGCCGCGGGTCTTGAGGGCCAGGTGCCCCTGATCGCGGCCGGCGGCATCCGCCGCTTCGAGGACATCGCGCGCGTGCAGGCCCTGGGCGCAGCGGCCGTGCAACTGGGTACGCCCTTCGCCGTCACGCTGGAGTGCGACGCCGATATCGAGTTCAAGCGTGTGCTGGCCCAGGCGCGCGATGAGGACATGGTCGAATTCACCAGCGTCGCCGGCCTGCCCGCGCGCGCCGTGCTGACCCCCTGGCTGCGCAACTACCTCGCGGCCGAAGCCCGGCTGCAGAGCGTGGCCCACGTCAAGCCCCGCTGCACGCTCGCCTTCGACTGCCTGGCCCAGTGCGGGCTGCGCGACGGCCTGGCCACCTGGGGCCAGTTCTGCATCGACAAGCAGCTCGCCGCCGCCTTTCGGGGTGACACCAAGAAGGGCCTGTTCTTCCGTGGCCTCGGCGACCTGCCCTTCGGCCAGGAGATCTGCAGCGTGCAGGCGCTGATGACACGCCTGCTGACGCCCTGCGAAGCCGCCGTCGCTGTCTGAACCCCATCAAAGAATCAAGCACCCATGCCAGCCCATTCCATCGACAGCACCGGCACGCCGGTGCGCCACGCACTGCCGCCGCAGGACATCAGCACGGAAGTGCTGCTGGAGAAGTACGCCAAGGACCAGGAAACGTCGATCGACGACTTGAACGAACGCGTCGCGCGCGCCCTGGCGCAGGCCGAGTTGCCGAACCAGCGCGTGTTCTGGCAGCCGCGCTTTGCCGAAGCACTACGTGCCGGCTTCGTGCCGGCCGGCCGCATTCAGTCGGCCGCGGGCACGGGGCTTTCGGCGACGCTCATCAACTGCTTCGTGCAACCGGTGGGTGACTCGATCGCGCAGGTCGAGGACGGGCATCCGGGCATCTACACCGCGCTCACCGAAGCGGCCGAGACCATGCGCCGCGGTGGCGGCGTCGGCTACGACTTCTCGCGCATCCGGCCGCGCGGCGCCTGGGTGGGCAGCACGAAGAGCAGCGCCTCGGGGCCGGTGAGCTACATGCGGGTCTTCGACCGCTCGTGCGAGACCGTCGAATCGGCCGGCGCACGGCGGGGCGCGCAGATGGGCGTGCTGCGCTGCGACCACCCGGACATCGAGGAGTTCATCCGCGCCAAGGACGGCGGCGACCTGAAGAACTTCAACCTCTCCGTCGGCGTCACCGACGAATTCATGGCGGCGGTGCAGGACGGCGGCACCGTCAAGCTGCGCCACCGTGCCGAGCCCGGCGTGGCGCAGAAGGAAGCCGGCGCCTACCAGGAGAGCGCCGCGGAGGGCGGCCTCTGGGTCTACCGCACTTGCGCGGCGAATGAGCTCTGGGACCAGATCATGCGGTCGACCTACGACCACGCCGAGCCGGGCGTGCTCTTCCTCGACCACATCAACCGCGACAACAACCTGGCGTACTGCGAGACCATCGCGGCGACCAACCCCTGCGGCGAGCAGCCGCTGCCGCCCTACGGCTGCTGCTGCCTGGGCTCGATCGACCTCACGCGCTTCGTGCGCCAGCCCTTCGAAGACGACGCCCGGTTCGACGAAGCGGCCTTTGCCGACGTGACGCGGGTGGCCGTGCGCATGCTCGACAACGTGCTCGACGTGACGGTGTGGCCGCTGCCGCAACAACAGGAGGAAGCCCGCAGCAAGCGCCGCATCGGCCTGGGCTTCACGGGCCTGGGGGACGCGCTGATCATGCTGAACCTGCGCTACGACACCGATGCGGCACGCCGCATGGCGCGCCGCATCGCCGAGCTGATGCGCGACACCGCCTACGAGGCCTCGTCGGCACTGGCGGCGGAGCGCGGGGCCTTCCCGCTTTTCAACGCCGACCTCTACCTCAGCGGCAGCACCTTCGTGTCGCGCCTGCCCGCGGCGCTGCGCGAGCGCATCCGCGCCCAGGGGCTGCGCAACTCGCACCTGCTGTCGATCGCGCCGACGGGCACCATCAGCCTGGCCTTCGCAGACAACGCCAGCAACGGCATCGAACCGGCCTTCAGCTGGAGCTACGCGCGCAAGAAGCGCATGCCCGACGGCAGCTACAAGACCTATGCCGTGGAAGACCACGCCTGGCGCCTGTACCGGCGTCTCAAGGGCGAAGCCGCGGCGCTGTCGCCTGCCTTCGTCACGGCGCTCGAGATGAGCGCGCAGGCGCACGGGGCGATGGTGGCGGCGGTGGCGCCCTTCATCGACACCGCCATCTCCAAGACCGTCAACGTCCCGGCGGACTACCCGTATAGAGACTTCCAGAACCTCTACCTCGAGGCCTGGCGCTCGGGGCTGAAAGGGCTGGCCACCTACCGGCCCAACAGCGTGCTGGGCTCAGTGTTGAGTGCGACGCCCGCGGTCGAAACGGCGCCGGAAGAGGGCCTGCACATCGCCGATGCCAACCGCCGCCTGGCGCTCGACCGTCTGCCGGCCCCGGTGCTGTCGTCGCTGCGCTGGCCCGGTCGACCGGAACTTCCGGCCGGCAACATGGCGTGGACCTTCATGGTGCACCACCCCTTCGGCGACTTTGCGCTCTTCGTGGGCGAACTCGCGGCCGCCGACGGCAAGTCGGCCCAACCCTTCGAGGTGTGGGTCAACGGCGCCGAGCAGCCGCGTGGCCTGGGCGCACTGGCCAAGACGCTGTCGATGGACCTGCGTGCGAACGACGCCGCCTGGCTGCTGCTGAAGCTGGACGCCCTGGCCACGGTGGCCGAGGAGCGTTCCTTCGAGATGCCCTTCCCGCCGCATGGCGAGCTGCGGCTCTTCCCCGGCGTGGTCGCGGCGACTGCGGCCGTGATCCGCTGGCGCTGCGAGCAGCTCGACGCACTGCCGCAGCCCGGCAGCAAGGCGCCCACGCCGGTGATGGACGCCATGTTCAGCGTCGCCGAGCCGCTCACCGGGCCGTCTGGCACGCTGGCCTGGGCGGTCGACATCGACAACCCCGGCACCGGCGAGCGGTTCACGCTGACGCTCAAGGAAGTGACGTTTCCGGGCCCCGACCACGGCATCGTGACGCGGCCCTGCGCGGTCGGTTTCTCAGGCAACTATCCGCGCGCGCTCGATGGCCTGGCGCGGCTGCTGTCACTCGACATGCGCGTCATCGACCCGGCGTGGATAGGCATGAAGCTGCGCAAGCTGCTGAACTACGCCGAGCCGCTGGGCCACTTCATGGCTTTCGTGCCCGGCCTGCCGCGCGGTGAACGCCGCCAGCAGACCTGGCCCTCGACCGTGGCCTACATGGCGCGCCTGATCATCCACCGCTACGCCATGCTCGGCGTGCTCGACGAAGACGGCTTTCCACTGCGCGACATGGGCGTTCTCGAATCCGCCGGCAACCCACCCGAGCGTCCCCGCGTGCTCGCCGGCAAGGTCTGCGCGGAGTGCGGGAACGCGAGCGTCATTCACAAGGATGGGTGCGATTTCTGCACCGCCTGCGGCGACATCGGGCAGTGCGGCTGATCCCGCGCGCCGGGCAGTCCTTGCGGACTGCCCGGCGGCTGGCGAAGGCCCGGGCATGTCGCGCATGCCTGGTCTGAGCCCCTGACGCCTTGAGGCCGGCGCGCCGGCCGGCGGTGCTCAGCCGCGCTTGCGGGCGTCTGCCGGTTGGCGCGGCCACAGCGGGCCGATGGCGTCCAGCGTGTTCTTCAGCATCAGGCCCAGTTCGGTGTCGCCTTCCATCACCAGCGCGCGCTCGAAGAACAGCCGGTCCGGGTCGTCTTCGCCGCGCAGCAGGCGGATGTAGCTCGACGCCGGCGCCACGATGCGCAGTGCGGGTTCGCCGCGGTCCGGCGCCGGCATGAAGCCGCGCGGACCGATCTGCAGTCGAACCCGCAGCGCGAAGTCGCTGACGCGCAGCTCGACGCAGTGCGCCGCCAGCGCGCGCCGCGCATCGGCAGGCAGGCGCGGCAGCAGCACGCGGTCCAGCACCTGCGCCAGCAGGAACGACGGTGGCGCCACCGGCAGCCGGTCGACAAGCTCACAGGTGCGTTGGTGCAGCGGGGCCAGCCAGGCCGGCAGGTCGGCAGGCCGGGGATAGGACGGTGTGGCGACGCTCATGGCTCAACCCTTTCGTGCAGACCGGCCGCCGGGGCCGGCAGAGTCTTCATGCCGATTGCCAGACCATGCCGGGCAGGCGGTGCAGGTAACCGTTGCTGAACGGGCCGGGCACGCCCAGCGCCGCCCAGGCTTCGGCGCGGCCGGCCATGCTGGCCTGGCCGTTCATGACTTCGTCGAAGTCGGCCAGCACCTGGCTGAACCCCTGGGCACAGGGTGACAGGCGCAGGCTGGCCACGCCGGCCGCCCGCAGCCGCGCGCCGTCGCCCAGCAGGTTCTGCACCGTGGCCGACTGGGTCTGCGTGCCGTTGAGGACCAGGAAGGGCCGGCCCTCGGTGGACGACAGCAGCAGGCCGTCGGGGTCGGCCAGGCAGCGGTAACCACAGTCGTCCTTGGGCACGCGGTGGTGCCGCGCCGTGAAGCAGCGCGCCGAAAACGCCAGCGGCAGGCGACCGAAGGCCCAGCACTCGGTGCGCATGGGCCGGCCCGCGGGGGTGCGCACCGGGTCCTGCGCCGGGTTGACCGCCGCCAGCTGGTCCAGCGAAAGTTCCACCGGCGCGACCCAGCGGTCGGCGCCCAGGTCGGCATGTTCCTGCAAAGCGGCGCGGCTGTAGATGTTGAGGTGCGGACCCAGCACCAACGGCACGCGGCCGGCCAGCAGCTGCAGGGCCGAGGCGTCGCCCGCCTCGACGGCGAATTCGTGCTGCTCGGCCTGGCGTTCCAGCAGGCGCAGGTCGGCCTCGGACTCGATCAGCGTCTGCGTGGCCAGCACCACGTCCTTGCCGGCAGCCGACAGCTCGCGGCCCAGCGCCAGCCAGTCGTCCAGCCGCAGCTCGCGACGGCGCGCGCATACGGCTTCGCCCAGCACGATGGTGTCGGCCGGCCCGTCGGCCAGGTCGGCGTAGAAGTGCAGCAGGCTGCTGCGCGACCAGTGGTAAAGCACCTGCCCAACGGTCAGGGCCAGGCGGGCAGGGGGCAGCGTGGTGGTCATCGGAGTGTTCGTCATCGGTGGGGTGCTTCGAAGCAGCCTGTCGCGGGTGGCCGCGTCGGGCCTCAGCGCCAGGGTCGGTTGTAGGCGCCCAGCGTGTGCTGCTGGCCTTCGGCGTGGCGGGCGAGCTGGGCCGTCCACTCGGGCAGCACGGCGTAGCGTCCGGGCGCGGCACGGGCATGGTCGATGGCCGCGCGCCAGACGGCGGTGACCTGGCCGACGTAGGCCGCGCTGCGCTGCCGGCCTTCGATCTTGATGGCCTTCACGCCCAGCGCCATCAGCTCGGGCAGCAGGGCCAGCGTGTTCAGGCTGGTCGGCTCCTCGATCGCGTAGTCGCGTTCGCCCGCGACGTCGAACCGGCCTTTGCACAGCGTGGGGTAGCCGCGCGGTTCGTCGGGGGCATAACAGTCGATCAGCACGTCGTTGAGCCGGGCCTGCACACCTTCGGGGCCGTCGACCCAGCGCACCGCCGACGGCGGCGAGCAGACGCCCGCGTTGTTGGGCGACTGCCCGGTGACGTAGGAGCTAAGCGCGCAGCGGCCCTCGACCATCACGCACAGGCTGCCGAAGCCGAAGACCTCGATGTGTACCGCGGTGTGGCGGATCAACTGGCCCACCTGCTGCAGCGTCAGCACACGCGGCAGTACCGCACGCTGGATGCCGTAGCGGCGCCGGTAGAACTCGATGGCGGCATGGCTGGTGGCCGAGGCCTGCACCGACAGGTGCAGCCGCAGGCCGGGGTGGTGATCGCGGCAGTAGGCCATCACCGCGGTGTCGGCCACGATCAGCGCGTCGGCGCCCAGCGAGACGGCCTTGTCGACGGCGCGGTGCCAGGGCCCGGCGTCGTGCGCGTCGGCGTAGGTGTTCAGCGCCATCAGCACCTTGGCGCCGTGCGCGTGGGCATGGGCCACGCCGTCGCGCACTTGGGCGTCGTCGAAATTCAGCCCGGCGAAGTTGCGCGCGTTGGTGGCGTCCTTCAGGCCGAGATAGACCGCGTCGGCGCCGGCGTCCACCGCCACCTGAAGCGCCCGCAGCGAGCCGGCCGGGCACACCAGTTCAGGACCTTCGGGCAATTCTTGATGCATCGGTTGACCTTGCATGGATGGGAATCAATGGCGCCGAACACAGGCCAGGGCGTACGGGACCCTGCGCTCGGCTTCCGGTGTAGTTTGGCATTGTGGTCACCAGCCACCACGCAGCGTCAGCCGCCAGCTGCGCGGCGGTTCGACGTGGGTGAACAGGGGCGACACTTCGGCCAGTTGTACCTGACCCAGGTTCTGCACACGCAGGGCCAGTTCCAGGCCCCAGGGCAACTTGCGCGCGACATGGGCGCCGACGAGGGTGACGGCACCCACGTTCTGTGACGGCGCGCCCGCGGTCAGCGCGGGCAGTTGCTGGTCGGTGCTGCTCTCGACGTGGCCACCCGCACGCCAGGGGCCGCCCTGCCAGTCCAGGCGCACCGTGGCGCTGTGGCGTGGCCGCTTGTCCAGGCGCTGCCCGGCCGCGGTGCGCGCGTCCAGGTAGGCATAACTCAACTGGAGTGCGAAGCCGCTGCCGAGGGCCTGCGCCAGCGAGGCCTCGGCGCCGCGCAGCCGCGCACGCGCCAGGTTCTCGTAGGTGTAGGTGCCGACGCCGGGCAAGGCACCGGCAACCACCAGCCGCACTTCGATCAGGTCCTCGACACGCTGGTCGAACAGCATCAGCTGGGCCTGCGTCGCGCCGGCGGCATAACCCACGCCGAGCTCGGTGCCACGGCTGCGCTCGGGCTGAAGCGCCGGGTTGCCGAGAAAGGTGTTCGGGCCCTCGGCACGGCCACCGGGCACGATCTGCTTCAGGTTCGGCGCCTTGAAGCCCTGGCTGTAGCCGCCCTTGACGGTCCACGCCGCGTCAACTTGCCAGACTCCGTACATCCGCGGACTCCACTCGTGGCCGAACAGCGCGTAGCGGTCGTGGCGCAGCCCCAGCGTGAGATTGAAGCTGGGGGTCACCGCCAGCTCGTCCTGCAGGAACAGCGCCCGGCTGCGCGACACCGACTCGCCCCCGGGCAGGCCGGGGTCGGCCAGCGATTCGTCGCGCGCCTCGAAGCCGCCCGTCAGCGCATGGGCACCGAGCGCCAGCCGTGCCTGGCCTTCCAGCACACGGTCGTCGATCTGCTGCGGCGGGTTGACGGCGACGCCCGCGCTGCGCTGGTTCTCGACGTCGATGCGCGATCGGTAAGCCCTTAGCTGGCCGGTGCCTGCAGGCAGCCCGCTCGCGCCCGTCCATGCGGCTTCCCAGCCCAGTGATGTGAGCGATCGTTCCAGGTGGTTGACGGTGTCGTGGTAGCGCCGCCGGCCGCTGCGCTCGCGTGCGCCGGCGTCACGCTGCTCGCGGCCCGCGCGGTGTTCGAAGTCGACACGCTGGCCCTCGCCGCGCCAGGCCAGACCCAGCCAGGCGTCGTCTTTCTCGCGCCCTTCCAGTTCCGAAATCAGCGGGTCGGCCGGCGAGGCCAAGGCGTCCAGCCGCGTGGCAGCAGCACCGGCGCGCAGGTAGAAGCCGCTGCCCAGGGCCAGCGGGCCGTCGACCCGCAGCGCCAGCCGCTGGCCGTCACCGCCGCGTCCGCCCTCGGCCCGGCTGCCTTCGACGCTGGCGCTGCCACGCCAGGTGTCGCCCGGCTCGCGCGTGATGACGTTGACGACACCGCCCAGCGCCTCGGACCCGTACAGCACCGACATCGGGCCGCGCACGACTTCGATGCGTTCGATGTCTTCCACCGCGATCCAGTCGTACTGGAAGTCCGAGTGGCCGATGACGCCATCGCTGGCGCCCACGCGCCGGCCGTCGACGAGGAACAGCGTGTGTTTGCTGTCCATGCCGCGCAGGCTGAGCACCTTGCGCCCGCCGATGGCCCGGCCCTGCAGGCTGACGCCGGTTTCGCCGCGCAGCGCGTCGAGCAGGTTGTCGGCGCCGCGGGCCTCGATCTGGCGCCGCGTGACCACGCTCAGCGCGGCCGGCGCGGCCGTTTCGAGCATGCCGTGGCGGGTGGCGGTGACGACGACGCTCTGCAGCGCCGGCGCTGGTGCCGGCTCGAGGGTCCGCGTGGACGCCGCGGCCGTGCACGACCAAGCCGTGAGCGCTGAGGCAAGTGCGGAGGCAAGTGCGGAGGCAAGTGCAGACGATAGCGCCAGCACCGCACCGCGCCGCCGCGGGTGCGGGCGAACACGCCGGCTGGACGCAAAACGGGGGGTGAAGGCGCGCGTCACCGCGCACCGGACAGAGGGCGTGCCATGCCGCGCAGCATCGCCGCATCGGCGCCCTGCGTCCTTGAACTGCTTCAGTTTTGGCGGCACCCGCAAAAACCCGTGCACCGCAGATTCGCTTGAACCAGTTCAAGGAAAGACCCCAAGCCCGGCGCGACCATCGCCGTCGAATCCAAGCAGGCTCCGAAGCACCCCCGGGGAAGCCCCGACAAAGGAAATCGCATGAAGATCCCGAAGCCCCTCGCCCACTGGGCGACGCTGGCGACGCTGCTGTTCACCGCCGCTCCTTTCGCCGCACACGCGCAAGACAAGAAGCCGGTGTCGCCGGCCGAAATGAACTACCAGGCCGGCACCTCGCCGCTGGGTGAAGTGCCGATGTACCAGAGCGCCAACCCGAAGGCCCCGAAGATGACGCAGACCGAGTTCGAACTCGGCCGCAAGACCTACTTCGAGCGCTGCGCCGGCTGCCACGGCGTGCTGCGCAAGGGCGCCACCGGCAAACCGCTGACGCCCGATCTCACCATCGACAAGGGCACCGAGTACCTGAAGGTCTTCATCGCCTACGGCTCGCCCGCCGGCATGCCGAACTGGCTGACCTCGGGCGAGATGGACGAGAAGACCGTCGACGTGATGGCCCGCTACATCCAGCAGGACCCGCCAGTGCCACCCGAGTTCGGCATGGCGCAGATGAAGGCGACCTGGAAGGTCATCGTGCCGCCGGCGCAGCGGCCGACGAAGAAGATGAACAGCTACAACATCGAGAACATCTTCTCGACGACGCTGCGCGACACCGGCGAGGTGGCGCTGATCGACGGTGACACCAAGAAGATCATCAGCATCGTCAAGACCGGCTATGCGGTGCACATCTCGCGCACCTCGGCCTCGGGGCGCTACCTGTTCGTGATCGGGCGCGACGCCAAGATCAACATGATCGACCTGTGGATGGCCACGCCCGACAACGTGGCCGAGGTGCGCATCGGGCTCGAAGCGCGTTCGGTCGACACAAGCAAGTACAAGGGCCGGTCAGGCGACTACACCGACAAGCTGGCCATCGCAGGGGCCTACTGGCCGCCGCAGTTCGTGATCATGAAGGGCGACACGCTGGAGCCGGTGAAGATCGTCAGCACCCGGGGCATGGTCGTCGGCACGCAGGAATACCACCCCGAGCCGCGTGTGGCGTCCATCGTGGCCAGCCACTTCAAGCCCGAGTTCGTGGTCAACGTGAAGGAGACCGGCAAGACGCTGATGGTGGACTACACCAACCTCGACGCGCTGAAGGTCACCGAGATCGGCTCGGCACCCTTCCTGCACGACGGCGGCTGGGATTCGAGCAAGCGCTACTTCATGGTCGCGGCCAACCAGAGCAACAAGATCTCGGTCATCGATGCCAAGGACGGCAAGCTGGCCGCCTTGGTCGACGTGGGCAAGATCCCGCACCCCGGGCGTGGTGCCAACTTCATCCACCCGAAGTTCGGCCCCGTGTGGTCCACCGGCCACCTGGGTGACGAGACGATCGCGCTCATCGGCACCGACCCCGTCAAGCACAAGGCCTACGCCTTCAAGAAAGTGGCCGACCTGAAGGGCCAGGGTGGCGGGGCGCTGTTCATCAAGAGCCACCCGAAGAGCCAGCACCTGTATTCGGACACGCCGCTGAACCCCGACGCGAAGATTTCGCAGTCGATCGCCGTCTACGACATCAAGAACCTCGACAAGGGCTACACCGTGCTGCCCATCGGCGAATGGGCGGGCCTGAGCGATGACGGCGCCAAACGCGTCGTGCAACCCGAGTTCAACAAGGCCGGCGATGAAGTTTGGTTCGCCGTCTGGTCAGCGAAAGACAAGCAAAGCGCGTTAGTGGTGGTGGATGACAAGACGCTCAAGCTGAAGGCAGTGATCAAGGATCCGCGCCTGATCACGCCCACGGGCCACTTCAACATCTACAACACGCAGCACGACGTCTACTGAAACCTGCCCTGGAGCCACGCACCATGCACAAGATGATTCCGACGCTGGGCCTGATCGTGCTGGGACTGGGGCTCTCGGCCCCGGCCTTGGCCGACCCCGAGGCCGACATGACCAAGGCCGGCTGCAATGCCTGCCACAGCAAGGACAAGAAGATCGTCGGACCGTCCTACAAGGAAATTGCGGCCAAGAACAAGGGCAAGGCAGACGCGGTGGCCACCCTGACGGCCAAGGCGCGCGCCGGCGGCAAGGGTGTGTACGGCCCGATCCCCATGCCACCCAATCCGGTGGCCAAGATCGGCGACGCCGAACTCAAGGCTGCCGTGGAGTGGATCCTCAAGCAGTAGCACTTCGGCCGAAGCGGTCGGCACCGCGGTGACCGATCGCTGGCGATGCAACGCCGGGCCGCACTGAACACCCTGTTCTGGGGTTGCAGCGCCGCTGCGCTGCCGTCGCGTGCACAGGCCGCCACGTCGCTGGCGGGCCACGTGCTGGTCTGGGGCCCGGACGGCTGCTGCGTGGCCAGCCCCGACGGTACGGTTCAACGCCTGCCCGACCGTCTGGCCGCGGGCACGCGTCCTGCCCTCACGTCGCGCGGCCTGTGGCTGGTGAACGCCGAAGGCACGCTGCGTGGCTGGGCACCCGAAGGCGACCACGTCTGGCAGTTGCAGCACACGGTCACGTTCGCCGCGCCCGTGCACGCCCTCGCCGCCAGCCCCGACGGCCGCTGGGTGGCCGCGGCCCACGCAGAGCAGTTCAGCCTGCTCGACGGCCGTGGCGAGGTGCACCGGGCCTTCGACGGCACCGACCTCGGCGGTGAGCATCGTGGCCGGGCCACGGCCCTCTTCTCGCTGCCGCAGCGCCGCAGCTTCGCCGTGGCCTGGCCGGCACTGGGCGAAGTGTGGGAGATCTCGCTCGACCCGCAGGCCGCGCAGATCTTCGACGGCCTGGTGCACGATTACCGCATGGGTGAGGCCATCGCAAAGCCGGGCTTTCTGGGCGCACGCCGCGCACCGCTGGGCCGACCGCTGCCGCACTTCAGCTTTGCCGATGCCCGTGTGCCGTGGCTGGCCGGCATCTTGGGCGCCGAGGTGGCCGTGATGCACCTGGATCTGCGCCGCCGCATTGCCGCACTGCAGGTGGCCGCCGCCCACCCTGCGGGGGCCACCCTGCGCCGCGCCGCGCGCGGGCATGGCGCGTTCGAGTGGTGGCTGCCGGCGGGTCACGACATCCATGTCTTCGACACCACGCGATGGCAACGTGCCGCCGTGCACACTCTGCCCGGGCCCGTGCGGCATCTGCACGCCGTGGACGACGCGGAGGACGGTGCCGTGTGGGCGCTGGTGGATCAACGTGGTGACGCGGCGCTGTGGGTGCTGGATGGCGCGGCCTCAGGTATGTGGCGGCCGGTCAGCGGTGGGGTGGTGTCGGCCTTGGCTCCGAGCGCCACGCCACGAGGCTTGCCGCTGCTCGTCTTGCGCCGCGGCCCGTCTGCGCTGCTGCAGCTGGACCATCGCGGTGGCGTGCGAGACCAATGGCCGCTGCCGGCGGGCATCGCATGGCAAGGCATCGCCGCCTGGCCACCGAACTGAGTGCGCAGGTCCGAGCGTGGTGGCCTGATCGCGCCGACCCGGGTGCGCCCGCCTGCGGATAGGCCTGGTGGTTGCCCACCAGCATGCACCCGCAGCCTAACGGCGTGCCAGGCTCAACAGCAGTGCCAGGCCCAGCGCTGCGGCCATGTTGTGCAACAGCACCCACGCCGGCGCAGCCGCCGCGCTGCCCGCACTGGCACCCAGCACGAATTGCAGTCCGGCAAGCCAGAGCAAGGCCACACCTTCACCCCGCCCGGCTTGGCTGCGAATCACCCAGCCCACGCCTAGCGCACAAGGCACGGCCAGCAGCGCCAGTGTCAGGTGCGCCACGGGCGCCACGTGGAACTGGCCGCTGCCCGAGAGCGCCCCCAGCGCGGCCTGCACGGCCCACAGCGCGGCGCCCAGCAGTGCCCAGCGCGACAAGGCGGGGCTCGAACCCGGCCCGTCGTGCAGTTGGACCACCAACCGCCAGCTCAGCGCCAGCATCAACAGGCCCCCAAGCAGGTTGCCCAGCAACACGCCCGCCGCGCGCGAGCCGGGCGTGACGATGCCCAGCACCGACAAGCCCAGCGCCAGCACCAGCAAGGCCAGCGCCAGGCGCCCCGCGGCCGGTCGGCGCGGTGTGCGTGCCAAGCTCAGCACCGCAAGGGTCAGCACCAGCAGCAACACCGCCGTGGCGGCCCCGCGGTGCGTGGCACGCACCAGCGCCAGCACACCCGGCGCACCCAGCAGCGTTGGCGCAACCGCCGCCGCGGCGGGACGGTCGGCACCGCGGCAACCGGGCCAGTCGACACAGGCCGGGCGCGGCTGCGCCAGGCGCAGCCAGGCGCTGGCGGTCGTCACCACCAGCATCAGCAGCAGGCAGGCCCAGGCCAGCCGGCGCAGCGTCAGGAGGCGGCGGTCTTCGAGGGGGCGGCGGTCTTCGGTCATCGGCAGGAGGCTTCGCGATTCATCGTAACGGGCGCATCAACGCACCGCCACGTGTTCGCGGGCATGCGGGTCTTCCTGGGTGGGTCACGCCGCGAATCCTTGAACTGGTTCATTTTTCGCTGCGGCGTGCGCGCCACAGAATGCCCCGAGCCTGCCACCCCGGGGCCTCGGGCCATGCAGCACCCGCTGCGCGCCTGCGACCCGACGAAGGAGAAACGACCATGAACACGCACGACACACACGACGACGAAAACGACCCCGTGCCCTGGGTGCAGCAGTTGCTCGACAACCCCTTCCTGCTGCTGTTCATCGGTGTCTTCGTGCCCATGATGGTCTACACCGTCTGGGGCGTCGTCGACATCCTCACCCTGCCGATGGCGAAGTAGGCGAGGACAGCCCCATGAGCGCCATCCTCCCGCCCGCCGAACGCCTTTGGTACAAACACCCGATCGACCGTGTCGAGGGCACGTGGATCGCCATCGCGCTGATCTGGTGCCTGATCATGTTCGCCATGATGGTCGGCTGGCACGTCTGGGGCAAACAGAACCTGTCCACCGAGACCTACCGCACCACGCCCGAGATGTTCATGGCCAAGACCCAGGCCATGGTCGACAAGTACACGGTGCGCATCGAGAAGGACGAGAACGCCACGCCGGTGGTCGCGCCCCCGGCGGGCAGCGACGTCTATTTCATCGCGCGCTTGTGGAGCTTCTTCCCCGTGCTCGAACTCGAGAAGGGCAAGACCTACAAGCTGCACCTGACGTCGATGGACTACAACCACGGCTTCTCGCTGCAGCCGGCCAACATCAACATCCAGATCGTGCCCGGCTTCGAGCACGTGGTCACCGTCACACCCAACCAGTCGGGCACCTACTCGGTGGTGTGCAACGAGTTCTGCGGCATCGGCCATCACAAGATGGTCGGTCGCGTCTACGTGAAATGAGGAACGGGCGATGAGCACCACCACCACTTATCGCACCTGCCCGCGTTCGGGCCTGCAGTTCGAACACCAGGCCGAATGGCTGATGAAGGCCAATGCCTTCATCGCCGTGGTCTGGCTGCTGTTCGGCGGCGTGCTCGCCATCGGCGTCGTGCTGACACGCTGGCCGGCCGTGCGCTGGCTGGAAGCCGACACCTTCTACATGGTGCTCACGGCGCACGGCATCGACATGCTGATCTACTGGATCATCTTCTTCGAGATCGCGGTGCTGTACTTCTGTGCCTCGACCTTGCTGCGCTGTCGCATCGCCACGCCCAAGGTCGCGTGGCTGGCCTTCGCGCTGATGCTCATCGGCTCGGTGGTCAACAACATCGCGGTCTTCCGCGGCGCGTCCAGCGTCATGATGACGTCCTACGTGCCGATGATGGCCGAGCCCAACTTCTACCTGGGGCTCATCCTCTTCGCCGTCGGTGCATTGATTGCGGTCTTCGTCTTCTTCGGCACGTTGGTGGTCGCCAAGCGCGAGAAGACCTACGAAGGCTCGGTGCCGCTGGTCACCTTCGGCGCCATCACGGCGGCCATCATCGCGGTCTTCACCATCGCCTCCGGCGCGATCATCCTGATCCCGACCTGGCTGATGTCGATCGGTGTCGTCAAGGAAGTCGACCCGCTCGTCTACCGCACCATCTGGTGGGCCTTCGGGCATTCGTCACAGCAGATCAACGTCGCGGCGCACATCTCGGTGTGGTACCTGGTGGCGGCCATCGCCTTCGGCGCCAAGCCGATGAGCGAACGTGTCAGCCGCACCGCCTTCCTGCTCTACATCCTCTTCCTGCAACTGGCCAGCGCCCACCACCTGCTGGCGGACCCGGGGCTGTCGACCGGCTGGAAGGTCGTCAACACCAGCTACTTCATGTACTTCGCGGTGCTGGCCTCGATGATCCACGGCCTGACCATCCCGGGCGCGATGGAAGTGGCGCAGCGCCAGAAGGGTTTCACCAAGGGCCTGTTCGAATGGCTGCGCAAGGCGCCGTGGAGCAACCCCACCTTCTCGGGCGTGTTCATCTCGATCATCGGCTTCGGTTTCCTGGGCGGCATCTCGGGCGTGATGATGGGCACCGAGCAGCTGAACATGATCATCCACAACACCATCTACGTGCCGGGGCACTTCCACGCCACGGTGGTGGTGGGCACCACGCTGACCTTCATGGCGCTGACCTACTACCTGATCCCGGTGCTGTTCCGCCGCGAGATGATCCTGCCGCAGCTCGCGAAGTGGCAGCCCTACCTGTTCGGCTTCTCGATGTACTTCTTCTGCCTGGTGATGATGGGTGCCGGCACGCTGGGCGTGTCGCGCCGCCACTGGGACATGGCCTTCCAGGGCGCCGCGCTGGCCTATGAATGGCCGGGTGCGGCCTACCTGATGATGGCGCTGGTGGGTGTGGCCGGCATCGCAGCCATTGCCGGTGGCGCGATCTACATCTACATCACGGTGGGCTCGCTGCTGTGGGGGCGCAAGCTCGAAGCGGGTGCGACCAGCGGCAAGTTCACGCCCGTCGGCCGCGCCTCGCCCTCGGTCGTCGCGCAGAGCTACGGTTCGATGGGTTTCGCCGCACCGGGCACCTTCACGCTGGCGATGGTTTTCCTGCTGGCCTTCATCCTGTACTACTTCATCAACTGGAAGTACCTCTCGACCTTGTGGGGCCTGAGTTGAGCCGCAGCGGTTCTCTTTCCCGCGCCTGATTCCAGCAGCACAGACCCACCAGGAGACACGCCATGAACCGCAGCGCCCAACCTGCCGTCTTGCCCGGGGCCGTCTCGGCAGGCCGCACCCACACGCCGGCCGTGGCGCGTTGGCGCACCGTGCTGGGCGTCTTCAAACTGCGCATCAGCGTGCTCATCATGGCCACGGCACTGGGCGGCCTGTTCATCGTGCCCGACGGCTCGGTGGCGCCGCTGCAGGCCCTGGTGCTGGCGCTGTCGGTGCTGCTGGCCTCGGCCAGCGCGGGTGCTTTCAACCAGTTCGTCGAAGCCGACAGCGACCGCCTGATGGCGCGCACGCGCACGCGGGCCTTCGCCAGCGGCGCGCTGCCGCGCAGCAAGGGCTGGCTGCTGGCCATCGTGACACTGCTGGTGTTTGCAGTCAGCCTGGCGGCGGTCTTCGTCAACCTCGCGGCCGCCGGTTTCGTCTTGCTGGGCGCACTCACCTACGCCGGCGTCTACACGCTGGGGCTGAAGCGACGCACGCCCTGGAACATCGTCATCGGTGGCCTGGCCGGCAGCTTCGCGGTGCTGGCCGGCGCGGCCGCAGTGAACCCGCAGATCGGCCCGCTGGCCGCCTTGCTGGCGCTGGTGCTTTTCCTGTGGACGCCGCCGCACTTCTGGAGCCTGGCCATCGCCAACGAAGCGCAGTACGCCGTCGCGGGTGTGCCCATGCTGCCGGTGGTGGTGGGCGCGGCACGTGCCGCGCGCATCGTGCATGCCAGCACCCTGGCGCTGGTGGCGGTGTCGCTGCTGCCGGTGTTCTTCGGTGCGGGATGGATCGTCCTCGGCGGGGCGCTCGTCGGCGGCGTGCACTTCCTGCGCAAGACCCATGCGCTGGTGCGCCAGCCCGACCGCCGTACGGCGATGGCGGCGTTTTTTGCGTCGATGGTGCAGCTCAGTGCACTGTTGGCGGCGGTGGTCATCGATGCTGCTTTGCGCTGATGGCCCCCGAACGCGCACCGCGCAATCCTTCGCGGGCCACGGCCACCGCCTGATCGGGCGCAGCTGCGTCATCGCGGCGCTGTCCCTCTCCCTGCCCCTCGCCGGCTGGGCCGTCGACACTGCCGCCAAGCCGCCGGCCACACGGGCCGAAAGTACCGAGGCCGCCCCACGCGCCCCGGGTGCGCTGCCTGCGCTGAACGAAGCCGCCGCGCTGCGTGCCGCGCAAGCCGCCATCGGCCGGCCGCTGCCCGACCTGGTGCTGCTCGACCGCCAGGGCCGTGCCGTGAAGCTGTCCGACTACCGCGGCAAGCCGCTGCTGGTGAGCTTGATCTACACCGGCTGCTTCCAGATCTGCCCGACGCAGACGCGGGCCCTGCTGCAGGCCGTGCAGGGCCTGGAACGCACGCTGGGCGAACACCAGTTCAACATCGTCAGCATTGGCTTCAACCAGCCCTTCGACAGCCCCGAGGCGATGCGCTCGTTCGCCCGCCAGCACCTCATCGAGCACCGCAACTGGGAATTTCTGAGCCCGCCGCGCGAAGCCGTGGCCCAGCTCACGAACACCTTCGGCTTCAGCTACGTTGCCACGCCAGCAGGCTTCGACCACGTGCTGGGTGTGACCGTGGTGGACGCCGCGGGGCGTATCCATGCGCAGGTCTTCGGCGACCGGCTGCGCGCCGACCAGCTGGGTGAACCGCTGCGTCAGCTGCTGCTGGGCACGCTGCCCGCGGCGACCTCGACGCTGGCAGCCGTAGTCGAACGGGTGCGCATCCTGTGTACCGTCTACGACCCCGAGACCGGCGAGTACCGCTACGACTACAAGCTGATCTTCGAGATCATCGGTGGCGCACTGTTCTTCTTCAGCGTGGCGATCTACCTGCTCATCGAATGGCGCGACCAGCGGCGTGCGCGCCGACGTTCATGCACACCTCCCCCACGGGCTTCCGGCAGCACGGCCTGAACGCCTGGCGCGCCGTCGAAGGCGGCTTCGATGCCGCCTTCGGCTCGCGCCTGAACCCGCTGCGTCACCTGGGCGCCATCGGCTTCCTGGCCTTCTGGCTGCTGGCGACGAGCGGCGTGGTGCTGTTCATCGTCTTCGACACCTCGGTGACCGGGGCCTGGCGCTCCATCGACGCGCTGTCGCGATTGCCCTTCGGCCTGGGCCGGCTGCTGCGCGGTCTGCACCGTTACGCCGCCGACGTGCTGGTGCTCGTCACCGCCCTGCACCTGCTGCGCGAATGGCTGCACGGGCACGCACGGGGCTTCCGGCGTTTCCACTGGCTGACCGGCGTGCCGCTGATCGGCTTCGTCTTCGTCAGCGCCATCGGCGGCTTCTGGATCAACTGGGACCAGCTGGGCCAGTACTCGGCCATCGCCACCGCCGAATGGCTGGACGCGCTGCCGCTGCTGGCGGCGCCGCTGGCGCGCAACTTCCTCGTCGAAGGCGCGGTCGGCGACCGCCTGTTCTCGCTCTTCGTCTTCGTGCACATCGGCGCGCCGCTGCTGATGCTGTTCGGGCTGTGGTTCCACGTCCAGCGCATCACGCGCGCCGCCGTGCTGCCG
>CAMTUD010000073.1:0-10244 GCA_947084805.1 uncultured beta proteobacterium | reverse complement strand
CTGGAGCCGGCCGGCCATCTCGGCTTCGCGGAAAAAACGGGTGCGTGCTTCGACCAGCTCGGTGCCGGCGAACTCGCGACCGAGCGCCATGGTCTTGATCGCGACCTGGCGGCCGATCTGCGGGTCGAGTCCCAGATAGACCGCGCCCATCGCACCGCGCCCGAGTTCACGCTCGATCCGGTAGCGGCCCAGGGTGGCGCGGCCGTCGCCTGCCGCCGCAGACGCCAGCGTGGCTTCGGCAGCCGGCGCTGCATCGGCTTTTGGCAGCGTCGGCGGGCGCCTGCCGTACCACCAGCCCGCACTCGCGGCGACCAGTGCCGTGGCCAACAGGTACAGCGGGGATGCGATCGAAGCGGCGGCCGGCGCGAACAAGGCGACCAGCACCAGGCCGGCGGCCAGCAGCGCGATCACGAGCAGCGCCGCCATGCCCGGCCCGCGCTCAGGCTGGCGCGTCTGCCTTGCTGCGCCGCCGGGCCGCGATCCACTTGCCCAGCACGAGGACCAGCAGCGCGCCCGCGACGCCGGCGCCGTAACGCAGGGCCGGGCTTTCGACGATCTTGGGAATCTGCTTCACGATTTCGGGGTTGATCAGCGCCGGGTCCGACACCGCCATCGTGCCGGCGATCCAGCCGAGCAGCATGCCGCCGATGATGATGATGCTCGGGAAGCGGTCCATCAGCTTGATCACGAGCTGGCTGCCCCAGACGATGATGGGGATGGAGACGAGCAGGCCGAATATCACCAGCGGCAGTTGCTGCCCGGGTGCGGCGGTTTCGGCCGCGCCGGCAATGGCGATCACGTTGTCCACGCTCATCACCAGGTCGGCGATGATGACGGTCTTGACGGCACCCCAGAGGCGGTCGCTGCCGGCGACGTCGCCATGGCCTTCCTGCTCCTCGGCGGCCAGCAGCTTGACGCCGATCCAGATCAGCAGTGCCGCGCCGGCCAGCTTCAGGCCCGGCACCTGCAGCAGGCTGAGCGCGAAGAAGATCAGGATCACGCGCAACACTATGGCACCGAGCGTGCCCCACAAGATGCCCAGCTTGCGCTGTGCCGGGGGCAGATTGCGGCAGGCCAGCGCAATGACGACGGCGTTGTCGCCGCCGAGCAGGATGTCGATGGCAATGATTTCGAGGACGGCCACCCAGCTGATGGCGTAAAGAAATTCGATCACGGTTCAGTCCTCGACAGCTTGTTTTGCACGGTGCTGGCGGCGCGCCAGCCATTGGCCCATCAGCACCACGCCCACCGCACCGGCAAGTTCGATGACCGTGGTCGAAGCGCGCCCGGCACTGTGGAAGAAGACTTCCACGGCGTGGTCGCTGACCAGCATCTCGCCGGCCACGAAACCCAGCAGCGCGGCCCCGAGCGTGATGATGACGGGGTACTTCTCCATCACCTGCATCAGCAGCTGGCTGCCGAAGATGATGAGTGGTATCGACAGCCCGAGACCGATGATCAGCAGCAGCAGTCGCGATTCCGGCGGGCCGCCGTCGGCGGCTGCGGCCACCGCGAGCACGTTGTCGACGCTCATCACCAGGTCGGCCAGCAGGATGGTGCGCACGGCAGACCAGAGGTGCTCCGACGACTTGATGCCGTCCTCGTTGTCGTCCTCGGGCACCAGCAGCTGCACGCCGATGTAGAACAGCAGCACCGCGCCGACGATCTTCAGGTAGGGGAACTGCAGCAGTTGCACCGCGAAGACGGTAAGCACGACGCGCAGCACGATGGCCGCGGCACTGCCGGCGAAGATGGCCTTGTTGCGCTGGTGTGCGGGCAGGCTGCGGGCGGCCAGGGCGATGACCACCGCGTTGTCGCCCGACAGCAGGATGTTGACCCAGACGATCTTGCCTAGCGCGAGCCAGAAGGTGGCTTCGCCTATGTGTTCCATGCTTGCTCCAGGGCCTGACGCGCGGCAGGGTTGCCGGCGGTTCGGGCCAGCGCAGGAGTTTAGGCGGCGCACGGGCCCGGGCGCCCTGCGGAAACTACATAGCGTTGACCAGCCCCGCGCAGCCAGCCGCAGCCGGCCGCGCGCGGGGCCGACCGCTCAGAGCATCGCCTTGAGCAGGCGCGCCATCTCCGACGGGTTGCGCGTGACGGTGAAGCCGCACTCTTCCATGATCGCCAGCTTGGCGTCGGCGGTGTCGGCGCCGCCGCTGATCAGCGCGCCGGCATGGCCCATGCGCTTGCCGGCCGGCGCGGTGACGCCGGCGATGAAGCCGACGATGGGTTTCTTCATGTTGGCCTGGCACCAGCGTGCGGCCTCGGCTTCGTCGGGGCCGCCGATTTCGCCGATCATGATCACGGCGTCGGTGTCGGGGTCGTCGTTGAAGAGGCGCATCACGTCGATGTGCTTCAGGCCGTTGATCGGGTCGCCGCCGATGCCCACGGCGCTGCTCTGGCCGAGGCCGATCTCGGTGAGCTGGGCCACCGCTTCATACGTCAGCGTGCCCGAGCGGCTGACGACGCCGATGCGCCCCTTGCGGTGGATGTGGCCCGGCATGATGCCGATCTTGATTTCTTCCGGCGTGATCAGCCCCGGGCAGTTCGGCCCCAGCAGCAGCGTCTTCTTGCCGCCTGCGGCTTCCTTCTTGATCATGCGGTTGCGCACTTCCAGCATGTCCTTCACGGGGATGCCTTCGGTGATGCAGATGGCCAGGTCGAGGTCGGCCTCGACGGCTTCCCAGATGGCTGCGGCAGCACCCGCCGGCGGCACATAGATCACGCTGACGGTGGCGCCGGTGGCGGCCGCCGCTTCCTTGACGCCCGCGAAGATGGGGATGCCTTCGAAGTCTTCGCCGGCCTTTTTCGGGTTGACGCCGGCGACGAAGCAGTTCTTGCCGTTGGCGTAGGCCACGCAGCCGCGGGTGTGGAACTGGCCGGTCTTGCCCGTGATGCCCTGGGTGATGACCTTGGTGTCCTTGTTGATCAGGATGCTCATGTGTTCGTCCTTACTTGACGGCGGCGACGATCTTCGTCGCGGCGTCGGCCATGGTGTCGGCGCTGATGATGGGCAGGCCGGATTCGGCCAGCATCTTCTTGCCCAGGTCCTCGTTGGTGCCCTTCATGCGCACGACCAGCGGGATCGACAGGTGCACGGCCTTGCAGGCGGCGATCACACCTTCGGCGATGGTGTCGCACTTCATGATGCCGCCGAAGATGTTGACGAGGATGCCCTTCACGTTTTCGTTCTTCAGCATGATCTTGAAGGCCTCGGTGACCTTCTCGGCCGTGGCGCCGCCGCCGACGTCGAGGAAGTTCGCCGGCTCGCCGCCGAAGAGCTTGATGGTGTCCATCGTGGCCATCGCCAGGCCTGCACCGTTGACCAGGCAACCGATGTTGCCGTCCAGGCTGATGTAGCTGAGGTCGAACTTGCTGGCTTCGACTTCCGCCGGGTCTTCCTCGTCGAGGTCGCGGTAGGCCACGATCTCGGGGTGACGGAACAGCGCGTTGGCGTCGAAGTTGAACTTCGCGTCCAGCGCCTTGATGTTGCCGTTGCCTTCCAGGATCAGCGGGTTGATCTCGGCCAGGCTGGCGTCGGTGTCCATGTAGCAGGTGTAAAGCTTCTTCAGCACGTCCACCGCCTGCGCCTGGCTGGCGGCGGGTACGCCGATGCCGGCGGCGAGTTCAAGCGCCTGCGCGTCGGTCAAGCCCACGAGCGGGTCGATGAAGACCTTGAGGATCTTCTCGGGCGTGGCATGCGCGACTTCCTCGATGTCCATGCCGCCTTCGCTGCTGGCCATCATCGCCACCTTCTGCGTCGCGCGGTCGGTGAGCGCGGCGACGTAGTACTCCTTCTTGATGTCGGCACCTTCCTCGACCAGCAGGCGACGCACCTTCTGGCCTTCGGGGCCGGTCTGGTGGGTCTTCAGCTGCATGCCCAGGATCTGGCCGGCCAGGGTTTCGACTTCGGCCAGCGTGCGCGCCAGCTTGACACCGCCCCCCTTGCCGCGACCGCCGGCGTGGATCTGCGCCTTCACCACCCAGACCGCGCCGCCGAGCTTCTGCGCCGCCTCTTGCGCTTCGCGCACGGTGAACGCCGGGTAGCCGCGCGGCACCGGCACACCATGTGCGCGCAGCAACTCCTTGGCCTGGTATTCGTGGATCTTCATCGGTGGGGCTCCTTCGCTCGCGCGTTCGTTCAGGGAGAAATCTTCAGGCGGCCTTCGCGGGCCGGTACCAGCGCGGGTAGTGCTCTTGCACCACCGCGCCATCGCTGCGCAGGGCGTGGCAGCGGTCGATCTGGAAAGGTTGTTCGGCACCGTCGGCCTGGCCGCGGGTGTCGATGACTTCACCGGCAAAGGCCTGCACCACGGTGGTGGGCAGCACCTGCGCCAGCTCGGTGATGTGGGTGCAACCGAGCACGCCACCGACACGTTCGCGCAGGTCGCGCCGGAAGTTCTGCAGCAGGTTCAGGCCGACGAGGGCCGTGTAGGCATCGCCGTGGTCGTTGCAGTGGCCGGTGTAGGGCATCCAGCGCGTTTCGGAGCCGGCCTCGACGATGTCGAGCTGCGCGTTGACGACCAGGCGCAGCAGCATCTCGTGCAGGGGCAGACCGGGTTCGCGGTCGCCTCCGGCGAGGTGGGCGACGCGGGTCTTGACGTCGGTCAGCAGGGCGTCCACTTCCCACAGGCCATCACCACGCCCATACACCTGCACGTCGATCTGGCGGCGGTGTTTGAGCTGGCGCTGCGGCGCCGCTGGCGGAAGGGTCATCGCTGAGGAGGGGGGGGTTGGCGCTGCGGTGGCGCAGTGCGGCGGCGAATCTAACATGCTGCTCTGCAGCAGAACCTTACAGGCGCTGCGGTCGCGGACCATCGGGCGCCGCAGCCCGGCGGCACGGGGCGCCGGGCGCTGCCGCAACCCCACGGCCGAGCGGAAGCGGCCGAGCGGAAGCGTGTGTCAGTCGTCGTGTTCGTCGCCGCCACGCACAACGCGGCGGATGACATCGCCTTCGAAACCGCGGCCCGCCAGGAAACGCATCTGCCGCGCACGTTCGGCTGCGTCGGCAGGCGGGCTGCCGAAGCGCCGCCGCCAGATGGCCAGCGCGCGCTCCAGTTCGGTGGCGCGGGCCTGCTGCAGGGTGTGCGCCACGAGTTCGGGTGCCAGCCCCTTGGCCTGCATGGTCTGTTTCAGTCGCCGCACGCCGTAACGCCGGCCCTGGCCGACCAACACCGACTCGGCGACACGCGCCTCGCTGAGCAGACCCTTGGCGGACAACTCGTCCAGCGCGGCGGCGATCTGCGCCTGCGCGCTGGCTTCGGGCTGGTCTTCGACGTGGCGCGCCAGCTTGCGCTCGAGTTCGGCGCGGGAGTGTTCTCGCTGCGCCAGGTAGCGCAGCGCGCGTCCTTTCACCGACAGCGCACCGAAGCCCACGCCGACAGCCCCGGCGGCGCGGCAGGGCCTAGTCGCCGACGACGTTGGCGGCCAGCAGCGGGATGCCCAGGGATTCGCGCACCTTGTTCTCGATCTCGCGCTTGATCTCGGGGTTCTCGCGCAGGAACTCGCGTGCGTTGTCCTTGCCCTGGCCGATCTTCTCGCCGTTGTAGGCGTACCAGGCGCCACTTTTCTCGAGGATGCGCGCCTCGACGCCCATGTCGATGATCTCGCCTTCGCGGCTGATGCCTTCGCCGTAGAGGATGTCGAACTCGGCCACCTTGAAGGGCGGGCTGACCTTGTTCTTGACGACCTTGACCTTGGTCTCGCTGCCGATGATCTCTTCGCCCTTCTTGATGTTGCCGGTGCGGCGGATGTCAAGGCGCACCGACGAATAGAACTTCAGCGCGTTGCCGCCGGTGGTGGTTTCGGGGTTGCCGAACATGACACCGATCTTCATGCGGATCTGGTTGATGAAGATGACCATGGTGTTGGTCTTCTTGATCGTGGCGGTCAGCTTGCGCAGCGCCTGGCTCATCAGCCGCGCCTGCAGGCCGGGCAGGCTGTCGCCCATCTCGCCTTCGAGTTCGGCCTTGGGCGTGAGCGCGGCCACCGAGTCGATGACGATGAGGTCGATGGAGCCGCTGCGCACCAGCGCGTCGACAATTTCCAGCGCCTGTTCGCCGGTGTCGGGCTGGGAGATCAGGAGTTCTTGCAGATTGACGCCCAGCTTCTGCGCGTACTGGATGTCCAGCGCGTGTTCGGCGTCGATGAAGGCGCAGGTGCCGGCCTGCTTCTGCATCTCGGCGATGACCTGCAGCGTGAGCGTGGTCTTGCCCGACGATTCGGGGCCGTAGATCTCGATCACGCGGCCGCGCGGCAGGCCACCGACGCCCAGGGCGATGTCCAGGCCCAGGCTGCCGGTGGAGACGACCTGGATGTCCTCGATGACCTCGCCTTCACCCAGGCGCATGATGGAACCCTTGCCGAACTGCTTCTCGATCTGGGCGAGTGCCGCCTGCAGGGCCTTGGCCTTTTCGGTGTTGAGGGCCTTCACGGGTGCGTCCATGCTGAAATCTCCTTGGTTGACGCAGATTATGAAGGCAAAGCTGGATATGCGTACAGTCCTTTTGGGGTAACTCCTGGGGGGCCCCCGCCCGGGGGCCGGCACCATCGGTGGCCCGGATGCCGGGCACCGGTGGCGACCTAAAATGGCGTCACAACACAGGGGTCGGGCCTCACGCCCAGGCCCAGCAGGAGACAGACCATGCGCATCCTCATAGCCGAAGACGACCAGGTGCTCGCCGACGGGTTGTTGCGTTCGCTGCGGGCCGCCGGTTATGCGGTCGACCAGGTCAACAGCGGCAGCGAGGCCGATGCCGCCGTCGCCGCGCACGAGTTCGACCTCGTCATCCTCGATCTGGGCCTGCCCAAGATGCACGGCTTCGAGGTGCTGAAGAAGATGCGCGGCCGCGGCAGCAGCGTGCCGGTGCTCATCCTCACCGCGGCCGACAGCGTCGAGCAGCGTGTGAAGGGCCTGGACCTCGGCGCCGACGACTACATGGCCAAGCCGTTTTCGCTGCAGGAACTGGAAGCGCGGGTGCGTGCGCTGACACGGCGCGGCCTGGGCACCGCCAGCAGCGTGCTCAAGCACGGGCCGCTGACCTTCGACGCCACCGGCCGCGTGGCCTACCTGAACGACCAGATGGTCGAACTCTCGGCACGTGAACTCAGCCTGCTCGAAGTGCTGCTGCAGCGCGCCGGCCGCCTGGTCAGCAAGGACCAGCTCGTGGAACGCCTGTGCGAATGGGGCGACGAGGTGAGCAACAACGCCATCGAGGTCTACATCCACCGCCTGCGCAAGAAGATCGAGCAGGGGCCGGTGCGCATCGCCACCGTGCGCGGGCTGGGTTACTGCCTCGAGAAGATCGCCGCTTGACGCGCGCCCGGCGGGCACGCGGGGCAGCCTGGCGCGGATGATGCTTCGCGTCTGAGCCCTGCCATGTCCACCGCTCCCCACGAACAACGGTCGCTCTTCGGCGAGATCCTCGACTGGATGCTCGCGCCGCTGCTGCTGCTGTGGCCGATGAGCCTGGGCCTGACCTGGGTGGTGGCGCAATCCATCGCCGCCCGCCCCTACGACCGTGAACTGGCCGATGCCGTGCGCGCGCTGGCCCGCCAGGCCACGGTGCAGACCTCCACCACCGACCTGCCGGTGGGCAGCGTGCGCGCCGAGCTCGAGCGCGCCGCCGCCACGCTCAAGCGTGACGACGACGAGGACCGCAGCTACTACCAGGTGCTGGGCCGGCGCGGTGAACTGCTGGCCGGCGAGTCGGCCCTGGCCGTGCCCTTCGAGGAGGTCAAGGGCGACGGCACGGTGCGCTTTCGCGACGACATCCTCGGCGAGGAACCCGTGCGCGTGGCCTACCTCTGGCTGCCGCTCGCGCCAGGCAGCGACAGCAGCGAGGCGCTGGTGCAGGTGGCCGAGACGCTGGGCAAACGCTCGCAGCTGGCCACCGAGATCATCAAGGGCGTGATCCTGCCGCAGTTCGTGATCCTGCCGCTGGCGGTGGTGCTGGTGTGGTTTGCGCTGGCGCGCGGCATCCGGCCGCTGGCCGAACTGCAGCAGCGCATCCGCAAGCGCGAGAGCACGGATCTTTCCGCCATCGCCGAGGGCGACGTGCCCGACGAGGTGGCACCGCTGGTGCGCGCCATCAACGACCTGCTGCAGCGGCTGGACAAGACCATCGCCACGCAGCGCCACTTCCTGGCCGACGCCGCCCACCAGCTGAAAACACCGCTGGCCGGGCTGCGCATGCAGGCCGAGCTGGCCGCGCGCGAGATCGACAGCGGCCGCGGCGACCCGGCGTCGATGAAACACACCCTGCGCCAGATCGGGTTGTCGACGCAGCGTGCGGCGCACATGGTCAACCAGCTGCTGTCGATGGCGCGTGCCGAGGACACCGGCCAGGCCGCGCGCCACCAGATGGTCGACCTGGCGGCGGTGACACGTGCCGTGGTGCGCGACTTCGTGCCGCGCGCCATCGAGCGCCGCATCGACCTCGGCTATGAAGGCCCGGAGAGCCCGGGCCACCATGAGAACACGCGGCTGCGTGCCGAGCCCGTGCTGCTGAGCGAGATGGTGCGCAACCTGGTCGACAACGCGCTGCAGTACACGCCGCACGGCGGCACGGTGACAGCGCGCGTGGTGCCCGACCCCTTCGGCCAGGTGGTGGTGCTGCAGGTGGAAGACACCGGCCCGGGCATCGCGCCGGCCGAGCGCGAGGCCGTGTTCCGCCCCTTCTACCGCGCCCTGGACACGCAGGTCGACGGCAGCGGTCTGGGCCTGGCCATCGTCGCCGAAGTGGCGCAGCGGCATGGCGCGGAAGTCACTGTGACCGACGTGCGGCCGCGTGCCAGCCTGGCGCCCGGGAGCACGCCGGGCGCCTTGTTCACGGTCCGCTTCCCCCTCGCGCCCAGCGCAACACGCGACCCAGCTTCCCGCGCCGGATCCGACTCCGCCGGGCCGTAGGCGGACGGCCTGCGGCAGTGACGCCGCAGGCGCTCGCAGGCGAGAAACAGTCCGCAGGGACGGCTTCTCGTCCGGCTCGCCCCCGCGGGGGCCTCATCAACTCTGCATCAGCCTGCGGCTGCGGGCGATCGACATCAGGATGCCCAGCCCCAGCCCCAGCGACACCATCGCCGTGCCGCCGTAGCTCACGAAGGGCAGCGGCACGCCCACCACCGGCAGGATGCCGCTGACCATGCCCATGTTGACGAAGGCGTAGGTGAAGAAGCCCATCGTCACCGCGCCGGCGAGCAGCCGCGTGAAGACCGTCGGCGCCTCCGACGCGATGACCAGGCCGCGGAAGATCAGGAAGGTGAAGCCGGCCATCAGCACCAGCACACCGGCGAGGCCGAACTCCTCGCTGAAGGCGGCGAAGATGAAGTCGGTGGTGCGCTCGGGGATGAACTCGAGGTGCGTCTGCGTGCCCTGCATGAAACCCTTGCCGCCGAGGCCGCCGGAACCGATGGCGATCATGCCCTGGAGGATGTGGAAGCCCTTGCCCAGCGGGTCGCGCGTGGGGTCGAGCAGGGTGCAGATGCGCTGGCGCTGGTACTCACGCAGCACGTGCCAGTCGACACCAGGCTCGCAGAGGGCGTCACCGGCGGCCACGATGGTCATCAGGCCCAGCGCAGACAGCACCAGCGCCGGCACCACCAGGCGCCAGCTCAGGCCGGCGAAGAACATGACGTAGAGGCCCCCGGCCAGCACCAGCAGCGAGGTGCCCAGGTCGGGCTGTTTCATCACCAGCCCCACCGGCACCAGCAGCAGCAGCGCGGCGACAATGAAGTCGGGCACGCGCAGCTGGCCTTCGCGCTTCTGGAACCACCACGCCAGCATCAGCGGCATCGCGATCTTCATGATCTCGCTCGGCTGGATGACCAGCGGGCCCAGCGCCAGCCAGCGCGTGGCGCCCTTGCGCGTGATGCCGAACACCGCCGTGGCCACCAGCAGCGCCAGCCCTGCCAGGTACAGCGGCACGGCCAGCTGCTGCAGCTTCTGCGGCGGCACCTGCGAGACGACGAACAGCACCAGCAGCGCCAGCAGCATGTTGCGGCCGTGGTCGACAAAACGCGTGCCGTGGTCGAAACCGGCCGAGTACATCGCCACCAGGCCCACCGCAGCCAGCAGCAGCACGGCCACGAAGAGCGGGCCGTCGAAACCGCTGAACACGCGCCGCACCCACAGCCAGGGCGAAGCGCGCTCGAAGGTGGCGATCATCGGACCGGCGCGGCAGCCGCCGCGACACGTTGCGACGGCGCGGCCGCCGAAGCTGCCCGCGGCGGCGCCGAGGCCGCCGCCG
>CAMTUD010000072.1:0-8895 GCA_947084805.1 uncultured beta proteobacterium | reverse complement strand
GTAGCGAACGCAGTGAGCGCAGCGAGTTATGCGCCGGGCCATGGACCCGAGCACCGCAGGGCAGTCGGCGCGAAGCGACGACCGCCTCAGTCGCACGCCGCGCCCCGCCCGGACGGCCCTTTGCCGCCACGACCGTCAGCACGCCAAGGCGGACGGCGAAACTCCGCAACGGGCCGCAAGCCGCCACCGGCTATCGATCCCCGCGCAGCGTTCGACGCCCGCCCACTTCCACCTAGTCGATGTAGCGCAGCCCGGCCTTGGCCAGCGGTTCGCGCATCTTGTACATGTCCAGCCCCAGCACGCCGGACGAAAGCTTGGCGCGCTTTTCGCCTTCGTTGGCTTCCCGCACCGCCGCGGCGTCGGCCACTTCGCGCACACGCGCCGCCGGCACCACCACCACACCGTCGTCGTCGGCGACGATGGCGTCACCGGGGTTCACGCTCATGCCGGCGCAGACCACGGGGATGTTCACCGAGCCCAGCGTGGCCTTGATGGTGCCCTTGCTGCTGATGGCGCGGCTCCAGACCGGGAAGCCCATCTCGGTGAGGTCCTTCACGTCACGGCAACCGCCGTCGATCACCAGACCCAAAGCGCCGCGGGCGCGGAAGGACGTGGCCAGCAGGTCGCCGAAGTAACCGTCGGTGCAGTCGGCGGTGACGGCGGCCACGACGATGTCGCCGGGCATGATCTGCTCGGCCACCACGTGCAGCATCCAGTTGTCGCCCGGGTGCAGCAGCACCGTGACAGCCGTGCCCGAGATGCGCGCGCCCGGGTAGACAGGCCGCATGTAGGGCTTGAGCAGCCCCACGCGGCCCTGCGCCTCGTGCACCGTGGACGCGCCGAAACGCGCCAGTTGATCGACCGCCGCGCGCTCGGCACGGTGGATGTTGCGGTAGACCACGCCCAACTCGAACATCGTGTGCTCCTGGTGACTTACAGGCCGCGCGCCTTGAGCTGCGCATCCAGCCGCGGATAGACGCGCCGCGCGTTGCCCTCGTAGATGGCATGGCGCTGCGCGGGGTCGATGGCGGCGGCGTCGATGTAGCGCCGCGTGTCGTCGAAGTAGTGCCCGGTCTCGGGGTCGATGCCGCGCACGGCCCCGATCATCTCGCTGGCGAAGAGGATGTTCTGCACCGGGATCACGTGGGTCAGCAGGTCGATGCCGGGCTGGTGGTAGACGCAGGTGTCGAAGAAGATGTTGTTCATCAGGTGCTCGCCGAGCAGCGGCTTCTTCAGCTCCTGCGCCAGGCCACGGTAGCGCCCCCAGTGGTAGGGCACGGCGCCGCCGCCGTGCGGGATGACAAAACGCAGCGTCGGGAAGTCCTTGAACAGGTCGCCCTGCAGGCACTGCATGAAGGCCGTCGTGTCGGCGTTGATGTAGTGCGCACCGGTGGCGTGGAAGCAGGCGTTGCAGCTGCTGCTGACGTGGATCATGGCCGGGATGTCGTACTCGACCATCTTTTCGTAGACGGGATACCAGTGCCGGTGTGTCAGCGGCGGGCTCGTCCAGTGGCCGCCGGAAGGGTCGGGGTTCAGGTTGATGGCGACGTTGCCGTACTGCTCGACGCACTTCACCAGCTCGGGGATGCAGGTCGCCGGGTCGACGCCCGGGCTCTGCGGCAGCATCGCCGCCGGCGCGAAGTGCTCGGGGAAGAGCCGGCTGACGCGGAAGCAGAGCTCGTTGCAGATCGCGCTCCAGGTGGCGCTGACCTGGAAGTCGCCGATGTGGTGGGCCATGAAGCTGGCGCGCGGGCTGAAGATCGTCAGGTCGCTGCCACGCGCCTTCATCAGCCTGAGCTGGTTGGTCTCGATGCTCTCGCGCAGTTCGTCGTCGCTGATCTTCAGTGCGCTGGCCTTGGGCATCGCGGCGGGGTCCTGAATGCCGGCGATCTGCGCGTTGCGCCAGTTCTCCAGCGTTTTCGGTGCGGTGGTGTAGTGGCCGTGGATGTCGATGATCATGGGGGTGCCTGCGTCAGGGGGTCAAACCGGGATCAGACCGGGCTCATGCCGTGGCGGCGCTTGGCGGCGTCGGCGTCGGATGAGGTGAAAAAGCGCAGCAGTTCGCGCGCGGCGGCGGGCTGCGTGCCGGTGGCGCACAGTCCGGCCGAAAAGGTCGTGATGCAGGCCACCGGCTCGGGCAGCGTGCCCAGCACGGTGATGCCGGGCAGCGGCAGCAGTTCACCGAGTTGCTGGAAGCCGAGCTCGACCTCGCCTCGGGCCACCAGGCTGCCGACCGGCACGCCCGGGGGCGCCTGCACGAGCCGGCCGGCCGCGGCCTCGGCGATGCCCCACTCCTGCAGCAGCCGGCGCAGGAAGTCGCCGCTGGGACCGGTGGAAAAGCACAGGCTGCCCGCCGCCAGCATGGCGGCACGCAAGGCGGCCTCGCTGCCGATGTCGGGCTGCGGCGCGCCGGCACGCACGGCCACGGCCACTGGCGAGCGCGCCAGGTCGACACGGCCTTCGGCGCGCACGTGGCCGGTGGCGATCAGCTTGTCCAGCGCGTCTGACGCCAGCACCACCACGTCGAAGGCCTCGCCGGCGGCCACACGCTTGGCGGCGTCGACACCGCCCACGGCGGCGATGGCCACGCGCCGGTCGGTGGCCTGCGTGTAGGCCGCACCCAGCTCGGCCAGCAGGGGGCGCGTGGCCATCGAGGAGATGCCGGTGATCACGGGCTGCATGGCGGGTTCGATGGCGGCTGAGGGCAAGGGGTTGGCGAAGGGCCGGGCCCGCGATTGTTCAACCCGTGCCGGGTGCGATCAAGCCATGGTGACCACTAGCTGATATGCCGACGCAGCATTTCTCGTGGCCGGAGTCCCCGATTCCGGCATGACAATGCGGCATGGACTTCAAGCAGCTCCAGACCTTCGTGCAGGTGGCCGAACTCGGCAGCTTCACGCGTGCCGCGCACGTGCTGCAGGTGGCGCAGCCGGCGCTCAGCCGCCAGGTGCGGGTCCTGGAGGTGGAACTGCGCCAGACACTTTTTGCGCGCAACGGCCGCGGCGTCACGCTCAGCGAGGCGGGCACGCGGCTGCTGGCCCATGCCCGCGGCATCCTGCAGCAGCTGGAACGTGCGCGACAGGACCTCGCCGAACCCGACGGCGCCCACGGCGGGCTGCTGTCGATCGGCCTGCCGCCCAGCATCAGCCGCACGCTCACCGCGCCGCTGGTCGAGGCGTTCCGCGCGCGCTTCCCGCGCGCCACGCTGTCGGTGCTGGAAGGCCTGTCGACCTACACGCTGGAATGGCTGGCGCAGGGCCGCATCGACTGCGCCGTGGTCTACAACGCCACCCCGGCGGCGGCCATCGAACTGCAGCCGGTGCTCGAAGAGCAGCTGTTCCTCGTCTCGGCCTGCCCCTCGAAGGGCCGCGGCGCGAAAGCCGCCACCCCGCCCCCCGCGGCCACGCTGACCGAGGTGGCCGGGCACGGCCTCGTCATCCCGAGCCGGCCGCACGCCATCCGCATGCGCCTGGAAACCGTGCTGGCGCTGGCCGGCCTGAAGCCGAGTGTGGCGCTCGAGATCGATAGCGTGCCGGCGATCCTGGAACTCGTGCGCCGCCACCCGCTGCACGCCGTGCTGTCGCGCAACGCGCTGCGCGCCAGCGGGCGCGAGCGCGACTACGTCGCGCGACCGGTCTTCACGCCGCCACGCGCCACGCCGCTGGCCACCACGCTGTGGATCGCCACCTCGGCGCAGCGGCCGCAAGGCCCGCTGCTCGTGCAGGCCCGATCGCTGCTGGCCGAACTGCTGCGGGACGGCCTGGGCCAGGACGGCGTCGCCGCGGCCGAAGCGCCGACCGGCAGCGGCGCGACGCGGCGTCGCCGTCCTTCCGGGTCGCCAGCCGAGGCTTGAAGCGGGTAGCGGTCGTCATCAGGCAGCCCATCCCGACACGCCTGCCGGCGCCGCGCTGCCCTCAGCGTGCGGGGCGGCCGTAGAGGAAACGCAGCATCGGTTCGACCCGCGCCGCCCACGCCGCTTCGTCGTGGCCGGCGCCGGGCTGCTCCAGGTAGGCGGGCGCCCAGCCACGCGCCTGCAAGGCGGCGCGCAGCCGCCGCGCGCCGTCCACCGCCCCAGGGCCCTCGTCGGTGCCCACGTCGAGCCAGACACGTGGCAGCAGTGCGCTGGCCGGCACTGCGGTCACCTGGGCCACGATGGCTTCACCCGCCCACCACACCGACGGCGACACCACGAGCCCGGCGCCGAAGACGTCGCCGTGCGCCAGCAGCAGCCACATCGACACCAGGCCGCCGATCGACGAGCCGCCCACCGCCGTGTTGTCGCGGCCGGGCGCGGTGCGGTAACGGGCGTCGATGAAGGGCTTGAGTTCGTGCACGAGGTAGCGGCCGTAGGCGGCCGCGCCACCAGCTTGCGGCGCCTGCGCCGCGGCCGTTCCGCGCGGGTGCGTGTCGGGAGGGCGCGTGTCGGGCCACGGCGTGTAGTCGCGCAGGCGCTCGGGGCCGCTGGCCACCGCAACGACGATGAAGGGCGCCACCGCGCCCGCCTCCACTAGGCGCTGCGCGGTTTCGTCGACCTGCCACTCGGCGCCGGCGGCCACGGCGTCGAAGACGTTCTGGCCGTCGTGCAGGTACAGCACCGGGTAGCGCTGCGACGTCGCGGCGGCGTAACCCGGCGGCAGCCAGACCTGCACTTCGCGCGGGCTGACGTGGGCCGAGGGCTGGGGCGCGAGGCGCTCGATCCGGCCGCTGCGCCGCGGCTGCACTGCGGCGGCGGCGCTGCCGAAGGCGCGCGCCACGGTCTGCATGCCGGGGCGCAGCAGCAGGCTGTGGTTGGGGCCGGGCTCCCAGCCGTCGTCGGGGCGGCCCGGGCGTTCGACCTTGAACTTGTAGGCCAGCTCACGGCCCGCCGCGGGCACGGCGTCGAACTGCAGCTGCACACGCCACAGGCCGGCAACACCTGCGGCATCACGCTGCGCCCGCACACTGCGCTGCCACGACAGCGGCGCGCCGCCGCCGCGCAGACCGACGGTGTCGTGCAGCGGGTCGAAGCGGCCGGCGGCCATCTCGGCGCGCAGGTCGATCAGCACGTCGACGGTGGCCGCCGGCGCCAGCGCAGGCGCGGCGCGCACCGGCCCCGCCAGCGCTGCGAGCCCCGCCACCAGCGCCGTCAGCACCCACCACCCGCCGCTCAAGATCCGGGTTTGCATGGACGGCGATGCTGCCATGCCGCAGGCCGCGCAGTTTTCACAGCGACCGGCGCACTTCAGGCGTAGATTGGCGGTCATGGACGACAAATCGTGGGCGGTGATGGGCCTGGTGGCGTGCGGCCTCGTGTGGGCCGGCATGGCCGCCGGCCCGGTGCGGCGCCAGCGCTGGCAGGGCCGCGCGCTGCGCGGCTGGCACACGCTGCTGCACCGCCTGCGCAGCCCGGCGCAGGCCCTGCGGGCGCGTCGCGAGGCCGCCGAAGCCATCGATCGTGCACGCCGCGCCAAGCCCAAGGTCGACCGCGAAGGCAACGTCTACCGCCCCGACGCCTTCGACGGCAAGCGCGGGGACCGCGACCGGCTGCACTGAACGGGCACAAACCCGACTGCCTGCAAGGCGACGGGCGCCGCATCATCATGCGCCCCGCCCTACACAAACCCAGGAGACAGCAGCATGGCGCGATTGAACGTCAACGGCCGTGTGCGCGAGCACAACGCCGAGCCCGACACCCCCCTGCTGTGGGTGCTGCGTGAACAGATCGGCCTCACCGGCACCAAGTACGGCTGTGGCGTGGCGCAGTGCGGCTCGTGCACGGTCCACATCGACGGCGCGCCGGTGCGCAGCTGCGCGATGCCGGTCTCGGCGGTGCAGCCAGGCCAGAAGGTCATCACCATCGAGGGCCTGTCGGCCAAGGCCGACCACGCGCTGCAGAAGGCCTGGGTGAAAAACGACGTGCCGCAGTGCGGCTACTGCCAGAGCGGCATGATCATGGCCGCCGCGGCCCTGCTCAAGAAGATCCCCAAGCCGACCGACGCCGACATCGACGCCGAGATCACCAACATCTGCCGCTGTGGCACCTTCAACCGCGTGCGCGCAGCGATCAAGGAAGCCGCCGGCGTCACCAAGAGCGCGGGCCTGGACATCGTGCACGTGGTCAGGAGCGTGGCATGAGCGCCGGCACGGCCGCCCCGAAGGGCGCTGGCACCCTCAACCGCCGCCAGTTCATCGGCACCGGCGCCGCGGCCACGGCTGCTGCAGGCGGCTTCGTCTTCGGTTTCCCGACCGAGGCCACGGCCAAGGGTGAAGCGCCCGAGGTCAACGCTTGGGTCGTGGTGCACCCGGACGAAAAGGTGGTGATCCGCATCGCGCGCAGCGAGATGGGCCAGGGCACGCTGACCGGCCTGGCGCAGATGGTGGCCGAAGAGCTGGAATGCGACTGGGCCCGTGTCACCACCGAATACCCCACGCCCGGCCAGAGCCTGGCGCGCAAGCGGGTGTGGGGGGACTTCGGCACCGGCGGCAGCCGTGGCATCCGCACCAGCCACGACTACGTGCGCAAGGGCGGCGCCGCGGCCCGCATGATGCTGGTGCAGGCCGCCGCCGACGGCTGGAAGGTGCCGGCTGCCGAATGCACGGTGGACAAGGGTGTCATCCAACACGCTGCCAGCGGCCGCAAGACGAGCTACGGCAAGGTGGCCGTGGCCGCCGCGAAGCTGACGCCGCCCGCCGAGATCCCGCTCAAGGACCCCAAGGACTGGAAGCTGCTGGGCAAGCGCATGGCGCGCCTGGACACGGTCGACAAGGTCAACGGCCAGAAGGTCTTCGGTGCCGACCTGAAGCTGCCCGGCCTGTTGAACGCCACCATCAACGCCTGCCCGGTGTTCGGTGGCAAGCTCAAGAGCTTCGACGCCGCCGCCGTCGAGAAGATGCCCGGCGTGAAGAAGGTGCTGGCCGTCGGCGACAACGCCGTGGCGGTGGTCGCCGACACCTGGTGGCACGCCAAGAAGGCGCTCGACGCGCTGCCCGTGGAATGGGACTTCGGCGCCAACGCCAAGCTGCAGCAGGCCGACTTCAACGCCGTGCTCAAGGCAGGCCTGGACGCACCCGAGGCCGTGGTCGGCAACAGCAACGGCGACGCAAAGGCGGCGCTGGCTGGCGCCGTGCGCAAGGTCGAGGCGGTCTACGCCTTCCCGCACCAGAACCACGCCACGATGGAGCCGATGAACGCGACGGCGAAGTGGACGCCCGAGCGTTGCGAGGTCTGGACACCGACGCAGAACGGCGAGGCCTCGCTGGCCGCCGCGGCGCTGGCCGCAGGCCTGCCGGCCGCGCAGTGCGAGGTCTACAAGATCGACCTCGGCGGCGGCTTCGGTCGCCGCGGTGCGGTGCAGGACTGGATCACCCAGGCCGTGCAGATCGCCAGGCAAATGCCCGGCGTGCCGGTGAAGCTGCTGTGGTCGCGCGAAGAGGACATGACGCAGGGCCGCTACCACCCCATCACGCAGGCCAAGCTGACGGCCGGGCTCGACGCGCAGGGCAACGTCACCGGCCTGCACATGCGCATCAGCGGCCAGAGCATCCTGGCCGGCGTGGCGCCGCAGAACATCCGCGACGGCAAGGACCCGGTGGTCTTCCAGGGCCTGAACAACGGCGGTGGCGAGGCCATGATCGGCTACACCTTCCCGGCGCTGCTGGTCGACCACGCCATGCGCAACCCGCACGTGCCGCCGGGCTTCTGGCGCGGCGTGAACCTGAACCAGAACGCGGTCTACCTCGAGAGTTTCATCGACGAGATCGCCCACGCCACGCAGCAGGACCCGCTGGCGCTGCGGCGCAAGCTGATGGCCAACCACCCCAAGCACCTGGCGGTGCTGAACGCGGTGGCCGCGCGCGTGGGCTGGGGCACGCCCGCGCCCGACGTCGGCGGCCAGAAGGTCTTCCGCGGCCTGTGCGTGACACACGGCTTCGGCAGCTACGTGGCGGCCTGCGCCGAGGTTTCGGTCAGTGCCGAGGGCAAGCTGAAGATCCACCGCATCGTCGCCGCCACCGACTGCGGCTACGCGGTGAACCCGCAGCAGATCGAGGCCCAGGTCGAGGGCAGCTTCGTCTACGGCCTGAGCGCGATGCTGTACGAGGAGTGCACGGTCAAGGACGGCCGCATCGAGCAGCGCAACTTCGACACCTACCCGTCGATGCGCATCGCCGAGATGCCCAAGGTCGAGACCATCGTGATGCCCTCGGGCGGCTTCTGGGGCGGCGTGGGCGAACCCACCATCGCGGTGGCGGCACCAGCGGTGCTGAACGCCATCTTCGCGGCCACCGGCAAGCGCATCCGCGAACTGCCGATCAAGCAGCAGAGCCTGCGCGCCTGACCCCGGCGTGTGCCTGCTCGCCGCCGTCGCCCTGGCCACCACCGTGAGCTTCACGGTGGTGGGCGACGGCATCCCCGAGCCGCTGACGGCCACGCCGGGCGACGCGGCGGCCGGGCGCGCCATCGTCGTCGACCGCCAGGTCGGCCTGTGCCTGCTGTGCCACAGCGGGCCTTTCGACCGCACGCCGACCGAGCGCGCGCAGGGCAACCTGTCGAGCAATCTGAGTGGCGTCGGCAGCCGCTGGAGCGAGGCGCAACTGCGCCTTCGGGTGGCCGACGCCAAGCGCCTGAACCCGGACAGCCTGATGCCGGCCTTTCACCGCGCCGCCAGCGACCCGGTGGCGCAGCGCGTGGGCGCCGCGTGGCGCGGGCTGCCGGTGCTGAACGCGCAGCAGGTGGAAGACGTGGTGGCGTTCTTGCGCACGATGCGATGAATGCCGTTTCGGCTGCTTTCGGCCCGTTGCGGAAGTTCGCCGTCCGCCTTGGCGTGCTGACGGTTGTGGCGGCAAAGGGCCGTCCGGGCGGGGCGCGGCGTGCGACTGAGGCGGTCGTCGCTTCGCGCCGACTGCCCTGCGGTGCTC
>CAMTUD010000071.1:0-25407 GCA_947084805.1 uncultured beta proteobacterium | reverse complement strand
GCCGACGACGACCTGATGAAGTTCCTGAAGAGCCTGTAACTATGGAAAGCGCGCCTCGCCTGAACGCGGTCGTCGACCGAGTGGTCGGCCGCGTCGGGCGGGGTGCGACTACACATAGTTGAGCACTATGCATAGGGGTCGCAATGCATAGCTATGCATTGCGACCCTCAGCAGCCCTTCGCTTGCGGTATCTTGCCGTCCCGAAGCTGCCGGTCAGGCTCGGCATGCACACGTAGCAGCACACCGCTGGAATCCAATGGCGGCCGCGCCAGTCAGCTATTGGGGCCAACAGTCTGGCGTCGACAGCTCACAGCTGGCCGCCGCTGGCCGACCACCCACGATCAACGCGCCTTCTGGAGACCGTTTGAAACTCCCCTGCGCCATAGGTCTGGACGAGGACGTGCGGATGTGGTTCGATCACTTGGCGCCCAAGGTGCGCGTCAACCGGCGGCGCATCGAGGCGGTGCTCGGCCAGGGAGGCGCTTCGCGATGAACGAGACTGCTGTGGGAATCCGGCCGTGGCGCGGATTGCGGGTCGCGGCGGTCCTACTGCTGCAGGCGGCGGCCGGCGCGCGTGCGGCCGAACTCGCCGAGACGGACCGTGCGCGCATCGACGCCATCGTCGTCGACGCGCTGAAGGCCAAGGGCGTGCCGGGCGCCTCGGTGGCGCTGGTGCTCGACGGCCGCATCGCCTACGTGAAGGCTTACGGTCTGGCACGCGTTGCGCCCGATGTGCCAGCCACGCCGGCGATGCGTTTCCCGATCGGCTCGGTGAGCAAGCAGTTCACGGCCGCGGGCCTGCTGATGCTGGAAGCCGAGGGCCGGCTCACATTGGACGAACCCGTGCGCCGCTGGCTGCCCGACCTCGGGCCCGCCGGCGATGCGACACTGCGCCAGCTGCTTTCGCACACCGCGGGGCTGCGCGACTTCTACCCGCAGGACTACCAGCCGCCAGAGATGTCGCGCCCGGTCGAGAGCAAGCGCGTGCTGGACCGCTGGGCTCGCCGCACGCCGGACTTCGCGCCTGGCGCGCGCTGGCAGTACAGCAACACCGGCTACGCGGTGGCGGGTGCGGTGCTGGAGAAGGCGAGCGGGCAGCCGCTGTTCGACTTTCTGCAATCGCGCATCTTCGGCCCGCTCGGCATGCGCTCGGTGATCGACCTCGAACGTCGGCAGCTGGACACCGACGACGCGGCCGGCCATGTCTCGATCGGGCTCGGGCCGCCGCTGCCAGCGCCGCCCGAGCAGCGCGGCTGGATGTTCGCGGCCTTCCAGCTCGCGATGACGGCCGAGGACCTGGCGCGCTGGGTGCTGGCGATGAACGAGCAGCGCCTAATGCCTGCCGCCGCCTGGCGCGCGATGGCCACCGATACGCGCTTGGCCGACGGCAGCGGCACACGCTACGGCCTGGGCGTGGGCGTGCGCGCGCCGGCCGAGACCGTCGTGCTGAAGCACGACGGCGCGGTCGCCGGCTTCCTGGCGCAGATGGGCGCGATGCCCGGGCCGCGCGCCGGCTGGGCGGTGCTGACCAACGGCGACGGCGGCGACGCGGCAGGCGCGATCGCCAGCCGCCTGGAAGACCTGCTGCTGTTCGAGATGTCACCCGCCGACCGCGCGGCGACGGCGCGCGACCGAGCGCTGCTCGAAGCGCTGCGCGAGGGCCGCGTCGAGCGCTCGCGATTCAGCGGCAACGGCAACGCACAGCTGAGCGAAGCGGCCGTCGCCGGCTTCGTGCAGGCGCTGCGCGAAGCCGGCCCGCTGAAGTCCTTCGAGCTGAACTGGCGCCAGACTCGCGGCGGAATGGACGCCCGCACCTACCGCGTCGAGCTCGTGAACCGCGTGCTGCAGCTCGTCACGCGCGCTTGGCCCGACGGGCAGCTGGAGCAGTTCCGGCTCACGCCGGACTGAACGATGGGCGGCTCAGCGGACCTGTGGCCGTTGCCGGGCCTGCTGGATGCGGGGGCCCGAACACTGGCTGTGGCGCGTGGGCGAGGCCGATGGCGCCTCGTTCCCGAGGACGGGCTTGCCGCTCGATGCCGCCGAGGCGCCGCTGCTCGAAGCGGCGCTGGGCACGGCGCCCTGCTGCGATCTCGACCACAGACGACAGAACCATCCACTCGGTGATGAGCCCGCTGGGGTTCATTTAGCGGCTGGGCCCCACTGTTGTTCCGGCCGCCGTAGCACCGCACCGGCAGATAGCGGCCAGTCGCGAGCGGCTCTTGATGGCCGCAAGCGTGATTCCGCAGCAGTGCCAGGAAGCTGGCGTCGTAGGCCTCTCCGTCCTCAGGGCTGGTCGCGGTATCGAGAAAGAGAGTCAGCCCGATGTGTTTGTCCACATCGCCCTGCACAACGCCGGTGTGTCGCCGTGGCACACCGGAAAGTACTTGCATCGCGCTGGCGCCGCGCGGGGAAGGCGCTTGGCGAGCCACCGCACAGAAGGCATCTTGCAGACGTGCGATTGTCGATGAGTGGGTGCTGCTCAACGTGCCCCTGCGTTTGCCCTGTCTTCCTTGTGCCCCTGCACACATGCTGTCACCAATGCTGTGGTGGCAGCCTGAAGACCTTTCGGACGCACTTGTATCCTGCGCGTCCTTCTCACTCCCATCAGGTACTCCCTTGACAACAGCGACCCCGAAGAAGCCTTCTGCTTTCATGTCAGCCTTGCGGCCCAGCCCGGCTCTTGCAGCCATCGTGGGCTCAGAACCTCTGGCGCGCACCGAAGCCATCAAGAGGCTCTGGGACTACATCAAGGCGAGAAACCTTCAGAACCCGGCGAACAAGCGCAACATCCTCTGCGACGTCGCCCTGAAGGCGGTCATGGGTAAAGACGAGGTGACGATGTTTGAGATGACGGGCCTGGTCAGTCGCCACCTCGCGGCAGCTTGACATGCCCTGGGGCCATTGGCTGGGCCCGTCCATCTGCGTTGCTTCAGTGTCTGCGCTGGCTGGGCCGGCTGGAAGTTCGACGGCAGTGGCAGCCGTGCCGACTGAGCGTGAAACCCATACGGCCGAGTGCGTTGCGGCGCTCGACGTGAGCACCAGGCAGCTCGCTGCGCAGTTGAAAGGCGGTCAGGACGCGTTGCGACCGGTCCTGCTCGCGCGCTTGAAGAGCGGCGCTGCCTTCATCGGGTCAGCCTACCTTGCAGGGGAACGCGACAGAGCGCGAACGAAGGCATTGCTGGAGGCCGCGCTAGAGGCTCAGAAGGCGCTTCCAAAAGCGGAGTTGGATACACGACAGGTAGCCTGCGAAGCCGAAGGCACACGATTGCTTGCCGCGGCCAGCGCGCTCGAGCGAGCAGTAGTCGACCGCGTTGCCGCCAAGCGGATGGAGAAGCTGCTGAAGAAGTAGTGTCGTGTCGGACGAGGTCCGGGCCGTCGGAGCGCGAGTTTGGCTGGCTGTCCTAAAATTGGTTGGCCATAGCGCGCCTCAAGCCGAACGAAGTGGACAGCGAGGCACGCGGGACGCGACCAATGGCATTTGCGCGAGATGCAACATGCTGACTCTGGATTCGGAAACACGCACCTCATGAGCAACCCAGCGGACCTGACAAGACTTTCCTATGCCCAGCTGAGGGAACTGCTGCAGCAAACGGAGACCGCCCTTGCGGAAAAGCGAGCCGAAGAACTGAAAGTGCTCGTCGATGGTTACGCCAAGAAGCTGGCTGCCGGAGGTTTCAGCGTGCAAGAGGGCATTGAGGCCCTTCGGCCCTACTTGCCCGCAAAGTTCGCAAAGCCGGGCAGTTCTGCCTCTACGACCCGCGCTGCCAAGTACGCGAATCCGGAGAACGTGGAGCAGACCTGGGGCGGGATTGGTAAGCAGCCCGCTTGGTTCAGGGACCAACTGGCCAAAGGTCGTGCCCGCGAAGACATGCTCTTGCCGTAACGAACCCTTTGAGCACGCGTGGACCGACGCACGCAAGGACTCGACCGCTACTTGGAGGCTCAAGACCCGGTCTTCCGCCAAGTGTGTGAAGAGCTCGCCGCTGGGTTCAAGTGCGGCCATTGGATGTGGTTCATCTTCCCGCAGCTCAAGGGATTGGGCCGCACCGCGACCGCCAAGTTCTACGGCATCGAATCGAGAGCAGAAGCGCTTGCATACTGGCAGCACCCAGTGCTCGGAGTGCGGCTGAAGCAGTGCGCCGAGCTCGTGCTGGCCGCGCCTAGGGGCCTGACGGCCCACAGCATCTTTGGCACGCCAGACGACTTGAAGCTCAGGTCATGCATGACGTTGTTCGGCGCAGTGGCGTCGCAAGAGGCTGTGTTCGGCAAGGTGCTGGCGCGGTTCTACGACGGCAAGCCCGACGAGGCAACGTTGACGATGCTGCAGTAGCGTCGGGTCGGTGTCGCATCTGGTCTTTCTGCAAACGGATGGCGTGATGCAGCACGAACCCAACCCGCATGCGCCTCCGCATTTTTTTAGGTTGCCACGGCGCGTACGATTGTGAAATCCTCGCGACAAGGGTCGATCCATGCCAACCCCGACAAAGCGCACTGCACCGGTTGCAGCCAAGAAGGCGCCCAAACAGGCTACCGGGCCTGACTCCAAGCCGTTCCTGCGCTTTCAGCATTCGCAGGCGTTGCGAACGAAGACGATTGAAATCCTCGAAGCAGTCGAAGGTGCTGAGAAGGCGACCGCCCACTCCGGGCCTCTCACCGAACTGGTTCTGGAGTTGACGGACAGCGGCATGAATCAATACTTCCTGCAATCGCTGAAGACGGCCAAGGTGAACTTCGTGGTGCAACAGTCGGCCGCACTGGGCCTGTCTGGCGTGCAGAAAGTGATGGGCACGGTGATTCGAAACATTCTTGGACGCATGGACGACCGGCAGTTGCTGTCTGTCTGCAGCTCCATACGCCAGTTCATGGCCTGAACCCAGGGTCCTAATTCAACCTCGCCGCGTGGAAATTCTGTCGACTCCCGCGCTGAAGCATCGCAGGCGTGGTTTCTGCCCCGCGTGCTTGCCTTTCGCGCGGCGCCGCTTCTCTTGAGCGCTCGCTGTTCGTCAATCACAACGTCTCACCATGTGCCGCAGCATCAAGACCTTGTTCAACTTCGAACCGCCGGCCACCGAACTGGAGATTCGAGACGCTTCGCTGCAGTTTGTCCGCAAGCTGAGCGGCTTCTCAATCCCCTCCAAGACCAATGAAGCCGCATTCGACGCTGCCGTCGAGGAGGTGGCGTCTTCAGCCCGCCGCCTCATCGCCAGCTTGATGACAAGCGCGGAACCGAAGAGCAGGGAGGCGGAGGCAGAGCGGGCTCGAAAGCGGTCTGAACTGCGGTTTCGCCCCGGCGTGCGCTGACCGTGGGTGAGCGTCCAGCCATCCCACCGTACGCTTTGCCAGCGTCATGGGCGCGCGTGATGCCAACACATCAGTCGGCACGCCTCCTCGAGGGGTCAGGGCGTCATTGGCTCGGCGCTCGCGCCGCTGGTCTAGGTTCAGTACGAACTGGCGTTTGAGGAACCGCACAGAACCTACGCTTTCGGTCTCGCTGAATTGCCCGTCAGCAGCCTGTGGCGGCCGACAGCTGATGGCCGGGTCACGCCGCAGACAGGCCCAGACTCGTCGCCGGAAACCGGCCGTTCAGCTGCTCGCCGAGGCCACGACTGGGCGCGCGGGGCGACCGACCGGTAGTGGCCGGGACGCGTCAAAGCGAAGTTCAAGTTGGCCGCCGTAAACCAGTCATCCAAGACAGGGCCGGCAGGGGAAGTTCTGAGCGCATCACCAGGGACCGGTTATGGCCGGGACGCGCCAAAGCGGAGTTCAAGTTGGCGGCCGTAAACCAGTCATCCAAGGCGGGCCAGCAGGGGAACTTCAGAGCGGATCACCAGGGGCCAGTTTTGGCCGGCTGCCGGAGGCCACCAACGGCTCCTTCGTGGGGGCGAATCACGAAGAGCCAGCGCTGCACATCGGACAGCTTTGGAGAAGCCCGACGGGCGGGTATGGGGCGCCTCCAGCCAGTCGGTGGTTCCGCCGCGGCGCTCCGCAGCCGTCACTCGCTGAATCGGCAACGGCGGCACCGACGCATGGGGTCGCAAGGCCGCGGCGTCGCAGCGTACGAAGGCCTGCGGCGCAAACTCTGCGTTGCGCCCTTGGCCGACGCCAGTCGGCGCGCCTTGACCCCCGGCAGCTTGCGCATGCCTCGATCGAAGGTGGCAGTGAAGTCGCAACCCCGTTGGGCATGCTTTGCCACAATCAGGCAGTCGGCGAACCCGCGGGAGCCTGTTTCGAACAGGCTGAGTGCGGCGGCGACGGTCTCGCGATCCTCGAACATCAGCGCGGTCTCCTCCAACAGGCTGCGCACTGCCAGCGACTGAGCGTGCTGGTCCTGCTCGAAGGCCGACTTCAGCGTCCAGACCGCTTCGGCCAGGACGACATCCGTCACCAGCAGCGAACCTGGCATGCCGCCGTGCGTGCTCAGTAGCGTGTCGATGCGTCTGTTCTGCGCCGGGTCGTCATTGAGCCACAGGCGCAGCAGGATGCTGGTGTCGATGCCGATCATCGGCCAGCCGACTTGCGGCCGGCCTGGCGAGTCGCGTGCTTGTCGCGCAGGTGCTTCGACACAGCCGCATCCAATTGCTCGGCGGTCAGTGGCGCCGCATGCGGGGACTTGAGCAAGCCCCGGATGCGCCGAGCGTCGGGCACGACATGGCGGGCGGTGATCGTGTTGTCGGCCTGGATCTCGAAGTCAAGGATCGCTCCGGCATCCCAGTTCAGGCGGTCGCGAATCACCTTGGGCAGGGTGAGTTGCCCCTTGCTGGTCAGTGTGGCGAACATGATGGCCCCCTTCTGGATCGAAGCATTCCTTACATTCTGCTTAGGTAAGGAGGTTCGCGCGGCACCTGCCCAGTCAGGGGCCCGAAGGCTCAGCGCCGGCTTGGGACTGCAAGAGATGCGGCGGGACTACTCCAAATTTTGCACCTGCTCGCGCATCTGTTCGATCGCGACCTTCATCTCGACCGAAACCGTCGTCAACTCCAGCGCCGCGCTCTTGCTGCCCAGCGTGTTCGCTTCGCGCTGCAGTTCCTGAATCAGGAACTCCAGCCGTTTGCCGAGCTCGCCGCCGGCCGTCAGCAGGCGCTCGATCTCGTCGAGGTGTGAACCCAGCCGGGCCAGCTCCTCGGCCACGTCGATGCGGATAGCGTAGGACGCGGCCTCGGCCATCGCACGTTCGTGCAGCGACTGCGCCGGCACCGTCGAGCCGGCCTGCACGGTGGCCACGGCCTCGTTCCAGCGTTCCAGGAAACGCGCCTGCTGGCGCTGCACGACCTGGGGCACCAGCGGCGCGGCCTGGCCGGCCAGTTCACGCAGCCGGGTCACACGTTCCAGCAGGATGGCGGCCAGTCGCGCGCCTTCGCGCGCCCGCGCCTCGCGCAGACCTTCGATGCAGCGGCGCGCGGCTTCCAGCGCGGGTTCGTCGAGCTTCTGCGCCGTGCTGCCGCCCTTGCACCAGTGCAGCACCTCGTTGACCGACAGCGCACGTGCGTCGGGCAGCCAGCCCTGCACCGACGATTGATGGTAGGCAAGGCGGTTGAGCTGGTCGCTCGTGGGCATGGGCAGCGCGGCCTCGGCCTCGCGGCTGGTCGACACCCGCAATTCGATCTTGCCGCGGCGGAAGGCCGACGTCAGCAGCTCGCGCAATGCGGGCTCCAGGCCGCGCAGCTCGTCGGGCAGGCGCAGCGCCAGGTCGAGGAAACGGCCGTTCACCGAACGTGCCTCGACGCTGACCGCGGCGGCGGTTTCACTGCCTTCGGACGCCGCGTTGGCGTAACCCGTCATGCTATAAACAGCCACTGTTTTCGCCTCTAAGAGTAACCACCGATTATGTCCAAGCCCAAACCAGCGCCGTTGCCTTCGGGCACCGTGGTGGGCGGCTACACGATCGTCAAGAAGCTGGCCGCCGGCGGTTTCGGCGTGGTTTACCTCGCTGAAGGCGAAAAGCAGCAACTTGTCGCCATCAAGGAATATCTGCCGGCATCGCTGGCCGAACGTTCGCCCGGCGAGCTGACGCCGCGGGTCAAGCCCGACAAGCAGCCGCTCTACCGGCTGGGCCTGAAGAGCTTCTTCGAAGAAGGCCGTTCACTGGCGCAGATCAGCCACCCCAGCGTGGTCAGCGTGCTGAACTTCTTCCGCGAGAACGAAACCGTCTACATGGTGATGAACTACCTGCAGGGCGACACCCTGCAGGATTTCATCGTCACCGCGCGTGATCTCAAGCGTGACAAGGTGTTCCGCGAGTCCACCATCCGCAGCCTGTTCGACGAGATCCTGCGCGGCTTGCGTATCGTGCACCAGCACAAGATGCTGCACCTGGACATCAAGCCGGCCAACATTTTCGTCACCAACGACAACAAGGCCGTGATGCTGGACTTCGGCGCCGCGCGCGAGGTGCTGAGCAAGGAAGGCAACTTCATCCGCCCGATGTACACGCCGGGTTTCGCCGCGCCCGAGATGTACCGGCGCGACGGCACGCTGGGCCCCTGGACCGACATCTACGCCATCGGCGCCTGCATCTACGCCTGCATGCAGGGCTACCCGCCCAACGACGCGCCGCAGCGCATCGAGAAAGACCGCCTGGCGCTGAGCCTGAGCCGGCTGCGCAACATCTACTCCGACAACCTCATCGAGGTCACGGAATGGTGCATGAGCCTGGACCCGCTGAGCCGCCCGCAGAGCGTGTTTGCGCTGCAGAAGGAATTGGCGCGCGAGACCGAGCGCCGCTACACCAAACTGAGTTTCGGTGAACGGCTGAAGCTGCAGATCGAGACCATCAAGACGGGCCAGAAGGCCTGAACCGGCGAAGCGGCATGCAGTTCTCCGTCTACCAGGTCAGCCGCAAGGGCGGCCGCGAGAAGAACGAAGACCGCATGGGCTACTGCTACACGCGGGACGCCGGCCTCTTCGCGCTGGCCGACGGCATGGGCGGCCACCCGGAAGGTGAAGTCGCCTCGCAGCTGGCGCTGCAGACGCTGGCGGCGATGTTCCAGCAGCAGGCCAAGCCGCGGCTCGCAGACCCGGTGCGCTTCCTGCAGGAAGCCATCATCGCCGGCCACCATCAGCTGCTGCGCTACGCCACCGAACGTGCGCTGCTCGACACGCCGCGCACCACCGTCGTGGCCTGCCTGATCCAGGGCAATGCGGCCTACTGGGCGCACTGCGGCGATTCACGCCTGTACCTGGTGCGTGGCGAAAAGCTCGTGGCGCGCACACGCGACCATTCCTATTCCGAACTGCAGGAAACGCTGTCGCAGGTGGTGCCGATGCGCGACCGCGTCAACCGCAACGTGCTCTTCACCTGCCTGGGCAGCCCGGGCAAGCCGGTGATCGACACCGCCGGCCCGCTGCTCGTGCACCCCGGCGACCGCGTGATGCTGTGCTCCGACGGCCTGTGGGGTGCGCTGCCTGACCACGTCATCACCGACATCCTGGTCAAGCGCAACGTCAGCGATGCCGTGCCCGAGCTGGCCGAACGTGCGCTGCGCGAAGCGGGCGAGAAAAGCGACAACGTCACCGTGCTGGCCGTCGAGTGGGAGTCGGCCGAAGACACCGACAGCAAGAGCGCGATCTCGACGCTGTCGCTGGGCGACGAGGTCTTCGCATCGACCATCCAGGCCAGCCTGGCCACCGACGCCAATGCCGACGACCTCGACGAAGCCGAGATCGAACGCAGCATCCGCGAAATCAACGAAGCCATCCAGCGTTCGTCCAACAAGCGACGCTGAGGCCCCATGCACCGACCCAGGCCGCACCCCGTCCGGTGCGGCCTCTTTGTTTTCCGAAGGACATCCCATCATGAGTTTCGAACGTTCCGCCGGCCGCCGCGCCGACGCCCTGCGCCCCGTCACCCTCGAGCGCGGCTACACCCGCCATGCCGAAGGCTCGGTGCTGGTCAGCTTTGGCGACACCAAGGTGCTGTGCACCGCCTCGGTCGAAGAGAAGGTGCCGCCCTTCAAGCGCGGCAGCGGCCAGGGCTGGCTGACGGCCGAGTACGGGATGCTGCCGCGCGCCACCCACACCCGCAGCGACCGCGAGGCCGCCAAGGGCAAGCAGAGCGGGCGCACGCAGGAGATCCAGCGCCTGATCGGACGCAGCCTGCGCAGCGTGTTCGACCTCACGGCACTCGGCGAACGCACCATCAGCCTCGACTGCGACGTGCTGCAGGCCGATGGCGGCACCCGCACGGCGGCCATCACCGGCGCCTTCGTCGCCGCGCACGACGCGGTCACGCTGCTCATCGCGCAGGGCAAGTTGAAGGCCAACCCGATGCGCGACTTCGTCGCCGCGGTGTCGGTGGGCGTGGTGCAGGGCGTGCCGCTGCTCGACCTGGAGTACACCGAAGACTCGTCCTGCGACACCGACATGAACGTCGTGATGACGGGCAGCGGTGGCTTCGTCGAAGTGCAGGGCACGGCCGAGGGCGCGCCGTTTTCGCGCGCCGAGATGGACGCGCTGCTGGCGCTGGCCGACAAGGGCATCCGCGAGCTCAACGCGCTGCAGCGGCAGGCGCTGGGGGTGGCGTGATGCCGGGCTTGCGCCTGGTGCTGGCCTCGAACAACGCCAAGAAGCTGGCCGAGCTGCAGCAGCTGCTGCAGGGGCTGGGCGTCGCGCTCGTGACCCAGGGCAGCCTGGGCATCAGCGAAGCCGAGGAGCCGCACGCCACCTTCATCGAAAACGCGCTGACCAAGGCGCGGCATGCCGCGGCGGCGGCCGGCGGCGCGGCCATCGCCGATGATTCGGGCCTGTGCGTCGATGCGCTGGGTGGTGCGCCGGGCGTGATCTCGGCACACTACGCGGGGCTGGTGGCGGCCACCGGCGAGCGCGAAGCGGTGCGCCGGGTGCAGGACGCGGCCAACAACACGCGGCTGCTCGAAACGCTGCACGGCAGCACCGACCGCCGCGCCCATTTCATCAGCACGCTGGTGGCCGTGCGTCACGCACACGACCCGCAGCCGCTGGTGGCGGTGGGGCGCTGGCCGGGCGAGATCCTCGACACACCGCGCGGCAACCAGGGCTTCGGCTATGACCCGTTGATGTTCATTCCCGAGCTCGGCCGTACGGTGGCCGAACTGGACGCGGCGACGAAGAACCTGCACAGCCACCGCGCGCGTGCCGCCGCCCAGCTGCGCGTGCTGCTGCAAGAGGTGTGGCGCCTGTGATCCCGATCGTCGACGCCGCTGCCGATGCGCAGAGCCTGCCTTCGGTGCAGCACTACCTGCGCCCGGGCACGCTGCAGCTGGGCGCGCTGCCGCCGCTGTCGCTGTACGTGCACATCCCGTGGTGCCTGAAGAAGTGTCCCTACTGCGACTTCAACTCGCACGAGGCCAAGGGTGCGGCGCCGGAAGGCCCGTACGTCGATGCGCTGCTGGCCGACCTCGAGGCCGCGCTGCCCCTCGTCTGGGGCCGCCGTGTGCACACCGTCTTCATCGGCGGTGGCACGCCCAGCCTGTTTGCGCCCGAGGCCATCGACCGCCTGATCGGCGGCATCCGCGCCCGCCTGCCGCTGGAGCCCGGCATCGAGATCACGATGGAGGCCAACCCCGGCACCTTCGAGCGCGAACGCTTCAAGGCCTTCCGTGGCGCCGGGGTGACCCGGCTGTCGATCGGTGTGCAGAGCTTCGACGACACCATGCTGGCGCGCATCGGTCGCGTGCACGACGCGCGCCAGGCGCGCGCCGCGGTCGAAGAAGCGCGGCAGGCCTTCGACACCTTCAACATCGACCTCATGTACGCGCTGCCGGGGCAGGGCCTGGCCGATCTCGGCCGCGAGCTGGACACCGCGCTGTCGTTCGCGCCGCCGCACCTCAGCATCTACCACCTGACGGTCGAGGCCAACACCGTCTTCGCGTTGCAACCGCCCGTGCTGCCCGACGACGACAGCGCCAGCGACATGCTCGACCTCATCACCGAACGCACCGCCGCCGTCGGCCTGCAGCGCTACGAGGTCAGCGCCTTCGCGCAGCCCGGCCACCGCTGCGCGCACAACCTGAACTACTGGGAGTTCGGCGACTACCTCGGCATCGGCGCCGGCGCGCACGGCAAGCTGAGCTTTCCGCACCGGGTGCTGCGCCAGGTGCGCTGGCGCGAGCCTGCGGCCTACATGCAGCATGCGCTGGCCGGCAACGCCGTGAGCAACGCGCACGAGGTGAAGCGGCGCGAGCTGCCCTTCGAGTACATGCTGAACGCGCTGCGCCTGCGTGAGGGTGTGGCGCTGGCGCGGTTCAGTGAACGCACCGGGCTGCCGCTGTCGGCCGTGGAAGGGGCGCTGGCCGAGGCGCAGCGCCGCGGGCTGCTGCTGCACGACGGGGCGGCCGGCACGGTGCGCGCCACGGCGCGGGGTTTCGACTTCCTGTCGGACCTGCAGTCGCTGTTCCTGCCGCCGGAAGCGGACTGAACGGACCGCGCAGCGCCGTTGTCGGCGCGGCACGAACTCAGACGCGTGAGGTCACCGCACCCGCATGGGTGCGCAGCCATTCCAACAGGCGCGGCGCGATCTGCGTCAGTGGCAGCGTCTCGTGCGTGGCGCCGTGCGCGATGGCCTCGCGGGGCATGCCGAAGACGACACAGCTGTGCTCGTCCTGCGCGATGTTGTAGCTGCCGGCATCGCGCATCGTGCGCATCGCGCGCGCGCCGTCGGCGCCCATGCCGGTGAGCATCACGCCTAACGCGTTGCGGCCGACCACGCGTGCGGCGCTGTCGAACAGCACCTCGACGCTGGGCTTGTGGCGGTTGACGGGTTCACCGTCCTGCACACGCGCGATGTAGTTGGCGCCCGAGCGCTCCACCGACAGGTGCAGCCCGCCGGGCGCGATGTAGGCGTGGCCGGGCAGCACCCGTTCGCCGTCGACGGCCTCTGCGACACGGATGCGGCACAGGCTGTTCAACCGCGCCGCATAACTCTTCGTGAAACCCGGCGGCATGTGCTGCGTGATCATCACCGCCGGGCTGTCGGCGGGCAGGTTGATGAGCAGCTCGCGCGTGGCCTCGGTGCCGCCCGTGCTGGCGCCGATGAAGATGATCTTCTCGGTCGACAGCCGGCCCAGCGAGGCCATGCTGACCGGCGGGTGCGGCAGCACGTTGGTCGCCATCGGCGAACTCGGCAGCCGGTGCACACGGGCGCGCGCCGCGATGCGGATCTTGTCGGTGATGTCGGCGCCCAGCTGGCGCAGCCCGTCGGCGACGCCGATCTTGGGCTTGCTGACGAAGTCCACCGCGCCCAGCTCCAGCGCCTTCAGCGTGACGTCGTTGCCGCGTTCGGTCAGCGTGCTGACCATCACCACCGGCATCGGCCGCAGCCGCATCAGCCGCGACAGGAAGTCGATGCCGTCCATGCGCGGCATCTCGACGTCGAGCGTGATGACGTCGGGGTTCAGGTTACGGATCATCTCGCGCGCCACCAGCGGGTCGCTGGCCGCGCCGACGCAGCACATGTCGGGCTGGCGGTCGATGATCTCGGCCAGCAGGCCACGCACGAGGGCCGAGTCGTCGACGACGACGACGCGTATCTTGGTGTTCATGCCCGGGTGTTCCACGGTTGCGCTGGTGTGATGGCCGCGCCGTTCAGAAGAGGTCGACGCTGCCGCCGGCGCTGGCCGTCGGCGCGGCGCGCGTGGCGGCGGCGCGTTCCTGCGCCGCCAGCGCCTCGGTGTTGGCCGACGCCAGGCGCTTGACCATCGCCTTGCCGCTGGCCGGCAGGAAACACACCTTGCGCGGGTAGATGTCGAGCACGTCCTTGCTGACCACGGTGATGCGTTCGGTGCGCAGGTAGTCCAGCACGAAGGCGGTGTTGCGTTCACCGACGTTGATGGTGTTCATGCCGCTGATGACGGCACCGCCACCGAAGACCTTGGCTTCCATCGTCGAGCGCGTCGAGCCGCGCTTGACCATTTCGCCGATCAGCAGGTCCATCGCGTAGCTGCCGTAGCGGCCGCTGTCGCCGTCGCCGTCGCTGCCGCTGCCGCTGCCGTCGGGCAGCAGGAAGTGGTTCATGCCGCCGACACGCCGTTCGCGGTCCCACAGGCAGGCCGCGATGCACGAGCCCAGGGTGGTCATCACCAGCAGGTCTTCGTCGGCGACGAAAAACTCGCCCGGCAGCACCTTCACCGCGTCGTTGCGGAAGTGGGCGTCGAAGAAGAAGAACGAGGCCTCGCCGTTCTTGCGCGGGCTCGCCTTCAGGCGCTCCAGCCGGCTCACGGCGGGGCGCGCGGGCACGGCAGGTGTCTGTGAGGCGGCGAAAGCGGTGGCCATTTGAGGGGTTATCGGCGGCGGCAGAACCCAGCTTGAGCGATCGCGAGCGAGCTTGGGGGCCCCATGTCACACACGCTCGTAGATGGTCTTGCCGCGCAGGCGGAAGAGGTCGCGCGACTCGGTGAAGTTCTCCGAGTGGCCGACGTAGAGCAGCCCACCGGGCTTCATCGCGGCGTGGATGCGTTCGAGCACCTTGCGCTGCGTCGGGTTGTCGAAGTAGATCATCACGTTGCGGCAGAACACGAGGTCGAAGGGCTCGCCCAGCGCCGCCCAGCTCGCGCTCATCAGGTTGAAGGCGCGGTACTCGATCAGGCGCACCAGTTCGGGCTTGACGCGGATCTGCCCGGCGTTGGCGCCGGTGCCGCGCATGAAGTGGCGCTTCAGGCGTTCGGGGCTCAGGCCGCGGGCCTCGGCCGGGTAGACGCCGCGCTGCGCAGTGGCCAGCACCTTGGTGTCGATGTCGCTGCACACCAGCTTGACCTGGGCCGACACGCCCAGCGTCTCGACCACGGACATCGCCAGCGAATACGGCTCTTCGCCCGTGGAAGCGGCGTTGCACCAGATGCGGATCGGCCGCGCGGCGCGTGCCCGCAGGTCTTCCACGAGCGCGACGAAGTGGTGTTCCTCGCGGAAGAAGTGGGTCAGGTTGGTGGTCAGGCAGTTCACGAACTCCTGCCACTCGGCTTCGGCCTCGGGGCCGCTGGTGCGTTCCAGCCACTGCAGGTAGTCGCCGAAGGAGCCAAAGCGCGTTTCGCGCAGCCGGCGCGAAAGCCGGCTGTAGACCATGGCCTGCTTGCCGGCGTGCAGGCTGATGCCGGCGCGCTGGTGGATCAGTTCGCGGACCCGGGCGAAGTCACCTGGCGTGAGGGTGAACTCCTGCTCGGCGAGGTTGGGAGCCGGGGGCGTCAGCGCAGTGCTCATGGCGGTGGGAATCGGGAAGTGGGATGCGCGGGCGGAGGGACCGGCCTCGCAGTGTCCTGCCGGCGCCGCCCCGCCCATGCCGGGAAATGACCGGCTGCGGGCGCCCAATTCCGGCGCGTCGGGGCGGGGGGCCGCTGCTAGACTCGTTGCACGTCGGCGTCCACGTCCGATGCCCATTCCACCCTGCGCCTCTTGGACCACCCCCCCCTCCCGCCCGCGTCACCACCGGCCCCCGAGCCGGCGGCACCGGCGTCGGCGGCGCTGCAGATGGAGCGTGCGTTGCAGCTGCTGGGCCATTCCGGGCAGCCGCTGCCGTCGGGCGAGCCTGGCAGCCCGGCCTGGCTGCAGGCGGTGATCGACGCGCTGGTCGATCTTTCCAGCCGCGACGCGCTCACCGGCTTGGCCAACCGCCGCGCCTTCGAGCTGGCGCTGGGGCGCGAGATCGACCGCGTGGCGCGCAGCGGCGAACCCGCGCTGCTGCTGACGCTGGACATCGACCACTTCAAGCGTGTCAACGACACCTGGGGCCACAGCGCCGGCGACCAGGTGCTGCGCGCCGTGGCCGGCGCGCTGATCGACAGCGTGCGGCCGATGGACCTGGTCGCCCGTGTCGGCGGCGAGGAATTTGCCATCATCCTGCCCAACTGCGCCAGCGCCTTCGGCGAGACCGTGGCCGAGCGTGTGCGCCGGCGCGTCGAACGCATGCCGGTGCCCGTGGGCGTCGGGGCGCAGATCACCTGCACCGTCAGCATCGGCGGCGCCTTCGCGCCGCAATGGGTGCGTTCCACCGCCACGCTGTGGGTGGAACGGGCCGACCAGCAGCTCTACCTGGCCAAGGCCCAGGGCCGCAACCTCGTGCGGCTGGAGCCCACGGCGGTGTCGGTGGTCAGCAATGAAGAGCGGCGCCTGCTCTTCGAGACGTTTCAGTTCCAGGATCACGAATGACCGCCAACCTTGTTGAGCGCGCGGGCCGAGTGCCGGGCCGCCCAGAGCCGGCCCACGCCAGCCCCGAGACGGGGCTGGCACTCTGGCCGTCCATGCCCGCGCAGGCGGGCATGGCGCCGCGGCCATCGTTCCCCTGGGGGGATCGGCCGACGTACCCGTCGGACGAGGGGTCGACATGATCACCGCCATCACCAGCGGCAAGGGCGGCGTGGGCAAGACCTTCGTTTCGGCCAACCTCGCCGCCGCGCTGGCCCGTGCCGGGCAGCGTGTGCTGGTGCTTGATGCCGACCTCGGGCTGGCCAACCTCGACGTCATGCTCAACCTGTACCCGAAGATCACGCTGCACGACGTGTTCACCGGCAAGCACACGCTCGACGAGGCCCTGGTGCCGGTGACCGCCGGCTTCTCGGTGCTGCTGGCCGGCTCGGGCATGGTCGAGTACTCGCGCATGACGCCCGAGATCCGCGAACAGCTGCAGCGTGTCATCGCCGAGGTCGAGCCGCGCTTCGACCACGTGCTGCTCGACACCGGCGCGGGCATCTCCGACGTCGTGCTCTACACCGTGTCGCTGGCCGGCGACGTGCTGGTGGTGGTGACGCCCGAGCCGACCTCGCTCACCGACGCCTACGCCACCATCAAGGTGCTGGCGCAGTCGCAGGGCCGGCGGCGCTTCAACCTCGTCGTCAACCAGACACGCAAGATGGGCGAGGGCCGCGCCGTGCGCCAGCAGCTGCAGCAGGTCATCGACCGCTACGTCAACCCGGGGCTGGACAGCCCGCTGCGGCTGGACCTGCTGGGCGAGGTGCCGTCCGACCCGCTGGTGCGTGATTCGGTGCAGCGCCGGCAGCTGTTGACCGAGCTGATGCCGGGTGCACCGGCTGCGGTGGGCGTGGCCGCGGTGGCGGCGCGCATGCTGCCCGCGTGAATGCCCGAGTGAGTGCCCGAGTGAATGCGCGTGTGAAGTCGTCCACGCGCACGCCGCGATGAGCGAAGCCGCTGCACCGGCGCCTGCCGCCACGCCCTTCGAGCGCCTGGGTGGTGAGCCCGGCGTGCGTGCGCTGGTCGACCGCTTCTACGACCTGATGGACCTGGAGCCGCACTACGCCGGCCTGCGCGCGCTGCACCCGGCCGACCTGGCCGGCAGCCGCGACAAGCTGCACTGGTTTCTTTGCGGCTGGCTGGGCGGGCCTGACCTGTACGTCGAACGCTTCGGCCACCCGCGGCTGCGCGCGCGCCACATGCCCTACCGCATCGGCATCGTCGAACGCGACCAGTGGATGGCCTGCATGATCCAGGCGCTGCAGGAAAACGACGTCGACGAGGGCCTGGCGCAGCGCCTGGCCGAGTCCTTCTTCGGCACTGCCGACTGGATGCGCAACCTGTGACCGCCGCCGCAGCAGCCCGGCGACGGCAGGCCCACGGCGTGCGCTGGATGCTGCTGCCGGCCATGATGACCTTGCAGTCCTGCGTGGTGGTGCCGCAGACGCGTGAGGTCTACGACCCCGACTGCCGCATGCTGACACGCCAGATGACGCTGGAAACCGCCGTGCTCGGCGGCTTTCAGTCCTGCGCCGGCGACGGCTGCGCGGCGATGCTGGCGGCGGCGGGCGCCGTCACGGCGGCCAGCGCGGTGATCTCGGGCAGCATCGCGCTGGTGGGCAACGTCGTCTACTGGTTCGAGCGGCAGGGGCAGTGCAGCCGCCCTCAGCCCAGCAGCACGATCAGCGCCCCGGCGCCGCCCTGAGGCCCGCTGGCCTGCGCAAAGGCGATGACGTCGGCGCACTGCGCCAGCCAGCGCTGCGCCTTGCCCTTCAGCACCGGCAGACGTCCTGGTGAGCCGTGGCCCTTGCCGTGCACCACACGCAGGCAGCGGTGGCCGCGCATCGCCGCGTTGCGCACGAAGGCCGCGAGCTGGTCACGCGCTTCGTCGCGGCGCAGGCCGTGCAGGTCGAGTTCGGCCTGGATCGCCCAGTGCCCGCGCCGCAGCCGGGTCACCACGTCGGGGCCGACACGGGCGCGGCGAAAGCTCAGGCCGTCGTCGGTGAGCAGCAGCGTCTCGATGTCGACTTCGTCGGACAGCGCCTCGCGCAGCGCCGCCTGCTCGTCCAGCAACCGCTGGCGCGGCGTGGCATCGGGTGGCGGCAGGCTGCGCGGCGCGCGGCCGTCGGGTGGCATGGGCGTGACGGGCCCGACCGCGTCGGCAAACACGCGGCGTGCCCGCTCGGCGGCCAGCTGCGCGGAGTGTTCACGCGCGGCGCGCTCGGCGGCTTCACGTTCGCGGCGCTTCATGGTTTCGCGCAGGTGGCCCAGTTCGCCCAGCGAACGCAGCCGCGGAGGTCGCAGTTTTTCGGGCGGCGGCGTCACAGCAGGCCCCTTTCGGCCATCGACACCACCTGGCCGTGGCCGACGATGAGGTGGTCGAGCACACGCACGTCCACGAGTTGCAGCGCACTGCGCAGGGTCTGCGTCAGGTATTCGTCGGCACGCGAGGGTTCGGCCACCCCCGACGGGTGGTTGTGCGCCAGCACTACGGCGCCGGCGTTCAGCGCCAGCGCGCGCTTGACGACTTCGCGCGGGTAGACGCTGGTCTGCGTCAGCGTGCCGTGGAACATTTCTTCCAGCCGCAGCAGGCGGTGCTGGGCGTCGAGGAAGACGACGGCGAAGACCTCGTGCGCGCGGCCGCCCAGCTGCAGGCCGAGGTAGTCCTTGACACGCTGCGGGCTGTCGAAGACCGGCGCGGCCTGCATCTGCTGCGCCAGCGCGCGGCGCGCCATCTCCATCACCGCCAGCAGCTCGGCGCGCTTGGCCGGGCCCAGGCCCTTGACGCCCTTCAGCCCGGCCGGGGCCACGTTCAGCAGCCCGGCCCAGCCGCTGCAGTGCGCCAGCACGTCGTCGGCCAGCGCCACCACGCCGCGGCCCTTGTAGCCTGTGCGCAGCAGCAGCGCCAGCAGTTCGGCGTCGGCCAGCGCGGCGGCGCCGCGGGCCAGCAGCTTCTCGCGCGGGCGCTGGTCGGCGGGCAGGTCTTTCATGTCGTCACCGCCCGGCCGCCCGCAGGTGGCGACACGCCCCTCGAGGGCTGCGAACGAAGGAAGCTGGGGGTATTCATCTCGACTCTTAGAATCCGGATCAGTCTATGCGAGGGTTTCGTTCTCGCCCGTCACCCCCTTTCATGCCCCCAAAGGTCTGCCCGCGTGAACCTCGTCCAGCCCGGTTCCTTCCTGACCCTGCACTACCGGCTGTCCGGCCCGGACGGAGCCGACGTGGTCAACACCTTCGCCGACAAGCCGGCCACGCTGTCGCTGGGCACCGGGCAGCTCGCGCCGGCCATCGAGGACCATCTGCTCGGCCTGGCCGAAGGCACGCAGACGGCCTTCGATCTTCCCGCCGGGGCCGCCTTCGGGCCGCGCAACCCCGAGATGCTGCAGCGCGTGAAGCTGGCGCTGCTGCACGAACTGGGTGACCCCGATGCCGAGTACGGCCTGGGCGACGTGGTGCAGTTCCCCACGCCCGACGGGCAGGGCAGCTACGCGGGTGTGGTGCGGGAAGTCGGCAACACCGGTGGCGCCGACTGGCTGCTGTTCGACTTCAACCACCCGCTGGCCGGCCAGCCCGTGCGTTTCGAAGTCAAGCTGCTGGGGGTGCTGTGATCACTGAACACAACGGCGAAGTGCTGCTGGCCGAACCGCGCGGCTTCTGTGCCGGCGTCGACCGTGCCATCGAGATCGTCGAGCGTGCGCTGCGCAAGTTCGGCCGCCCGATCTACGTGCGCCACGAGATCGTGCACAACACCTACGTCGTCAACGACCTCAAGGCCAAGGGCGCGATCTTCATCGAAGACCTGGCCGACGTGCCCCCCGGCGCCACGCTGGTGTTCAGCGCCCACGGCGTGAGCAAGGCCGTGCGCGAGGAAGCGGCGCAGCGCGGTTTCCAGGTCTTCGACGCCACCTGCCCGCTGGTGACCAAGGTGCACGTCGAAGTGGCCAAGCTGGCCAAGGAAGGCTACGAGTTCATCATGATCGGCCACAAGGGCCACCCCGAGGTCGAGGGCACGATGGGCCAGTTGACCGAGGGCATCTACCTCGTCGAGGAAGTCGTCGACGTGGCTGGCGTGCAGCCGCGCGGCGACAAGCTGGCGGTGGTGACGCAGACCACGCTGAGCGTGGACGACGCGGCCGAGATCCTGACCGAGGTCAAGCGCCGTTTCCCGCACGTGCGCGAACCGAAGAAGCAGGACATCTGCTACGCCACGCAGAACCGCCAGGACGCCGTGAAGGTGATGGCGCCCAAGGTCGACGTCGTCATCGTCGTCGGCAGCCCGACCAGCAGCAACAGCAATCGCCTGCGCGAACTCGCCGAGCGGCTGGGCACCGAGGCCCACATGGTCGAGGGCGCGCAAGACCTGCAGCCGGCCTGGTTCGAGGGTCGCCAGCGTGTCGGACTGACGGCCGGCGCCTCGGCGCCCGACGTGCTGGTGCAGGCCGTCATCGACCGCTTGCGCGAATACGGCGCCACCAGCATCCGCAACATGGACGGCGTGGTCGAGGACGTGCACTTCCCGCTGCCACGCGGCCTGGGCAACCGCAGCATGAACGAGCCGATGCCGCCGCGAAGTTGACATCCCCGCGCCGCGTGAAACCGCAGCTCGACGGCGCCGGCTCTGGCGCCGTCCTTCCGCAAGACAGCCCCGACCAGGAAACCCCATGCTCGACCCCAACCTGCTGCGCCGCGATCTCGACGGCGTGGTCGCGCAACTGCAGCGCCGCAAGGACCCGCAGCCCTACCTCGACGTGGCGCGCTACAGCGTGCTGGAGGCCGAGCGCAAGGCCATCCAGACCGAAACCGAGCAGCTGCAGGCGCGCCGCAACGCCGCCAGCAAGCAGATCGGCATGCTCAAGGGCAAGGGCGAGGACACGGCGGTGCTGATGGCCGAGGTGAACGGCATCGCCGACCGCCAGAAGGCCGGCGCCGAACGCCTGGAAGCCGTGCAGGCGGAACTGCAGGGCATGCTGATGAGCCTGCCCAACCTGCCGCAGCCCGGCGTGCCCGTGGGCAGCGACGAAGCCGCCAACGCCGAGGTGCGCCGCTGGGGCACGCCGCTGCCGATGGACTTCAAGCCGCGTGACCACGTCGATATCGGCGCCGCGCTGGGCATGGACTTCGAGACCGGGGCGCTGCTGTCCGGTGCACGCTTCACCTTCCTGCGCGGCCCGGCGGCGCGCTTGCACCGCGCTCTGGCGCAGTTCATGCTGGACACGCAGACGCAGTTGCACCGCTACACCGAGTGCTACACGCCCTACATCGTCAACCGCGAGGTGCTCGAAGGCACGGGGCAACTGCCCAAGTTCAAGGAAGACATGTTCTGGGTCACGCGTGGCGGCGACGAGGCGCAGCCCGAGCAGTACCTCATCAGCACCAGCGAGATCAGCCTGACCAACAGCGTGCGTGAGCGCATCCTGGAAGCGGCGCAGCTGCCCATCAAGCTCACCGCGCACAGCCCCTGCTTCCGCAGCGAAGCCGGCAGCGCCGGGCGCGATACCCGCGGCATGATCCGCCAGCACCAGTTCGACAAGGTCGAGATGGTGCAGATCACGAAGCCCGAGGACAGCGACGCCGCGCTCGAGCAGATGGTGGGCCACGCCGAGGCCATCCTGCAGCTGCTGGAGCTGCCCTATCGCGTGGTGCTGCTGTGCACCGGCGACATGGGTTTCGGTGCCGCGCGCACCTACGACCTGGAAGTCTGGCTGCCGGCGCAGGACACCTACCGCGAGATCAGCAGCTGCAGCAACTGCGAGGCCTTCCAGGCGCGTCGCATGCAGGCGCGCTACCGCACGGCCGTCCCAGGCCAACCCGGCAAGACCGAATTTGTGCACACCCTCAACGGTTCGGGCCTGGCCGTGGGCCGCGCACTGGTGGCGGTGCTGGAAAACCACCAGCAGGCCGACGGTTCGGTGCGTGTGCCGGCGGCGCTGCGGCCCTACCTCGGCGGGCTGGAAGTGCTGCGCGCCTGATCCGCTAGAATCACAGGCTTCGCGCGCAGCGAACACCACTTCTGGAGAGATGGCAGAGTGGTCGAATGCACCGGATTCGAAATCCGGCGTACAGGTCTTCCTGTACCGAGGGTTCGAATCCCTCTCTCTCCGCCAGCAGCATGTACATCGGGCCCTCAGGGGCCCGATGTGCTTTCGGCCACCGCGCCGGCGGCCTGCGGAAGACGCACAATCCCGCCCGCGATGCAATTCCGCTCCCTGCTCAAGCTCACGGCGCTGACGGCCACGCTGCTGGCCGGCCTTGCCGGCTGCGCCACGCGTGCGGTCGACGTGGCGCCCGCGCCCGCCAGCCCGGCCGAGTTCATGGCCTGGGACTGCGCACGCATCGACGACGAGAGTGATCTGGTGCAGCAGCGTGCCACCGACATGGCCTGGTCGCTGGACGAGCGGGTTGGCAACAACATCCTGGCGCTGGGTGTCGGCGTGACGGTGTTCTGGCCGGCGCTGTTCGCGATGCGGCCCGACGGCCTGGAGGCCACCGACCTGGCGCGCCTGAAGGGCCGCTACGAAGCGCTGGCCGCCGCGTCGCGCAACAAGGGCTGCCCGCCGCCCGCCGAGGGCCTGTCGGCCGCGCGTGCCGCCGCGCTGCCGCTGGCAGTGGGTGAACGGCTGGTCTACGAAGACCGCCCTGAATCGCGTGGCCCGGCGCGTGAATGGAAGCTGGCGGTCAGCGCGCTGCGCCGTGGCGAGACCGAGTACCGCGACGTCGAACCCGGCCCCGCGCCTGGCCTGGGCGCCGGCCTGTGGCTGCAAGACCGCGCCGGCAACATCGCCCAGGCGCCCGAGGGTGCGCTGCTGTGGCCGCGGCTGCTGCGTGGCGAGATGACGCTGGGCGCCGTGACCGGCGGTGAACTGCTGGTGGCCGGTGACCCGCTGGCCCGCGCCCGCATGCGGGGCCAGGTGGTGGCGGTGGGCCCGCAGACGGTGGCCGGCCGGCGCTTCGACGCCGCCGTGGTCGAACTCTTCGGCGACGCCCAGCGGGGTGACGCCAGCACCCGTGTCGAAGGCGCCATCGTCATCGACCGCGTCAGCGGCGTGCTGCTGCGGCTGGACCTGCGCAGCGCCGCCGGCAGCTTTTCGCTGCAGCGCCGGTTGGTGCGCATCGAGCCGGCCGGCTGACACAGATCTTTACCGCCCGCGCACAGGGCGGATACCCCGGCGGCGCAGCATCCTTTCCATCGTCAACCCACCAAGGAAGAGACAGATGGACACCCGCAACACCACCACCTCGCGCCATTCGCAACGCCCGCTGCGCACGCTGGTCGCCACGGTCTGCGTGGCCTTTGCGGCCGCGCTGGCGCAGTCGGCCGTCGCACAACCCGCCGGCGGCCCCGGGATGGGCATGGGCCCCGGGATGGGCATGGGCATGATGGACCATGGCGGCCCCGGCATGGGCCGCCACGGCGAGCACGGCATGCAGATGGGCGCAGGCCGCTGGATGGGCCGCATGCTCGACATGGTCGGCGCCAGCCCCGAGCAGCGTGCGCAGATCCAGAAGATCACCGAAGCCGCGCAGACCGACCTGCGCGCCCAGCGTGAAGCCGGGCGCAAGCTGCACGAACAGAACCAGGCGCTGTTCACCCAGCCCACGGTCGACGCGCGTGCCGCCGAGGCGCTGCGCCAGCAGATGCTGGCGCAGCACGACCAGGCCAGCAAGCGCATGCTGCAGATGCGGCTGGACGTGGCCGCCGTGCTGACGCCCGAGCAGCGCAAGACGCTGGCCGACCGCACGGCGCAGCGGCGCGCGATGATGGAACGCCACCGCGCCGAACGGGGCGCGGTCGACGGCAAGCCGGCGCGCTGAAACGCGGCCGCCGCCGCTGAGCCCGCCACGGTGGCGGGGCCGGGTTATGCTGGCCCCGCCACCTTCCACGTTGGCCAATCCCTCCACCGCACCCACCGCAGGCCCTGACCGATGAGCCGTCTGCTGCTGATCGACGACGACACCCGCCTCACCGACATGGTGGGCGGTTACCTGCGCCAGAACGGCTTCGAGGTCGACACCGCCGCCACGCTGGCCGCCGGCCGTGAACAGCTGCGTCTGACGCAGCACGACGCGCTGCTGCTCGACCTGATGCTGCCCGACGGCGACGGCCTGGACTTCACGCGCGAACTGCGGGCACAGCCGCGCACGCGCCGCCTGCCGCTCTTGATGCTGACGGCACGTGGCGAGCCGATGGACCGCATCGTCGGCCTGGAACTCGGCGCCGACGACTACCTGCCCAAACCCTTCGAGCCGCGTGAACTGCTCGCTCGGGTGAAAGCGCTCTTGCGCCGCGCCGCGCCCGACACCGGCGACGACGAGGTGCTGCGCTTCGGCCGCCTGGAAGTCGACCTCGGTGCGCGCCAGGCGCGCCTGGGCGGCGAGGCCTGCGACCTCACCAGCCACCAGTTCGACCTGCTCACCGTGCTGGCGCGCAGCCCCGGGCGTGTGCTCTCGCGTGACCAGATCATGGACACGCTGAAAGGCCACCCGCTCGAGGCCTTCGACCGCAGCATCGACGTGCACATCTCGCGCATCCGCGCCGTCATCGAAGACGACCCGAAAGACCCGAAGCGGGTGCTGACGGTGCGCGGCAGCGGCTACGTGTTCGCGAAAAAGCAGGACATGGAATAACTGGTGCCCCCAAGCTCGCTAGCGCTCGCTACCCCCCGAGGGGGGCGAACCGGACGAGGAACAGTCCCTGCGGACTGGTTCTCGCCGGCGAGCGCCCGCGGCGTCCTCGCCGCGGGCCGTCCGCCAACGGCCCGGCAGAGCCGGTTCCGTGGCGGGAAGCTTGGTGATACCACTGCGCTTCATGTCTCGATGGCGGCGCGAGGGGCCACGGGCCACTGACATGCGCTCGCTCTACCTTCGCATCTACCTCACCGTCGTGGCCGCGCTGGCGCTGTTCGCGGTGGTCTCGGGCTGGGTCGTGCAGCGCCACTTCGAGAGCCAGCGCGAAGAGCAGCGGGTGGTGATGCAGGGCGCCGTGCGTGACCGCGCCGAGGCCTGGGGCGACCTGCTGCAGCGCGCCATGCCGCCGGCCGATGCCCCCGCCGCCGAGCAGGTGGCGGCGCTGCGCGAGTGGTCGCAACGCCTGCGCCTGCCGATGGCACTGGACGATGCGCAGGGCACACGGCTGGGTGCTTCGGACACCTACGCGCGCCGCGAGGCCGACACCAGCGGGCCGGGTGGCCTGCCCGGCGGGCGTGTGCAGCCGATCCGCTTCGACGACGGCCGCACGCTGTGGGTGCCCCGCCAGACGGG
>CAMTUD010000070.1:0-51748 GCA_947084805.1 uncultured beta proteobacterium | reverse complement strand
GGGCCATCCACCCCCTCGCGCAGGTGGACGCGGATGCCGCAGCGGCAGGCGCACATGTAGCAGGTGGTGTTGCGCGTGGCCGGGCTGGCCGCAGGCAGCGGCGCGGCGGTGGGGTCGTGCAGCGGTGTGGCCGGCATCGTGGGGTTCTCTGCTGCGCGGCCGCTTGCGCGGCGCGGTGTCCGTGGCCTGCGGTGGATGACCGCTAACGCCTCAATGGTGCTGATGCTAGGCGCTGGTGAATAAAGGAAAAAGCGGACAATTCAAGTCAAGATGAACATCAAAAGCAGTCAACCAGATGACGACCTGCCCGGCCATGGCCGGCTGCGCATCAGCTTGCGCCAGCTCGAAGTCTTCGTCGCGACGGCGCGCGCGGGCTCGACACGCGCCGCGGCAGACCGCATCTCTCGCTCGCAATCGGCCGCCAGCGCAGCGCTTGCAGACCTGGAGGCGGCGCTCGGCACGCTGCTCTTCGACCGCGTGCGCCAGCGGCTGGTGCTGAACGAGAACGGCCGGATGTTGCTGGCCAAGGCGTCGTCGCTGCTCGACAAGGCGACCGAGGTCCAGCAGGTCTTCCGCGGGGCACACGCCGCGCCCCTGCGTGTCGCGGCGAGTCTGACGATCGGAGAGGTACTGCTGCCCGAGATCGTGGCGCGCTGGAAGGCCGAGCACCCGACGAGCCCGGTGCAGATCCAGATTGGCAACACCTCCGAGGTCATCGCGTCCGTCGTCGCCTTCGGCGCCGACGTCGGCTTCATCGAGGGCCCGCAGACCCATCCCGACCTCGTGTTGCGGCCCTGGCTGTCGGACGAGATGGTGGTGGTCGCCGCTGCCGGGCACCCGCTGGCGCGGGCGCGCCGTGTCGACCTGCAGAAGCTGCGCGATGCAAGCTGGGCATTGCGCGAGCCCGGCTCGGGTACACGTGAAGCGGTCGACCGCTGGCTGCACGAACACCTGGGCCCGGTCGAGGTCGGCTTCGAGTTCGGCAGCACCGAAGCCATCAAGCGCCTGATCGCCACGGGCACGGCGATCAGCTGCATGTCGCGCTACGCCGTCTCGGCGGCGCTGGTCGACGGTACGCTGGTCGAATTGCCTACCGGTCTGCCGCCCGCCCAGCGGAGTCTGGCGATCGTGCTCCACCGCGACAAGCATCTTGGCCGGGGTACGGACGACTTTCTCCGGCTTTGCACGGGTGTCCCGAAGCCGATGGCTGCACGCACACCCAGGGCTGGCAGGCAGGGCAAGGCGCTGCTGCGCTGAGCGCACCTTGTCCGGTCACGCAGCGGGCTGGGCGGTTGGGGCTGGCTCCCAGCGCATGCGTGCTGCCGCTACTGCGTTGGCCAGTTCGGGCGGCCTGGCGCCGCCACTTGCGGGTCGACCGGCATCACGCCGAGCAGCGATGCGGAGCGCTCGAAGCCGTCCATGCCGTACCCGGGCGCGACCGAGCAGCCCTTGCGTCTGACCGTGTTGACCGAACCGCCCGTGCCGTCGATCAGCTTGACCCACGGGATGCGGTACTCGAAAGCCAGATCCTCCACGAAGCCGCCCTGTCCGCCCTTGCGCCGGTCGCTTCCGAAACCGGTGTCTGCGCGGATCGTGAAGTTCCCGCCGGCGACCGCAACAGTGCGTCCGTCGATGGCACCGAGACCCATCACACAGGGCGCGGGCTCGAAGCCCGTCAGCTTGCCGTCGGTGTAGACCGCCTTGCCTGCCAGCTTGCCTACTTCCCGGAACGAGCCTTTGTCCAGCAGCTTGCCGATACGTTCCCGCACCGTGAGCTTGCCGGCCGCGTGATGCCTCTCAACCGCGGCGGCGCCTTTCCGGGAAGACGCATGCCGCCTTCAGTTGCGAGTCAGTTTCAGCTCGTCGATCGTCGCCTTGGTGGCTGCGAACTCGGTTTGCAGAAGACGCTCCATCTCGTCCGAGCCCATGAACATCGGGCGCCAGTTCTGGCTGGCGAGGAACTGTTTCCACTCTGGCAGTTCGCTGACGGCACGGACCCTGGATTGCCAGTACTTCACCTGGTCGGGCGTCAGCCCCTTGGGGCCCAGCAGGCCTTGTACCGACGAGTAGACAGCCGGCACACCCTGCTCGGTCCACGTCGGCACCGAGGCCAGCGCACCCTTCAGGCGCTCCGCCGTGGCCACGGCCAGCACGCGAATCTTTCCGGCCTGAAGTTGCGCGATGACATTGGGTGTCGACGCTGCGACGGCCTCGATGTGTCCTCCCAGCAATGCCGTGATCGATTCGGCGGACGACTTGAACGGAATGATGGCCAGCTTCGAGATGTCGACCCCCGCAACCTTGAGCGGCTTGGCAATGCCGACATGAATGTGGTTGCCAACCGAAGTGGCGATGCCGATGGACAGGGAGTTGGGCTGCGCCTTGAGCTTGTCGACCAGATCGCGGGCCGTTCGCAGTGGCGAATCCGCACGGACCGCCACGACGATCGACTCTTCCAGCAGCACCGCGATCGGCGTGAACTCGTCGTAGGTCGGCGTGACGCCACCGATGACCCGCGCGTTGATCATGCCGCTGGTGAATGTCGACAGCCAGTGCGCATCACCGGGGTGCTGCTGCAGAACCTGCAAGGCGATCGATCCGGCCGCCCCGCTGCGGTTCGAAATCACCATCGTCTCGGCGATGAGCTTGTTGCGTTGCATCAGTTCGGCCATCCGCCGTGCCGCCGTGTCGAGGGCGGCACCCGGTCCCGAGGGCACGACGAATTCGACGGATCGGCTGGGTTGCCAGCCGTCCGCCGCGCTGGCGCTCAGCGTTGCCGAGGCGGCGGCGACGGTGCACAGGCTTGCGAGGACGCGTGTGATCTTGTTCAATTTGTCTCCTGTTGATCGAGGGGTTCGTCAGCGGCGCTCAGTGCGGGCTGCCGCCACCGGGCCGGCGGCGCGCCAGCATGGCTTCCCAGGCGTCGTCGATCCAGTCGCAGAGAACGCCCCGGGTTTCGCGGGGATCGATGACGTCCAGGATGGCGAACTTCTCGGCCGTTCTGAAGGGCGAGCCGATGCGGTTGTAGTAGGCCTCCAGCTCGGCCTGGTGCGCCTTCGGATCGGCGGCCTCGGCGATTTCCTTGCGGAAGGCCGCGCTCACGCCACCCTCTACGGGGATGGAACCCCAGCGGGCCGACGGCCACGCGAAGCGGTGGTTGAGTTGCGGGAAGTGCTTGGGCGCGTGCAGGCCACCCGCCATGCCGAAGGCGCGGCGCATGATGATCGACAGCCACGGAATCTGCAGCCCCTCGAGCGTGGTCAGCACACGCACCGCGCCGAGCAGGGTGCCGGTCAGTTCGGCCTCCGGGCCGGTTGCGTTGCCCGGCTGGTCGACGAGATGGACCATGGGCAGGCCGAAGGTGTCGCAGAGCTTGGCGTGACGTTCGATCTTCCAGGCCGAAGCGGTGGTCATCGCGCCGCCGGAGATCCGCGGGTCGCTGCACAGCACGCCGACTGCAAACCCGTCGAGCCGCGCCAGGGCGGTGATGGTTGAACCCCCCTGGTAACGGCCGATCTCGAAGAGCGAACCGGCATCGAACAGCGAGGCCATGATCTTGCGGGGGTCGTAGACCTTGCGTCGATCGTGCGGAATCGCGTTCTTCAGCCAGTCGTCGGCGCGGCCCGGATCGTCGGTGCGGGGGCCGCGCGCGGCGTACTGCGACGAGTTGCGCGGCAGGTAGGAAAGGAAGCGGCGAACCTGGGAGAAGGCGTCGGCTTCGCTGTCTGCCTCGTTGTGAACCAGCGCGCTGCGTCGATGCACCTTCCAGCCGCCGAGGTCGTTCTTGTCGATGTCGATGCCGTAGGCCTGCTTGACCACCGGCGGGCCGGCCGCGAAGACCTGGGCCTGGTCGCGCACCATCACCGAGAAGTGCGACATCAGCACCTTGATGGCACCCAGACCCGCACAGGCGCCCAACGCCACGCCCACCACCGGGACGGCAGACAGCAGGTCGACCACGGGCCAGTTGGCATAACCTGGAATCTTCGCGTGGCCACTCTGCTCGAGCAGCTTGACGCTGCCGCCAGCGGTGTCCACGAGGCGCACCAGCGGCATGCGCAGTTCGAGCGCCATGCGCTCGGCGTAGACCCACTTGTCGGAGATCGTTGCTTCGGAGGACCCTGCTCTCAGCGTGTAGTCGTCCGCCGAGACGGTCACCTTGCGGCCTTCGATGCGGCCGCTGCCGATGATGGCGTTGACCGGCGACATCGACACAAAACTGCCGTCTGCGTTGTAGGTCCCCTTGCCGGTGATGCGGCCGAGTTCGCGGAAGGTGCCGGCATCGAACAGCATGTCGATGCGCTCGCGCGCATTCCAGCGCCCGCGCGCCTTGAACTTGGCCAGCGCGTCCGGGCCGCCCATGGCCGCGGCCTGTTCGCGCCGCACTGCGAGTTCCGCCAGTTCGGTGGCCCATTCGCCGTCGTTGGCCGCAGGGCCCGTTTCGCGGCCATGGGCGAGTGCATCGGCGTCGAGGTCCTTCATTCGGTCTTTCTCATGAGGTCGATGATCAACTCAGCGTGCTGCAGGAAGGGGCTCGGGGCCGGCCACCGTCCCGCTCTGTCTCAGGGCGGCGATCTGCTCGTCGCGCAGGCCGAGCGAGCGCAGCACGGCGTCGGTGTCGGCGCCGATCGCCGGCCCGGTGTGGCGAATGCCGCCGGGTGTCGCCGACAGCTTGGGAACGACGCCCACCTGCGTGGTGTGGTCGAGTTGCGGGTGCGGTACCTGCACCAGCATGTCGCGGGCGGCGTAGTGCGGGTCCTGGTAGATGTCGGCGATGGTGTAGATGCGCGACGAAGGCACCTCGGCCTGGCGCAGCAAGGCTTCCAGCGGCAGGGCATCGAGTGTGCGAGTCCATTGCGCAACCAGTGCGTCGATGGCTTTCATGCTGTCGGGCGTGCCGCGGATGCGGATGTCGCAGAACCGTGGATCGGTCAGCAAGTCCGGTTGGCCCATGGCGCCGACAAGGCGAGCGAAGGTCGGGTTGCTGTTGGCGGCGATCAGCATCCAGTCGCCATCGCGGGTCGGGTACAGGCTGTTGGGCGCCATCGACGGCAGGTTGGGCCCGACCCGCGCGGGCACGCAGCCCAGGCGCTCGTACGCTGGCACGTGAGGCTCCATCTGCGAGAACGCGGCTTCGTACAGCGCCACATCCACCACCTGGCCGCGCCCGGTACGAAATCGATCGACGATCGCCATCATGGCGCCGAACGAAGCGTAGGTGGCGGTGAGGTAATCGGTGGTGGCCAGCGCGACGCGGGCGGGCGGTCGGTCGGGGTCGCCGGTCATGTGGCGCACCCCACCCACGGCTTCGCAGATCGCGCCGTAGCCCGGTCGTTCCGCGTACGGGCCGTCCTGCCCATAACCCGAGATGCGTACCATGACGAGCCCCGGGTTGATGGCCGAGAGCGCCTCGTAGCCCAGCCCGAGGCGTTCCATCACGCCGGGCCGGTTGTTCTCGACCAGGATGTCGGCGCCGCGGATGATCTCCAGGGCCAGGCGACGGCCCTCGTCGTGCTTGAGGTCGATGGCCACCGATTGTTTGCCGCGCAGGATTGCGGCCGCGTACAGCGACACATCGCCTTCGTGGCGCCCCATCTGCCGCACCGCATCGCCTTCCGGCGGCTCGATCTTGATCACGTCGGCGCCGAAGTCGGCCATCATCCGGGCGCACGCCGGCCCGGCGATGGTCGAACAGATCTCGACGACCTTGAGGCCCTTGAGCGGCCCCTGTGCACCAGCGCCGGCCGGCGTCGCAGCCACTGAAGCGGCGTTCATGCCGGCTCCTTGTGGGCTGCCGCGGTGGCGTTCGGTGCCGCGGCGGCGGTCGCGTCGCCCAGCAGGCGCGCAGCTTCCGCGCCGGACTGTTCGACCCGTTTGCGCGCCAGACGGATGTATTTCGGCGCGTCGCCGGCTTCGAGTGCGGCCAGTGCTTCGGTCCACATGGCGGCCGATTGCCGGCGGCGCGCCTGAGTGGCCAGGCTCAACTTGGCGTAACGCAGCGTCTGCAGGCTCAACGCGACCAGCATCCGCGTCAGCCGGCCATTGCCGCACACGCGCACGGACATGATCGAAAGCCGGTACGAGGTTTCGGCGTAGGCACCCTGGTCGTCCGACACGCTGGCCAGCCTGGTGAGGCGGGCGACACCCGCCCTGAGCAGCGCAGTCAGTTCCGGATCACGCGCGGCGGCCACCTTGCGCGCGACGATTTCGAGCAGGCCGGCCCGGATTTCGAAGATCTCTCGCACCTCGTTGGCCGACAGGTCGGTCACCACGGCGCCGCGCCGGGCCAGGATCGTCACCAGGCCCTCACGCTCGAGGATCCGCACCGCATCGCGTACCGGGCCGCGGCTGACTGCGAACTCGGCCGCCAGTTCCTGCTCGAGGATGCGGGCGCCCGGCGGCAGCGCTCCTGAAATGATGCGTTCGCCGATCGAGGCCGCGATCTGCTCGGGGACGGTCAGCGTGGGCTGCGAGCCCTCGGCGAAGAGGCGGAATGCCACTGCGCCCTCCCACAGGCGGTACAGGGCTTCCTCGGCAGGAAGCGCACCCGGACGCGTCGCGCGCACCATCAGGCGACCTCGATGAATCCGGCGGTTGCACCTTCCTGGATGGCCTCTCCCTCGCGACACGAGAGTTCGGCCAGCGTGCCGGCGCAAGGCGCCTCGATCGGGATCTCCATCTTCATGGACTCGACGATCACCAGCACCTCACCCTCTTCGACCCGCTGGCCTGCGGTGGCCACGACCTTCCAGACATTGCCGGTGATTTCGGAAAGAACTTCGACACGCTTGGCCATGGGGTCTCCTGACTGAGTCTCTGCCACCCGCCAACGCGAGTTCTGTAATGATGTCGATAAGCAGATTGTTAACAATCTTAGCAGGCGCTCGCTGTGATCGGGAGCAGATTTTCGAGCGTCGAGTCTCGTGCCGATCCACGAACTCGACCGCCCGGCCGGCCTCACGGACTTCTTGACGCTTGAGAAGGGCCGCTTCTTTACCTGCGAGAAGACCATCCCAGCCTTGTCGACCGGCCCGGCATGGCGTGCACTCGAGACCGGATTTGAAGCCATGCTCTCAGCGTAGACCGAAGGCTGCGGGTCGGCCGGTCGCATCCTGGGCCGGCCTGGCCGTCTACGCCGGGCGCAAAGGGCGACACTGCATCGCAGCTCGCCGACCGAACAGACCGTCAGCCTGGGTCGGCGCCCTGGACGGCCGCGCGCTCGAACTGGCCGTGGGCCAGGACGGCCGACTGCCCGTCGAGCACCTCGAACGCAGCCTCCGTGAACAGGATGTCGAACGGCTGCCCGGTGAACACCGGCTGCGAAAACGTGATGCGGAACTGCTGCAATGGCACGGGCGACGCCCGGGTCAGGGCCACCAGCACGTGGTTGGCCGTGCACAGGCCCTGGACGAACGGGCGCTGGTAGCCGAACAGGCGCGCCGCCAGCGCCGTGGTGTGCACGGGGTTGAGGTCGCCGGAGACGCGGCCGTAGCGCAGGCACGGCGCCGAACTCGGCACTGCCCGGGCCCAGCAGCACCATGGTCGTCGGCCCCAGCATCGACAGCAGGCCGAGCTCGGCGGCATCGCGTTCAGGGCCCGCCGGTACGCCCTGCAGCGCCGCGACGCCAGCCCGCAAGTGGCCGGCGGCCTCGCGTGGTGCGCCGCGCGACAGGGCCTGGCCGCCCGCGGCCTGCCACCAGCTGGCGGCCTGCAGGCCACGCCCGGCGCGTGTGAGGTGGCGCGCTCCCAGTTCGGGCTGCTGCGCCACGCGGTCCTCGAAGCGGGTGAGCAGCGCGTCGGCAACGCGGCCGTGCAGCTCGCTACAGCGCTTGGGCGGGATCGAGGCATAGGCCGTGTCCTCGACCAGCGCGTGCTTGAACAACAGGCGCTGGCCATCGGCGCTGCCGGTCAGCACCAGGCCGCTGTCGAGCATGGCCTGCACGCCGTCCTGCAGACCGTCGGGCGGCGCGCCGTGCCTGCCGGCGTGCAGCACTGCACCGTCGACAGGCAAGACCGCCGCCAGCAGTTCGCGGTCGAATTCACGGCCGATGACTGCCGCCACCTGGGCCAGCTGCCGCGCAGCGGCCGGCAGGCGGTCGAGCCGTTCGGTGAGCAGGTCCATCAGGGTGTCGGGCACGGCGCGTGCGCCGCCGGCGGCGGGGGCGTCGCGCCGCTCGATCAGCATGCGCGTCATCTCTTCGATGAACAGCGGCACGCCGTCGCTGCGCTCGACGATACTGGCCAGCCACTCGGCCGGCAGCTCGGCGCGCTGCGACTGCTGCGCCGCCACCGCCGTCGCGTCGGCGTCGGGCAGGCGCTGCAAGGCGAGCTGGTTGAAGTTCTCGCCGTCACGCCAGGGCGACGGGAAAACAGGCCGGCCCGTCATCAGCAGCAGGATGGGCGAGGTGTCGCCACTGGACAGCAGCAGGTCGACGAGCTCGAGCGAGGTCGGGTCGACCCAGTGCATGTCCTCGAACACCATCAGCAGCGGTCGGTCCTCGGCCAGACCGACGAAGTAGTTCGACAGCGTGCGCTCGGAGGCCGTGGCCACGCGGGCTTGTGACAGGCCCGAGAAGTAGCGCTTCAGCGCTTCCTTGGTGAGCTGCAGCTGCAGCGGTGGCGGCATGGCCAGCGGCGGGTAGCGCTCGCTGAAGGGCACGCCGAGCAAGGACGCGATGAGGGCGCATTCACGCGGGTCGTCGATGCCGGCGATGGCCAGCTGGGCTTCGAGCTTGTCGAGCTGCTCGTCGGCGGAATCACCTCGGGCATGGCCCGCCGCCGCCGCCAGGTGCTGCACAAAGGGCTGGAGCGCGCTGTTGACGTGGAAGGGTGAGCACTGCAGCCGCAGCAGGGTGTGGCCCTGCGGCGGCAGGGCCTGGTCCAGGGCCGTCGCCAGGCGCGACTTTCCCAGGCCCGCCTCGCCAAGCACCAAGGCGCCGCAGGTGCGCCCGGCGCTGGCACGCTGCCAGAGCGTCAGCAAGGCGGCGAGCTCGGCCTCGCGGCCGACCATCGGCAGGCTGGCGTCGCGTCCGCGCCAGGCGGAACGGCTGTCCAGACTCAGCGCCCGGCGCAGGCCGCTGATGGCCACCGGCGCGTCGAAGCCCTTCAAGGCCTGGCTGCCGAGGTCGTCGAACTCGAACTGCGCGCCGGCGATGCGCCGCGTGCCGGGCGCAACGCCGATGCCGCCCGGCGGCATGGTGGCCTGGACACGCGCGGCCAGATTGGGCGTGGAGCCCGCCACTGCGATGCCCTGGCCCGCACTGATGGCCACCAGGCCGGTGGCCAGGCCGATGCGCAGCGACAGCGCCTCGCCGGGGGCGGCTTCGATGCGCGGCACCTCGGCGGCCATGGCCAGCGCCGCGTGCAGGGCGCGCGCCGCGTCGTCTTCGTTCGCCTCCGGGTAACCGAAATGGACGTCGACGCCGTCGCCGACGATGCGCGCCACATAACCGCCGAAGCGTGCGCTGATGAGGCGCACGGTGTCGTGGTAGCGCTGCAATGCCGCGAGCAGGTCGTCGGGGTCGATGCGCTGGGCCAGGTCGGTCGAGCCGACCAGATCACAGAACAGCACGGTCATCTGGCGGCGCGTGGTCCGCGTTGCGCTGTCCTGGCCCGGCAGCGGCGCGCCGCATTGGGCGCAGAAACGGCCGCCGGGGGGCGTGGCGGCCTGGCAGCGTGGGCAGTTCATCTCGGGCGGCTGGGCAGGCCGAATCGCGTGAAGCGGGGCGGGCAGGGCGACGCCGCCGTGACCGGCTTCGCGCGGGTCGACGCCGGCCCAGTTCACCGCGTCCACGGGGGCGGCGCGGGCACGCGAGCCTCGAGACCCGCGGGCTCGGGCTGCGACATCAGCTCGGTACAGCGGGGTCGCTGCGGCGGGTCGGCACTCCGGAAGGTGACCGGCTGTCGCGGCAAGCCGCGGGGCCTGACGCCACCGCCTGCCAGCCACCGCCAGGGATGTAGCGCCACACGCCTTCGACGTCGTCCAGCCTGAACAGGTGCAGCCACTGGTGGTCGAGCAGGTGGCGCACCGTGGCGTGGCGCGCGACGATGTCGTCGATGGGCTGCTGCGGCGCCTGGATGAACACGCTCAGCCGCAGCGGCGTGTGGCGCAGCTGCTCGCCGTCGTGCAGCGACTGCATCGGCAGCCCGATGCGCAGGTCGCCACCGTTGCCCTCGAAAATTCCGACATTGCCGCCGACCACGTTGTGCAGCACCTTGTTGCCGCTGCCGTAGCGCCGCGTGTCGACGCTGCTGGCGTGGTACTGCAGGTTGATCCAGTTCGTCACCACCATGGGTGCGGTCATGATCAGCTCCAGCACCTTGAAGCCGGGGTCGAGGGGCCAGGCGTAGTCGTGCAGGAAGCTGCGCCCGTCGAGCTTCAGGTGGCGGCTGCGCGAGCGCGGCGCGACGATGAAGCTGGCGTTGTCGGCCAGCCCCCACTCGGGCCGCACCTGCGCCCAGTCGCTGGTGCGCTCGGTGATGGCCCGGCGCAGTGCGGCCCGGTCGGTGGCGAGGTGGGCCAGCCCGAGCGACGCGGCGCGTTCGGCGCGGGCGGTCTCGCCGGCGCTGCGCAGCCAGCCGCGCAGCGTGGCGATGTCGGCCGCATGGCTGGCCGGGAGCAGGTCGGTGTCGTAGAGCAGCAGGTCGTCGGTGGTGGTGTTGTGCAGCCCGGCCACGAACTGCGTGGTGTCCGCCACGTCGATGCCGCGGCGGCGCAGACCGGCGCGCACGGCCGGGTCGTTGAGCACCCGCGCCAGCGCGCGTGCGTTGACTTCACCGGTCTGGCCGCCACAAGCGCCGCAGTCCAGGCCGGCCGCGTGCGGGTTGTTGGCGCTGGTGCTGCCGTGGCCGGCCAGCAGCACCAGGCGCGCCAGGCCGCCTGCTGCATTGCCGGTGATCTCACGCGCCAAGCCCATCGCGCCGAGTGCGGTGGCGGCCATGGTCACGCGCGCTTCGGTGTCGGGGCCGCCGTGGGTGGGCAGGCGCGGCCGCAGGCGGGCCAGCTGTTCGGGCGGCAGGCCGGTCTGCTCCACCGGGCGGGCCTTCGGGTCGCCGCCGGTGCTGCCCTTGAACAGCTTGCCCGCGTAGAGCAGACCGCAGGCTTCGACGAAGGAGAAGGCCGAGCCGGCGCCGCCCTGGAAGCTCTGCCACTGCTGGCGCCACAGCAGCTTGGCTTTGCGCTTCTTGCTCAGCACCTGGCCCAGCGCCGGTGAATCGCACTCGTCGTCGCATTCGTCTGTGATGCACAGCCCGGGCGCCAGCAGCCCGGGCAACTGCGGCCGCACCATCTCGCTGCCCAGCGGCCGGTACGCGACGAACATCGCGAAGAAGCCGGCAAAGCCCAGCGTCTGCACCGCCGGGCTGGCGGCTTCGAGGGCCCGGCGGTAGACCTCGGAGCGCACGTCGATGCAGAACACGGCCTGCACGGCGGGCGCTTCGGCACGGGCCGGCGGCGCTGGCGCCTTCATCAGCCCGCGACACAGCGGTGCCTGGTAGCTGCGTTCCAGTGCCTCCTGCCACAGCCAGTCGGTGTGCAGCGCCGCCTGGGCATGGGCGAAGACCGCGTCGCAGCTGCGCCAGGCGGCGGCCAGGCCGTCGGCCACGGCCACTTGCGGGTGGCCCTGCTGCAGGAGCCATTCCCAGGCCAGCCGCACGGCGAGCAGGTGCACGATCTGGTCGTCGTCCTTCTGTTCCAGCCGGGCCTGCCAGCGCTGGTAGGCGCACCACGAGGCCCAGCCGTTGATGCTCATCAGCAGCGCCGTGTAGTAGGCCTCGCGCGAAGTCTCGGAGATGTGCAGCGCCCGCGTGGCGGCATCGATCAGCGCCAACGGGTCCGTCGGCAGCGCCGCCAGCCGAACGGTGAAGCCGGTGTCCCCCATCAGCAGGGCCGGGCTGAAGTCGTGCGCCGACTGGCGCAGCCAGCTCGGGTACAGGCCGCCCGAGCGGTCCGGCCCCCAGGCCGCCTGGCCCTGGTCGAAGTAGGCCGCGCAGCACTGGCTGACGTGGTGGGCGATGGTGTCGCGCCAGGCCATTGCGTGGCCGAGGTCGCGCGCGGCATCGACCAGGTCGCTGGCCAGCGGCAGCCGCGCCGGCAAGGCTGCGGGCGCGTCCAGGCTGGCCACCAGTTCAGCCACCGTGGTGCGGGCCCCGGCCGAGTCGATGGCCGCCTGCAGGTGTTCGGTGCCGATGCGCCCGGCGTGCCACTGTTCGGCGAACCACTGGCGCGGCATCAGCATCGGGCTGCCCGACAGGCCGGCCAGTTGCGCGGCAGCGTGTGTGATCGGCCTTTCGAGCTGGCCCCAGTAGGGGTTGACGGCGATGAAGCGGTCCAGCGGCCAGGTCGGCGCGATGCGGGCGCAGGCGGCGTCGATGGCCGGGCGCACCGTGGACGGCGAGGATGGTGCGGCGGGCGCACCGTGGGCCGGGGCGATGGCTTCGACGGCGGTGTTCATCGTCAGACTCCGGTGGGTGGGGTGGCAGGGCTCGCCGGCATCGGCGGTGTGGGGGCCGGCGGCAACCGGGCAGGCGGAAGGCCGGCAGGCCAGAGGCGAAAGGTCAGCCGGGTGAAGAGTTCGTCGAGGTACAGGCCCGAGAACAGCCAGGGGTAGAGCCCACGGGCCAGGGCGCCGTCGGGCCGGGCGCGCACCGCGCCTTGCAGTACGAACAGCAGACCGAAGCAGCCGAGCACCCACACCACCAGCCCCATCCCCGGCGCAGCGCCTACCTGCGCGGCGCCGAGCCAGCGCGTGAAGCCGGCGTGCAGCCCGAAGTAGACGAAGGCCACCGTGAACGCAGCGGCCGCCGCCAGCAGCATCCAAGGCAGGCCGGCGCGCGCCACCGGGCCGGCGAGCAGCGGCGTCAGCGCCAGCGCGACGATGCCGCCCACCACCAGCAGGGCCGGCGTCTGAGACCACAGTTGTGCGGGTGCGTGGCCCCACGCCAGCGCTGCCGCGCCAACCAGCACCCCGCCGCCCAGCGCCGCCAGCAGCCAGGCCGCGGCGGCCAGTGGTGGCAGCGGCGGCGTCATCTGGCGCAGCCGGTTCTGCTCGACCGCGCCACCGGCGCCGAGGAAGGCGTGCGCCTTGTACAGCGAGTGCGCGACCAGGTGCAGCAGCGCCAGGTCATGCAGGCCCAGGCCGCACTGCATCAGCATGAAACCCATCTGCGCGCAGGTCGACCAGGCCAGCGAGACCTTGATGCTGACGCGCGTCATCATCACCAGCGCCGCGACCACCGCGGTGACGCTGCCCGCCACCACCAGCACGGCCTGTGCCGCCGGCACGTCGGCCACCAGCGTGCCCAGCCGGATCAGCAGGAAGCCGCCGAGGTTGACGACGCCGGCATGCAGCAGGGCCGACACCGGCGTCGGCGCCTCCATCACCTGGATCAGCCAGCCGTGCACCGGCAGTTGCGCGCACTTCAGCAGGGCAGCGCCCACGAAGAGCAGCGCCGCGGCCTGCAGCGTGCCGGGCGTGGCCGGCAGCGCGGCGGCCGCAGCCACCGCCTGGTCGATCTCCAGCGTGCCGAGCTCACGCCCGACCAGCACGATGGCGCCGAGCAGGCACAGGTCGGCCACGCGGCTGGCGATGAACTTCTTGTGCGCGGCGATCAGGGCCTGCGGCCGCTGGTCGAAGAAGGTCAGCAGACCGTGCAGCGCCAGGCTGGTGGCGATCCACGCCGCGGCCAGCACCAGCAGGTTGTTGCTCAGCACCAGCAATGTCACCGCCGCCAGCGTCAGCATCAGGCTGCGCAGGTAGCGGGGCTGGCCGCGCTCGCCGCCGAGGTAAGGCTGCGAGTAGCGGACGATGACCCAGCCCAGGGCGGCCACCAGCACCAGCATCACGCCGCCGAGCGCGTCGCTGCGCAGGCTCAGGTGCAGCGCGCTGGCCTCGCCGAGCATCAGCAGTGCGGGGCCGCGTCCCAGCCCGGCGCCTGCCGCCACCAGCCACAACAGCGACAACAGGGCCGCGACAACGGCGGCTGTCGAACAGCGCCGTGCCCACGACCAGCGACGCGCGTCGGTGCCGGCCGGCGACAGCGCGGACGCGGTGGCCGCCAGGTACAACAGGGGCACCGCAGCCAGCAATGCGGTCCGCGCGGCGGGCAGGTCGGGGAGCAGCGATTCCATCGGTCGGGTCTTCTCGGGTGGGACTGGGCGCGACTGTGCCGACGATCCAGGCCCAAGTAAAATGCATAGATAGGCACAATACGTTCTGTAAAAAAGAACGTATGGACGATGGCCCGCCTGAACTACCACCACCTGCACTACTTCTGGGCCGTCGCCCGTGAAGGCCACCTGACGCGCGCGGCGGCCCACCTGCACGTGTCGCAGTCGGCGCTGTCGGCGCAGATCAAGCTGCTCGAGGACGAACTGGGGCAGGCGCTGTTCACGCGCAGCGGGCGCAGCCTGCAGCTGACCGAGGCCGGACGCCTGGCGCTGAGCTACGCGCAGGACATCTTCACGTCAGGCAACGAACTGGTGGCGCTGCTGCGCGACGGCGTGCGGCAACACCGGCAGGTGCTGCGCATCGGCGCTGTGGCCACGCTGTCCCGCAACTTCCAGGAGAACTTCGTCAAGCCGCTGCTGTCGCGCAGCGACGTCGAGCTCGTCCTGCAATCAGGCAGCCTGGAAGACCTGCTGCCGCGCCTGCGTGTGCATGCGCTCGATGTGGTGTTGTCGAATCGCCGCGTGCATGCCGACGCCGACCACCCCTGGCGTTCGCGCAGCATCGCGCGCCAACCGGTCAGCCTGGTCGGCAAGCCGCGGCCCAAGCGGCGGGCCTTTCGATTCCCCGAAGAGCTGGCGGAAGTGCCGCTGCTGCTGCCTGGCCGCGACAGCGACGTGCGCGCCGGTTTCGACCTGCTGTGCGAGCAGCATGGCCTGCGCTGCCACGTGCTGGCCGAGGTCGACGACATGGCGCTGCTGCGCCTGCTGGCCCGCGACTCCGGGGCGGTGGCGCTGGTGCCGACCGTGGTCGTGCGTGACGAGTTGCAGACCCGTCAGCTGGTGGAGTATTGCGTCGTGCCTGACCTGGTGGAGACCTTCTACGCCATCACCGTCAAGCGCCACTTCGAGCCCCCCTTGCTGAAGGCGCTGCTCGGTCGCGACGAGGCCGATGTGCTGGGCATGGCGGGCTGAGCCCGAGGCGGCCACGGGGGCCGCTGCCACGATGCCGCCGCCGCGAACCCCCTTGGTGTGCCGGCATGCACATCACCTGGCGTCGCTTGCACCGCCATCTTCAGACAACCGCGCGACCGGTTCGGGCAGTGGAGTGTGAAGCCCGCCGGTCGGCTTCGACGGCCCGCACGGCCCGTGTAGGTGTAGAGGCGGCGGCAGCGGGCACGTTCAGAAGGCCGGCGCGCGGGCCACAAAACCGTCAGCCCGGATCAGTGAGGCATTGGCATCGCCGGAATGTGTGCCCGGGCCGTTGCGCTGCCCGCCCAGCAGCCAGAGCCCGCCGTGGTTGAGCACCGCGCGCAGCTGGTTGTTGCGCGGCCCACCCGGCACGGCCACCCGCTGCTGCAGCCGACCGTCGGCGGCCAGCGTCACCAGCAGGGGCGCGGCGTCTTCGCTGATGCTGGCGCCGCCCGGGTTCTGCGTCCAGCCGGTGCTGCCCACCGCCACATAACCACCCTGCGGCAGCGCGGCGACGTCGAACAAGACATCGCCGCGATCGACGTCGATCACCTGCACCGCGCCGCCGCTGCCGTCGCTGCCCACACGCGCGACAAAGGCATTCCAGCCGCTGCCGTCCGCCAGCCGCGCCGTGCGCACGCGGCCGGCCACCATGAAGCCTCCGAGCACGGCGCGCAGGCCGTGCAGTTCCGACAACTGCTCTGTTGGCACGATGCGGCTGCCCAGACGCCGGCCGTCGGGCGCGATGCGCGTGACGATGAGGCCGTAGTCCGCCGCGATGGCTTCGCCAAAGTGCCAGGCGTGACCCTCGAAGACGGCGTTGCTGGCGTTGACCACGCCGACGGCCAGCGTGCCGTCTGCAGCCAGGTCGGCACGGAACTGCGCGTGGTTGACCAACTGGTCGAAGACATCGTGGCTGCCGCTGGTGAGGAAGCGCCCGGCGACGCCACCGCCGGGCTCCACCAGCGTGCGCCACGCGCGCACATAGCCATCGGCCGTGTCATCCAGGCGGTAGGCCACCACTGCGTTGAGGCCCGTGCGCAGCACCAGCAGCAGGCTGTCTCCCAGCGCAAACACGCGCGCTGCATCACGTGTCAGCACGGGTTGCAGCGCGTGAGGATCGATGGCGCCACCGGCGTCGAAGCAGGCGTCGCTGGACACCAGGGCGTCGGTGTAGGGCTGGTCGCGCTTCAGCGCGCCCAGCGCGTCCATGCGCCACAGGCGTACGAGGCCGCCTTGGGTCAGCACGGCGCTGATGTCACCCGCCGGGTGCAGCGTGAAGTCCACCAGCGACCAGCCCTCGGGCGCGTCGATGCGGCGCAGCGCGGAGCCATTGGCAGGTGTCACCACCAGCGTGCGCTTCGGCCCGAACTCGGCCAGCGAGACCAGTTGCTCGTCCAGGGCCACCAGCCCGGTCGTGCCCCCGGCAGTGCTGCTCGCCAGCTTCACCACGGCGCGGCCTTCGACCTCGCGTTCAAGCTGAAGCGGCGGCACGCCGGGGCTGCCACCGCCGCCGCCACAGGCGACCAGCCAGGCGCTGCCTGCCATGGCGGAGAACAGGTCTCGTCTTTTCATTCCGGGCCCCGGGGTGAAAGTGAGGCGGAACGATGCCGCGCCAGCCGGGCGCTGTCACCCGCCAGGCGACGAAAGTCGCATTCCAGGGATCGAGATGCGAAAGGGCCGGAAGCTCCCGCCCATGCGCGCTCTCCGGCGTCTTGCCGTCTGACAAGTCCGCCAGCTTCGGCCTGACTTTGCCCAGGTTTCCTGCGCCCTCTGTCTTTCGGGCGGCGGGTCTCGGTGCGGAAAGGCCGGCGGCGCAGCCGCGCGCCCGTGCCGCTGGGCGCGGGCACCGGCTGCGGGGGTCAGTCGCTGTAGGCGCTCAGCGGCACGCAGCTGCAGAACAGATTGCGGTCGCCGTAGACGTTGTCGACGCGCCCCACCGGCGACCAGTACTTCTGCCGGCGCAGGCTGGCCAGCGGGTAGGCCGCTTCTTCGCGGCTGTAGGCGTGGGGCCATTCCGCCGCCAGCAGCGCCGGCGCGGTGTGTGGCGCGTTTTTCAGCGGGTTGTCGTCCTGCGGCCAGTCACCGCGCTCGACCCGTGCGATCTCGCCGCGGATGGCGATCATCGCGTCGACAAAACGGTCCAGCTCGGCCAGCGGCTCGCTTTCGGTGGGCTCGATCATCAGCGTGCCGGCCACCGGGAAGCTGAGCGTCGGTGCGTGGAAACCGTAGTCGATGAGGCGCTTGGCCACGTCTTCGGCGCCCACGCCGCTGGTCTTGGCCAGGCCGCGGATGTCGAGGATGCACTCGTGCGCCACGCCACCGCCCTTGAGCGTGGCGTCGCCACCCGAGTACAGCACCGGGTAATGTTCGGCCAGGCGCGCGGCGATGTAGTTGGCGGAAAGGATCGCCACCTCGGTGGCGTCGCGCAGGCCGTCGGCGCCCATCATGCGGCAGTACATCCAGCTGATGGGCAGCACCGCGGCGTTGCCCAGCGGCGCCGCGCTCACCGCGCCCACGCTGTGCTCACCGCCCACGCCCGCCGTGCGGTGCGCGGGCAGGAAGGGCACCAGGTCGGCCACCACCGCCACCGGCCCCACGCCCGGGCCGCCACCGCCGTGCGGGATGCAGAAGGTCTTGTGCAGGTTGAGGTGGCTCACGTCGCCGCCGAATTCGCCCGGCGCGGCCACGCCCACCAGCGCGTTCATGTTGGCGCCGTCCACGTACACCCGCCCGCCGTGCTGGTGCACCAGCGCGCAGAGCTCCTTCACGCGCACCTCGAACACACCGTGGGTGCTGGGGTAGGTGATCATCACCGCCGCCAGGTTCGCGCTGTGCTGTTCGCACTTGGCCTGCAGGTCGTCCATGTCGACGTTGCCCATGGCATCGCACTTGGTGACGACCACCGTCATGCCTGCCATCTGCGCGCTGGCCGGGTTGGTGCCGTGCGCGCTTTCGGGAATCAGGCAGATGTTGCGGTGGCCTTCGCCGCGGCTTTCGTGGAAGGCCCGGATGACCAGCAGGCCGGCGTATTCACCCTGCGAACCCGCGTTGGGCTGCAGGCTCACGCCGGCGTAACCCGTGGCCTGGCTCAGCCACGCGCAGAGCTGGTCGTTCATCGCCCAGTAGCCGGCCAGCTGTTCGCGCGGCGCGAAGGGGTGCACGTTCGCGAACTCGGGCCAGGTGATGGGGATCATCTCGCTGGTGGCGTTGAGCTTCATCGTGCAGCTGCCCAACGGGATCATGCTGCGGTCCAGCGCCAGGTCCTTGTCCGACAGGCTGCGGATGTAGCGCAGCATTTGTGTTTCGCTGTGGTGGGTGTTGAACACCGGGTGTGTCAGGAAGCTGCTGCTTCGGCGCATGCCCGGCGGGATCATCGGCTCGATGCCACCCTCGAAGGCCGCGAAGTCGGGCAGCGCCTGGCCGGGCGCTGCGAACAGCGCCCACAGCGCGCGGATGTCGTCGCGCGTGGTCGTTTCGTCCAGCGAGATGCCGAGCATGGTGTCGCCCCACTCGCGGTAGCGGCGCAGGTTCATGCCCTGCGCCACGGCGCGCGTGGCGATCTCGGTGGTGGCCGCGCCGGTGTCGAGCGTCAAAGTGTCGAAGGCGCAGGCGTTGACCACCTTCACGCCCAGCGAACGCAGGCCCTCGGCCAGCACGGTCGTGTAGCTGGCCACACGCTGCGCGATGCGCTTCAGGCCCGCAGGCCCGTGGTAGACCGCGTACATGCTGGCGATGACGGCCAGCAGCACCTGCGCCGTGCAGATGTTGCTGGTGGCCTTCTCGCGGCGGATGTGCTGTTCACGCGTCTGCAGTGCCAGCCGGTAGGCCGGCGCACCGTGCGTGTCGATGCTGACGCCGACCAGCCGGCCGGGCAGGCTGCGCTTGAACTCGTCGCGGCAGGCCAGGTAGGCGGCGTGCGGGCCGCCACCGCCCATCGGCACGCCGAAGCGCTGCGTGGTGCCCAACGCGATGTCGGCGCCAAGTTCACCCGGCGGCGTGATCAGCGTCAGCGCCAGCAGGTCGGCCGCAACGATGAAGGCGGCCTGGTGGGCGTGGATGCGAGCGGCTTCCTGGCGCAGGTCGTGCACGCTGCCGTCGGTGGTGGGCAGCTGGATCAGCGCGGCGAAGTAGTCGCCGCCGGCGATCAGTGCGTCCCACTCGGTCTCCGAGTTGGCTACCGCAACGGTCAGGCCCAGCGGCGCGGCGCGCGTCTGGATGACTTCGATGGTCTGCGGGTGGCAGTCGCCCGCCACGACGAAGGTGCTGCTCTTGTTCTTCACGCTGCGCTTGGCGAGTGTCATCGCCTCGGCGGCGGCGGTGGCTTCGTCGAGCATCGACGCGTTGGCCATGGCCATGCCGGTGAGCTCGCAGACCATGGTCTGGAAGTTCACCAGCGCTTCCATGCGGCCTTGCGAAATCTCGGCCTGGTAGGGCGTGTAGGCCGTGTACCAGGCCGGGTTCTCGAGGATGTTGCGCAGGATGACGCCCGGCGTGTGCGTGCCGTGGTAACCCTGGCCGATGAAGCTCTTCAGCACCTGGTTCTGCGCCGCCAGGGCTTTCAGTTCGGCCAGCGCCTGCGCCTCGCCCAGCGGGGCCGGCAGGTCCATCGGCTTGGCGCGTGCGATGGCGCGCGGCACGATGGCCTCGATGAGCGCCCGGCGCGTGAAGTTCGGGACACCGGCGCCGATGGTGCCGAGCATCAGCGCCTCGTCTTCGGCGGAAGGGCCGATATGGCGGGCGGCGAACTCGGTGGCGTTCTCGAGCTCACCAAGCGGCTTCAGGGCAGACATCAACATGGCGGTATTCCAGGCGGGCAGGGCAGGTGGTTCAGGGCGGGGGTTCAGCGCAAGGGTTTCAGCCCAAGACAGGGCTCACAGTGTCTTGAGCAGCGCGTCGTAGGCCGGTGGGTCCATCAGCGCGTCGAACTCGGCCATGTCGGTGATGTGCACCTTGAAGAACCAGCCATGGCCCAGCGGGTCGGTGTTGGCCAGCGAGGGGTCATCCTTGAGCGCGGTGTTGACCTCGACCACTTCGCCGCTGACCGGCATGTAGATGTCGGCAGCGGCTTTCACGCTTTCGACGACGCCGGTCACTTCACCCTTCTTGTAGCTTCGGCCGACCTCGGGCAGGTCGACGAAGACCACGTCGCCCAGCGCGTCCTGCGCGTGGTGGGTGATGCCGACGACGGCGGCTTCGTGGTCTTCGATGTTGATCCACTCGTGGTCGGGGGTGTACATGGTGGTCATGGGTGGCTTCCTTGTGGCAGACGGGAACGAAGGGGCGGGAGGGATACCGATCACGTTTCCCCGCGCGGAACCGGCTTCGCCGGGCCGCTGCGGGACGGCCCCCTTGGGGGGCAGCGAGCGAGAGCGAGCTTGGGGGTCAACGTTTGTAGTGGTGCGGCGCAAAGGGCATGGGTGTCACGCGCATCGGCAGGCGTTTGCCACGCACCTCGGCGTAGACCTCGTGCTGCGGCAGCGCATGGTCGATCGGCAGGTAGGCCATCGCGATGGGCTCGTTGACGGTGGGCGCCAGCGTGCCGCTGGTCACCACGCCCAGCTTGCGGCTGTGGGCGTCGAAGAGCACGGTGCCTTCGCGAACCGGCACGCGTTCCAGGCCCACCAGGCCGACACGCTTGCTGGGCGCGGCGCCGGCAAGGTGGCTCTCGATGGCCGCTGCGCCCGGGTAGCCGCCGGCGCGTGCGCCGCCAGGGCGGCGCGCCTTCTGGATGGCCCACGTGAGGCCGGCTTCGACCGGGCTGGTGGTCTCGTCGATGTCGTGACCGTAGAGGCACAGGCCGGCTTCCAGTCGCAGCGTGTCGCGCGCGCCCAGGCCGGCGGGCTTCACTTCGGGCTGGGCCAGCAGCGCTTCGGCCAGCGTGACGGCGTGGTCGGCCGGCACGCTGATCTCGAAGCCGTCTTCGCCGGTGTAGCCCGAGCGTGTGACGAAGCAGGCCACGCCGGCCAGGTCGAACACGCCGCCGCTCATGAAGGTCATCGCGGCCACGGCGGGGTTCAGTCGCGCCAGCGCGTCCACGGCCTGCGGGCCTTGCAAGGCGAGCAGCGCACGCTCGGGCATCGGCACCACGTTGCAGCGGTGGCCGATGTGGGTCTGCAGGTGTCGGATGTCGGCGTCCTTGCAGCCGGCGTTGACGACGAGGAAGAGGTCGCCGAAGGCCGCGCGCGCCGCGGCGTCGGGCCGCACGACCATCAGGTCGTCGAGCAGGCCGCCGCTGGCGTTGGTGAAGAAGGCATAACGCTGCTTGCCTGCGCCGAGGTCGATCACGTCTACCGGCACCAGGGTTTCCAGCGCCGCGGCCGCGTCGGGGCCCACCAGCCGCAGCTGGCCCATGTGCGAGACATCGAACAGCGCGGCCGCCTCGCGGCACTGCTTGTGTTCGGCCATCACGCCGGCCGGGTACTGCACCGGCATGGCGTAGCCGGCGAAGGGCACCATGCGGGCACCCAGTCGAAGGTGCAGCGCGTGCAGCGGGGTCTGGAGCAGGGGGGCGGCGGGCGCGGCGGAGGACATCGCAGAGGACATGGCGGAGAACCTTTCGAGGGCGTCGATGCTTCACCGCCAATGGCGGTGTGCCGGGCCCTCGCTGTCCTTGGTACCTGAGAGATTCAGCGCTGCCCCGTCGCACCGGGCGATCGGCAGGCCTTGCCCCTTCGGTGGGCTGTTCGTTCCCGATGACGGGGCCGACAGCCGCTCTCCAGTGAGGTGAATAAGTCAGTCCTTTTGCCTGAGCGTTCGAGGGGGACCCAGCCTGACCTCTGCGCCTTCGGCGGCCCCCCTCGACCTGCGTCGTACGGGGCTCTCTCCTGACCCGCGGCAGTGTAGCAGCGGGCGCCGCAGGCGCCGCGTCAGAACAGCTTGCCGACGTTGAACAGCGTCAGCACGCCCAGCGCCGCGAAGATGGCCGCGGCAATGCCGTGCACCAGCGTCATCGACACCTTCCGGGCGATGGCGTCGCCCAGGAAAACGGCGGGCACGTTGCTGATCATCATGCCCAGTGTGGTGCCGGCCACCACCGCCACCAGGTCGGGGTAACGCGCGGCCAGCGCCACGGTGGCGATCTGTGTCTTGTCGCCCATCTCGGCGAGGAAGAAGGCCACCACCGTGGTGCCGAAGACACCGAAGCGGCTGGCTGGATGCGCTTCTTCGTCGTCGAGCTTGTCGGGCACCATCATCCACGCTGCCATGGCCAGGAAAGACAGGCCGATGACCCATCGCAGCACGTCGGGGCCCAGCGCGCTGGCCACCCAGCCGCCCACGGCGCCGGCGGCGGCGTGGTTGGCCAGCGTGGCCACCAGGATGCCGGCGATGATCGGCCAGGGCTTGCGGAAGCGCGCCGCCAGCAGCATCGCCAACAACTGTGTCTTGTCGCCCATCTCGCCGAGCGCGACGACACCGGTGGATACGAGAATGGCTTCCATGCTGAGTGTGTCCAAGGGCCGGCAGAAGACGACTGACCACACGGCCGCCCCGGCCCGTCCGGGAGGCAGTGCGGTCAAAGGTCTGGCCAGGCCTGGCGGCTGCTCGCACCATGGCCATGCGGGCCAAGTGTGTTGGCGCGAGCCCCTGCGGGAGCAGGGCGGCTACTCCCCGATGACGAGAGCGGTCACGATTCTAGTCGCCGCCCGTGCGGGCCATCCACGCCGACAATCCGTCACCGCAGCAACCCCGGAGACATGCGCGTGAAGCCCTACGACATCGAAGTGCAGCGCCTGAAGTCGATGAAACACGACAAGGGCCTGATCGAGGTCAGCATGGACGCCCTGGTGATGTCGCGCCCCGTGCGCGACGACGAATCCGGCGTCAGCTGCCTGCGCCTGCCCGTGGAGCACGCCCGCACGCTGCTGCTGCTGCTGAAGCAGCAGTTCGCCGAGCTCGACAAGCTGCAGCCGCGCAGCCGCCGCTCGGGACGCTGCTGAGGCCGCAGCGTGCGGGCCGCTGCGCTGTGCAGCGCCGCAGCCGCCTAGTCGGCCTTGACGCCCTGTTCCCTGGCGATCTTGGTGTAGCGCACCGTCTCGGCCGCGACGAAGCGGCTCAGTTCCTCGGGCGACGAGTGCAGCGGCTCGGCGCCGAGTTCGTTGAACTTCAGCTTGAGCTCCGGCTGGTCCATCGCCTTGACGAGCGCCTTCTGGAACACCGCTGCGGTGTCGGCCGGCACCCCGACGGGCATCCAGATGCTCCACGAATTTGCGCCCACCAGGTCCTTGTAGCCGCTCTCGGCGAAGGTCGGCACGTCGGGCAGCAGCGGGCTGCGCCGGGCGCCGGTATAGGCCAGCGCGCGCAGCTTGCCGCTGCGGATCTGCTGCAGCGCCGTGGGCGGGTCCATCGCCAGCATGTCGAGCTGGTTGGCGAGCACGTCGTTGAGCGCCTGCACGCCACCCTTGTAGGGCACGTGCGTGGTCTGGATGCCCGCGGCCTGGTTGAGCATGGCGCCGGTGAAGTGGGCGAAGGTGCCCATGCCGCCGGAGCCGAAGTTCAGCGCCCCGGGCCGCGCCTTGGCGGCAGCCACGAGTTCGGCCACGCTCTTGTACGGCGACGCGGCGTTGACGACGAGCACGGCTGGGCTGGTGGCGATCAGCGACACCGGCATGAAGTCCTTCTGCATGTCGTAGGGCGTCTTCGTGATCAGCGGCTGCGTGATCGCCGAGCCCAGCGAGCCGAGCGTGAAGGTGTAGCCGTCGGCCGGCTGCTTGGCCGCGTAGACCATGCCCAAGGCGCCGCCGGCGCCGGGCTTGTTCTCGATCACGACCGGCTGGCCCAGCACTTCGCCCAGCGCCTTGCCGAACAGGCGCGCCATGGTGTCGGAAGCGCCGCCGGGCGGGAAGTTGACGACAAACTTGAGCGGTCGGCTCGGGTAGGCATCGGCTGCGTGGGCAGCGAACGGGCTGGCGCCAGCCAGCAGGGTGGCCAGCAGGGTCGTCAGCGCAAGACGTCGGGTCATGGTTCGGGTCTCCGGGGTCGGTGTTGTTCGTGTCGTGCAGGGGCGCCGCGACCGCTCAGACCGCGTGGGCCAGCGGCAGGTTCAGCAGCAGGTTCTGCGGCTTGCAGCGCAGCACCTGCTCGGTGTTGTGCATGAGCCCGAGGTAGACGGGTCTGCCCGAGACATCGGCGCGCATGTCGCGGCGGTCGGTGAATTCCAGGCGGAACAGGCTGATCAGCCGCGCCATGCGTTCGTCGTCCACGGGGCGTTCTTCGTAGAGGTCGTCGAGCAGTTTGCTGGCCTCGGCGTCCAGGCCGACGTGCCAGCGCCATTGCGGGTCGTCGATGCGGGCTTGGGGCGCGATGCGCACGGCCACACCCAGAAGATGGCGCACCCAGCGTTCGAGCACCCGCGACAGCGCCTTCAGCCCCGAGTGCGCGTGCGTGAGGTGGAACTCGAGGCCGTGGCCGAGCTCCTGCGTGATCTCGTGCGTGAGGTCGAGCAGGAAACCGTGGCGGCCGCCGGGCTTCGCGGCCTCGGCCCAGTAGGCGGCGGCGTTGTCGGGCTGCAGCACCTGCATCTGCACCGTTCGCACTGGCTGCGCGGTCTGCGCGAGCAGCCGGCCGAGGTCGCCGAAACCGTGGGTTTCGCGCTGCAGGTCCAGCTTCTCCTTGTCGCCGGCGAGCAGCCGGCCTTCGTGGGTGCTCAGGCGTTGGGTGCGGAAGAGCATTTCGGCGGCGCGGGCGTCGAAGGCGCTGGGCGCTTCGGGGCCGTCGCCGTCGAGCAGCCCACGCAGCACCGCCTGCACGACGAGGTCGATGAAGAGCGGCGGCACGGTGATGCGCCCGCCGCGCCACAGGCCCAGCAGCCAGCCTTCCAGCGTGCCGGCCTGCAGCAGTGCATTGCGCAGGGCCAGGAAGTGGGCGTAGTTTTCGCGCGCGTCGGCATCCTTCAACGCCGCCAGTTCGGCCGCCGTCACCGGACGCAACGGGTCGCGCTGGAGCGCTTCGTGCAGACGCGTTTCGGCGCGGCAGGACTCGGGCACCAGCGCCAGCTCGGGGCGTGCCAGCCACGCGGCCAGGTAGGCCGGCGTGGGCAGCAGCCAGCCCTCGGCATTGTGGTCGAGCAGGGTGTAGCCGCAGGCGGGCCAGAAGTCAGGGGTCACGCGGAAGTCCAGGGTCGTGGTCATGGCAGCGCGCCTGACGGGCATCCACAGGCGCGGCTGATTCTGCCTGCAGGACAACGACCGCGACTGCGCAAGCGAAAGCGTGAGCGTCTGGCGGCGGCGTGCGACCGTGCGTCGACCTGTGACCCCGCAAGTCCGCGGACAAAGACCCCGTGGCCACGGTCATGGCGAAGCCATTGGAAACGGCCCCCCGTTGAGCGGGCGCGCTGATGCGACGCAGGAGCACGCGCCCGGTGTGCACCTCCAGCAGGTCCAGCGGCCTCAAGAGCCTGCGCAGTGCTCAGCTTGCGCGCGGGCGGCGCCTGGCGAGCAGTCCGAGCACGCTCAAGCCGGCCATCATCAATGCGAAGTTGCCGGGCTCGGGCACGGGCGTGAGGTTGATCTCGGTGATGCTTTGGATGATCGAACCGTCGAGGCGCTGGCTTGCAACACCCCAACCGACTTCCGCATACACGCTGATGCCGTTGATCCGACTCAGGTCGAAGGTCCCATTGCCGTAGGCACCGATCTCATCCAGCGCTGACAGATCGACGGCCATGTTGCCGAATGCGCCATCGGGTGAGAAGCGCTTCCCGGCCTCGTCGCCGTCGGCATCGGTCAGGTAGATGACCAGTCCCGTCATGTCGGCCATGCCGCTGCCAATGACATTGAGGCTGCTGTAACCACGCAGGTCAGCGAGAAACGAATAGCTGATGCTCGCATGCCCGAGCCCGGAGAAGCTGATGGCTGCCGCGCCGTCGAGAGGGACGTGGATGAAGCCGGTCGACGGGCCGTAGCCGAAGAGCTCTCCGACTCGGGTGTGTGTCGTGCCCGCCAATGCGCTGTTGATGCCCGGATCCGTGATCGAGAAGCCTCCCGAACCCGGGTCGTTTTGCAGCACGACGTTGAGCGAGGCGTTGGACACGCCGCTGTCGAACGAATCCACGACGGTCACGGCCTGGGCCGACGCGGTGGCTAGCGCCGTGACGGCCGCGGCGACGGCGAGAAGTGCGTTCTTCATGAAGCCTCCTGGCTTGCGGCGATGGACGTCGCGGCTCGCGGGCCACCTTGCACGTTGCGGCGGGCTGACATGCGAGGCGAGGACAGGATGCCAGGTGGCACGCCGTGACGGCGACGGGCCAGGAGCGCCAACAGGGACAAGCCGGCCAGCGTCAGGACATGGGCCGGGGGCTCGGGGACGGCCTGCGCAAGCACGTCGTTGCCTGAGCCGCCGTGGTAGGTGATGGCAAAGCGATTGGCCCCGACATCGAATTCAGCGCCTTCGGGCAGACCCGTGAAGGTGCCGCTGACGGTATGCCCAGGGGCCAGGTCGAAGATCGTGTACGTCGTGCCGGCGGGTACCGCAGCGCCAGGCAGGCCGCCCCTGAAATTGACGCTGTTGCCGAGCGCGAGATCGCCATTCAGGCTGACCCCGTAACCCGAGAACGAGGATCCGTTGAGCAGGTAGAGCGTGCCGGTGATTTGGGTGGACGGCGCCGCCTGGAGTGCACCACCCGACTCGACCCGCATGCCCCACCAGGAGGCTGGACCGCCGCCCGCTTCGGGGACCATCTGCACCGGGAAGCTTGTCGTCGCGTCGAAGATCAATGATCCGGCAATGGCGATCTCGACATGCGAGGCGTCGTAGCCGCCGAACAGACTGTCGGTACCGGCCAGATGCACGATCGTGCCGTGCCCAAGAAGCAAGGTTTGCCCAGGGCTGTTGAAGATGTCGCCTTGAATGACGTATGGCGAACCGGCGGCAGACCAGGCTTGGCTGCCAACACCCCCGCCGGGAACCAGGGTTGCGGCTCCGGCTTGCAGGGCGCCTGTCAGGCCGAGCAGGGCGGTGGCGCAAACCGTCCAGGCATTCGAGTTCTTCATGTGGAACCTCTGGATAGACCTTCGAGCAGAACTGCCCTCGCCTTCGGGGCAGGCGGCATGCACCTCTTACAGGCTCGCCGGGTGGAGCGTGCTCAATGGCCTGACCACGGCCTTGTCCCCTCCGGAGCAGCCGTTTTCAATGTAGGCCGTCCCGACGCCGGCGGGCGCTGGTGCCTTGGCGGCCGTTGACCAGGCTCAACGCGGGCGCCGGAACGTGGCGAGCAGAGGCTCGCCTTGCGGCACCGGCGCGAGCCCTTGACGGACCTCGGAACCCATTTGCCTGGGGGGAGCTTCCAGTTGCCGGCGCGGACGTGGCGCCGTACTTGGCATCATCGGCATCCTTCACCGACGGAGTTGCCGTGACCGCCGAAGACTTCTCGCGCCTGCTGCAGGCCCACCGTTCCGTGCGCCGGTACCAGGACCGCCCGGTCGACGGCGCCTTGATCGACCGCGTGCTCACCGAGGCCTGGGCGGGCTCGTCGTCCAGCGGCAACCTGAACATGGTTTCGGTGGTGAAGACCAGCGAAACGGCGCGCAAGGCGCGGCTCTACGAGATGCACTTCGAGCAGCCGATGGTGCTGCAGGCGCCGCTGGTGCTGACCTTCTGCGCTGACACCTTCCGCACGCGGCGGTGGCTGGCGCAGCGTGGCGCGCGGCTGGGTTTCGCCGACTTCTACAGCTGGCACGTGGCGGCCTTCGACGCCATGATCCTGGCGCAGACCACGGCGCTGGCGCTCGAAAGCCACGGCCTGGGCATCTGCTACATGGGCACGACCATCCCGGCCATGGGCGCCATCGCCGACTTCCTGGAACTGCCCGAGAACTGCCTGCCGGTGACGAGCCTGGTGGTGGGCTGGCCCGACGAAGCACCGGCACAACGCGACCGCCTGCCGCCGTCGGCCTGGATCCACGACGAGCGCTACCGGCGGCCCGACGCGGCCGACATCGACACCCACTTTGCTGCGCGCGACCGCCGCGGCCGCGAGCGCTACCTGGCCATGGGCCCGGAAATGGCCGCGGCGTGGCAGGCACACGGCATCACCTCGCTGGCGCAGTACTACACGAGCAAGATCAAGTACGACCCGGACGGCTTTGCCGAGAGCTCGGTGGCGCTGCAGGCGTTGTTGCGCGAACGCGGTTTCCTCGACTGAGACCGCAAGCGCCGCGCCTCAGGGTGTGAACAGCCGCACCTGCGCCGCCGCCAGCCCCAGGCGTACCGCGCTGCCCACGCCGAAGGCCGCGCCGCCGGCCTGGTGCGGGTGGTCGACGTGCAAGGCGTGGCTGCCCACGCGCACGCTGTAGCGGGTGAACTCGCCGAGGAATTCGCTGGATTCGACGGTGCCCGGCAGCACGATGCCCTGCGCCGGGGCTGCACTGTCGGCGGGCTCGATGTGCAGCGCGTGCGGGCGGAAGCCCATCGTCAGGCTGTCGCCGGCCGGCGCCTGCGCCGCCGTGGGCAGCTGCACGTCGCCCAGGCCCGCCACGTCCAGCGTCAGCGTGTCGCCGTGGCGCGCACGCACACGCGCCGGCAGCAGGTTCGTCGTGCCCACGAAGCCGGCCACGAAGATGTTCGCCGGCTCGTCGTACAGCGTCACCGGCGCGCCCACCTGCTGCACCACACCCTGGTCGAGCACGGCCATGCGGTCGGCCGTGGTCATGGCCTCTTCCTGGTCGTGGGTGACGAAGATCGTCGTCAGCCCCAGCCGGCGCTGCATGGCCAGCAGCTCCTGGCGCATCTGCACACGCAGCGTCTTGTCGAGGTTGGAGAGGGGTTCGTCGAGCAGCAGCACCTGCGGCTCGATGACGATGGTGCGTGCCAGCGCCACACGCTGCTGCTGGCCGCCACTCAACTGGTTCGGCCGGCGCTGCGCATACGCCGCCAGGCCGACGAGTTCCAGCGCCGCGCCGACCTTGCGCTTCAGCGTGGCCTTGTCGACCTTGCGTTCCACCAGCCCGAAGGCCACGTTGTCCCACACCGTCATGTGCGGCCACAGCGCGTAGTTCTGGAACACCATGCCGACGTTGCGTTGCCAGGGCGGCAGCGGGCTCACGTCCCGGCCGTCGATGAGCACTTCGCCGTGCTGGTGACGGTTGAAACCGGCGATCAGCCGCAGCAGCGTGCTCTTGCCCGAACCCGAGGGCCCGAGCAGCGCAAAGAACTCGCCGGGCTGGATGTCCAGGCTGACGTCCTTCAGCACCTCGGTCTTGCCGTAGGCCAGCCGCACGTGGCGGCACTGCACGCTGACTTTCTTCATCGTTGTTCTCCGGGGCCGGGCGTGGCCAGGGCCAGCGGCGGCAGTTTGTCGTCGACCGGCCGCTGCGTCAGCCGGCTGCCGGTGCGTTCGACGACCACGTGCGATATCCAGGTGCCGATGGCCACCACGATGATGGCCAGCACACCCAGCGCCGCGCCTGGGCCGCGGCCGGCCACGCTCTGCATGTAGAGGTAGATGCCGTAGCTCATCGGCGCCTGCGAATCGGCCGACACCAGCAGGATGGTCGCCGACAGTTCCACCGCGGCAGTGATGAAGCTGGTGACGAAGCCGGCCAGGATGCCGCCCACCATCAGCGGCACCATCACGCGCTGGATGGTGCGCAGCTTGGTGGCGCCCAGGCTCTCGGCGGCCTCTTCCAGGCTCACGTGCACCTGCTGCAGCGCCGCCACGCAGCTGCGCAGCGCATACGGCAGGCGGCGCACGGCGTAGGCCAGCATGATCATCACCCAGGTGCTGGTGAGCAGGATCTCGGTGCCCGGCAGCACCATGCCCTTGAAGAGGCGCAGGTAGCCGATGGCCAGCACGATGCCGGGCACGGCCAGCGAGGCAGTGGCGATCCAGTCCAGCCACTGCCGTGCCGGCAGCTTCGTGCGCAGGATAAGGTAGGCGATGGTCACGCCCAGCAGCACGTCCAGCGCGGCGGCCAGGCCGCAGTAGAGCAGGGTGTTCTTGATCATGCCGCTGCTGTCCTGGAACACGGTCGTGTAGTGCTCGAGCGTGTAGGCATCGGGCAGCGGCGAATAGCTCCAGACCTTGGCGAAGCTGAGCAACAGCACGCCGATGTGCGGCGAGAGCGTGAGCAGCAGGATGAAGCCTATCCACGCATAGGCGGCCACCGAGCCCAGCGTCGACAGGCTGCGCCGCTGCAGGCTGCCACCGCCCTTTTGCAACGTGCTGTAGTCGCGGCCCTTGAGCATCTGTGCCGACAGCGCCATCGCCGCGATGCTGAAGACGATCATCAGCACGCTGATCACGTAACCCAGCGGGTCTTCCAGCCCCACCTGCGTGATGCGCAGGTAGGCCTGCGGCGCCAGCAGGTTGGTCTGGCCCATCACCAGCGGCGTGCCCAGGTCGTCGAAGACCTTCACGAACACCAGCGAGGCCCCGGCCACGAAACCCGGCGCGGCCAGCGGGAAGATGACGCGGCGGAACAGGCGCCAGCCGGTGCAGCCCAGGTTCATCGCCGCTTCTTCCATGGCGCCGTCGATGTTGCGCAGCGCCACGGTCAGGTTCATCAGGATGAACGGGAAGTAGTGGATGGCCTCGACGAAGATGACGCCGTTGAGCCCCTCCATGATCGGCAGCGTGAAACCGAAGTGCTCCTGCAGCAGCAGGTTCACGCTGCCGCTGCGGCCGAAGATGAGCTGCAGCGCCACCGCGCCGACGAAGGGCGGCATGATCAGCGGCAGCACGCCCAACGTCTGGATGAGCAGCGCACCGCGGAACTCGAAGCGCACTGTGAAGTAGGCCAGCGGCACCGCGATCAGCGCCGCGAACACGGCCGACATCACGGCCACGTAGAGGCTGTTGAAAAACGCCTCCCGCATCAGGCTCTGGCCGAAGAAGGCGCTGAAGTGGCCGAAGGTCAGGCTGCCGTCGCCGTCGAGGAAGGCGGTGATGAACACGCGTGCCACCGGCAGCACGAAGAACAGCAACAGGAAAGATAAGACCAGGCCGCCCGCCAGCCACACACCGGCGCCGTGGCGCTGGCGTGCGACGGCCGCGGCCGGACCGCGCGGTTCAGGCACCGCGGTGCTGGCGCTGCTCACGGCGCCAGGTCAGCGCGCCTGGGCCAGGGCCTGCTGCGCCAGCGTGCGGGCGCGTTCGTAGTTGTCCTTGGCGTGGCGGCTCCAGGTGTCTTCCAGCCCCGTCACTTGCTTGTTCACGGCCGCGTCCTTCTTGTTCTTCGTAAACAGCTCCAGGAAGTCCTTGTTGCCGGCCATGCCCTGGCCCACCGCGGGCGAGAAGGCCAGGTCACGCGCCTGCTTCACCAGTGCCTGCGCGGCGGCATTGGGTCTCTTCGCCAGCGCGGCCTCGGCCTCGTGGATGGCCTTGGTGGCGGCTTGGAGCTCCTTGATGCGGAAGGTGATGGTCTGGTCGAACATCGCCGAGACCACGTTGTAGCGGCTTTCCGACAGGTCGGCGTTGAAGGCCACCTTGGCGCGCTTGGCGATCTCGAAGGCATCCGGGTAACCGGCCGGGGCCTTCAGCTGTTTCAGCGGCAGGATGGGCAGGCGCGAGATCTTGGGGTCGAACAGCAGCTGCTGGCCCTCGGTGGACAGCGTGTAGCGTATGAATTGCTTGGCTTCATCCGGGTTCTTGCTGCCCGCCACCAGCGCGATGTTGGCCGGCACCACGGCGGTGACGTCGGGGTAGATGAACTCGACCGGGAAGCCGCTGTACTTGCCGGCCAGACCGAAGAAGTCGATCACCAGGCCGATGCCGAACTGGCCGTTGTTGACGCCGTCGGGCACGCCGAAACTGCGTTCGGTGATGGCGGCGCAGTTGCCCGCGATCTGCAGCAGCTGGTTCCAGCCCTTCTCCCAGCCTTCACCTTGAAGCATGGTTTCCACGGTGAGGTGGGTGGTACCCGAGCGTGAAGGTGAACTCATCGCCACGTGCCCGAAGTAGACGGGCTTGATGAGGTCGGCCCACTGCTTCGGTGCCGGCAGCTTGTTGGCCGCCATGTAGCGTGTGTTCCACATCAGGCCGTAGCCGGCCAGGGCCTGGCCCAGGTAGCGGCCCTGGGGGTCGTTGATGGGGTAGGCACCCACCTTGGCCGGTGCGGCCTTGTTGGCCAGGTCGGCGGCGTTCTCCAGCAGGTTCTGGCCGGCCAGCACCTCGAAGGCATCGGGCGCGCTGGCCCAGAAGATGTCGGGCCGCTGGCCCACCGGCAGTTCACGCACGTAGGCGATGCCCTGCACCGTGTTCTTGTTCAGGATCTCGACCTTGATCGTCGGGTTGGCCTTCTCGAAGGCCGCCTTGTAGGCTTGCGTGAGTTCTTTCGGGAACGAGGTGACGACGGTCACGGTGCCGGCGTGGGCCAGACCGGCCAGCATCAGGCTCGCGGCCAGGGCGGACAGGCGGGCAAGGGTGGGATGCATCTCTATTGCTCCTGTGGGTGGTGTTCAATCGGCACGATAACCCGCGCCCCGGCGCGGCGGAATCGGGAATGCCGAGGTGTCGACAGGCCGGGCTACCATGCCGCCATGGCCGACGACATCGCTACCCTGCGCCGCATCCTCAAGCGCTGCCACACGATTGCCGTGGTGGGCCTGTCGGCCGAATGGCACCGGCCGAGCTACTTCGCAGCAAAGTACATGCAGGCCCACGGTCATCGCATCGTGCCGGTGAATCCGCGCTATGAGGAGATCCTGGGCGAGCGCTGCTATGCGCGCCTGGAAGACATTGACTTTCCTGTGGACATGGTGGACGTCTTCCGCAAGCCCGCCGACGTATTGCCCATCGCGCACAGTGCAGTGGCCATCGGCGCGAAGTGCCTGTGGCAGCAGTTGGGTGTGGCGAACCTCGACGCCGATGCCCTGGCGCGCGCGGCGGGACTGGACAGCGTGATGGACCGCTGCGTGAAGATCGAACACGCAAGGCTCTTCGGCGGGCTGAACTGGGTGGGTGTGAACACCGGCATCGTCAGCGCGAGACGGCCGGTGTGAGCAACGGGTTGTTCTCCGTTGTTGGCCCGTTGCGGTCGTTCGCGTTCGATCGTTCGGGGCGAGGGCCGAGGCCGCAGGGTGGGGGACTGCGCTCATGTCCCCCGGATCGGGCTGCGCCCGACCCTCCTCCTTTACTTCGCTCCGTCCCCCACCCTACGCCCTCGGCCCACCACAGTCGGTGGCGCACCTGCAGGAACGCCACGGCCGGTGCCGGATCAGGCCGGTGGGGTGCTCTGCGGAGTGAAGTGAACGCAGCAGAGCACCCCGGCGGCCTGATCCTGCCCGACTGCAAGTACGCCCACAGCAACGACAACGCCAACGTCCGCAACGGGCCGAGCGCTGCCGCAGCCCGTTACCTCGTTGCCGGGCGTGTGATGCGCAGCTTGCACTGGACCCCATCGACATGAGCGACCACGCCTTCAAGCCCGAGACCCTGGCCATCCACGCCGGCCAGATACCCGACGCCGCCACCGGCGCACGCGCGCTGCCGATCTACCAGACGACGAGCTTCGTCTTCGACAGCGCCGAACATGCCGCCAGCCTGTTCAACCTGCAGACTTTCGGCAACGTCTATTCCCGCCTGAGCAACCCCACGGTGGCGGCGCTGGAGGAACGCGTGGCGGCGCTGGAGCAGGGCCGCGCCGCGGTGGCCACGGCCAGCGGCATGGCGGCGGAGACGCTGGTGCTGACGACGCTGCTGCAGGCCGGCGACCACGTCGTGGCGGCGGGCGCGCTGTACGGCGGCAGCGTGACGATGCTGGCCGTCAACCTGAAGAAGTTCGGCATCGAGACGACGTTTGTCGATGCCACCGACGCCGCCGCCTTCGCCGCCGCCATGCGCCCGAACACCCGCGCCATCTATGCCGAAAGCCTGGGCAACCCGAGTCTCGTGGTGCTGGACATCGCCGCCATCGCCGACGTCGCGCACGCCCACGGCGTGCCGCTCATCGTCGACAACACCGTGCCCAGCCCGTTCCTGTGCAACCCGCTGGTGCTGGGTGCCGACATCGTCGTGCACAGCGCCACCAAGTACCTGGCCGGTCACGGCACCACGCTCGGCGGCGTGGTCGTCGAGAGCGGCCGCTTTGCCTGGGACAACGGCAAGTTCCCCGGCATGACCGAGCCTTCGCCCGGCTACCACGGCGTGAAGTTCTTCGAGACCTTCGGCGACTTCGCCTTCACGATGCGCTGCCGCATGGAAGGCCTGCGCGTGTTCGGCGCCGCGTTGTCGCCGATGAGCGCGTGGCAGATCCTGCAGGGCGTGGAAACGCTGCCGCTGCGCATGGAACGCCATTGCGCCAATGCGCTGAAGCTGGCCGAGTTCCTGCGTGCCCACCCGGCCGTGGCCTGGGTGAACTATCCGGGCCTGCCCGAGCACCCGCAGCATGCGCTGCTGATGCGCCAGATGCGCGGCGCCTCGGGCCTGCTGGCCTTCGGCGTCAAGGGCGGCGTGGCCGCGGGCGTGCGTTTCATCGAAGGCGCGCAGTTCATGAGCCACCTCGTCAACATCGGCGACACACGCACACTGATCAGCCACCCGGCCAGCACCACGCACCGCCAGCTCGACGAAGCCCAGCAGCTCGCTGCCGGCGTGCCACCCGACATGGTGCGCATCTCGGTCGGGCTGGAGCACATCGACGACATCCTGTGGGACGTCGACCAGGCGCTGGCCGCGGCAAGCCTGTAGTTCGGGCCGCGGCCGCGCCGCTCAGCGGCCCGTCGCGGGCTGCGCCCGCCGCACCCCGCCCCTCACCCCGCCCCCAACCCCGCCCAGCACCACGTGCAGCAGCGGCGCCAGCTCTTCGAGCGTGTTCTGCTTCTGCAGCACGCCGCGCACACCGGCGGCGTCGGCGGCCAGTGTCAGATCCTCGGTGATGTAGCCCGAGCTGATGATCACCGGCAGGTCGGCGCGCAGCGACGCCAGCTCGCGCGCGACCTCCAGCCCCGACATGCCGGGCATGTTGAAGTCGGTGACGACGACGTCCCAGGCCAGCGGGTCGGCGCCGACGAGCGCCAGCGCCTCGGCGCCGCCGCGCGCCACGCGGACCCGGTAGCCCGCCCGCTCCAGCAGGCGTTCGACCATCAGCGCCACGACCTCGTCGTCGTCGACATAGAGCACGGCGCGGCCGCCGCCGGATGGCGCGTCTTCCTGCACGTTGGCCGGGGTGCTGGCCGCGTGGCGCGGTGGCGCCGCCTTGTTGGCATCGGCGTCGCCCAACGGCAGGTACAGGTGCACCGTGGTGCCGTGACCGGGCTCGCTGTCGACGCGCATCTCGCCACGGTGCGCCGCGACGATGCCCTGCACCACGGGCAGGCCCAGGCCCGTGCCTTCGCCGCTGGGCTTGGTGGTGAAGAAGGGTTCGAAGATGCGCGCCCGTGTGGCCGCGTCCATGCCGATGCCTTCGTCGCGCACCCACAGGTGGGCCCAGTTGCCGTCGGGGTTGCCGGCGGCCTGGCGCGTGCTGCGCTCGGCCTGGCGCAGCGTCTCGACGCCGACCTCGATGTGGCCGCTGCGCCCGCGCATCGCGTGGCAGGCGTTGGTGCACAGGTTCAGCAGCACCTGCTGGAACTGCGTGGCGTCAACGGCCGCGAACACCGGCACCGCCGCCGCGGTGCTGTTGAGCTGCACGCCAGCCGGCAGCGTCGGGCGCAGCAGCGCGATCGCCTCGTTGATCAGCGGTTGCAGGTCCTGGTGCACCAGGTCCTGCGGTCGGCGGCGCCCGATGGCCATGATCTGCTGCACCAGCTCGCGCCCGCGTGCGCCGGCCTTGGCCACCTGTTCCAGGCTGGCCAGCGCCGGGTGGCCCGGGCCGAGGTCGTGCCTGGCCAGCGCGGCATTGCCGATGATGCCGGCCAGGATGTTGTTGAAGTCGTGCGCGATGCCGCCCGCCAGCGTGCCCAGCGACTCGATGCGGCGTGCGTCCTGCAACTGCCGCTCGAGCGACAGGCGCTCGCTGTCGGTGACGCGCAGCCGCCACACCAGCACGCCCATGGCCAGCAGCAGCGCCAGCCAGGCCAGGCCGGTGGCCGTTGCGGTGCGACGCCAGCTCGTCAGCACGTCGCTCTGGCTCAGCGCCACGGTCAGGAAGAAGGGGTAGCCCGCGACGACCACGGTGCCCGAGAAGCGCGGCACCCCGTCGGTGAAGGCCACGTACTCGTTCAGCGCCTCCTTGCGCCCGGCCGCGACATCACGCCAGATGACCTGCTCGGCCGGCATCTGCCGGTTCACCTCGGCGTCGATCTGCGGCCAGCGCAGCACCAGCCGGCCCTGCTGGTCGGCGCGGCGCAGGAAGACCGCGCCGTTGGCGCCGATGTCGAGTTTGCGGAACTGCTGCTGGAAGTAGCCCAGGTCCAGCGGCGCCAGCACGACACCGACGAGACGCCCTTGCGCGTCGCGGATGGGGCGCGTGATGACCATCGTCTGGCGGCCGGTGACGCGGCCGATGACAACTTCCGAGAAGAACAGCCCGGCATCTCCGGGGCCCAGATAGTGCTTGTAGAACGAACGGTCGGCGTAGTTGACGGGGCCGGTGGCCGCGCCCGGGATCTCGTAGGCCTGCTTGACGTAACGCTGCTGGCCGCTGGCGTCGATGATGCGCAGGGCCAGCAGTTCCTCGAAGTTGCGCAGCATGCCGGCGAGTTCGGCTTCGATCTGCGGCGCGTGGCGCTGTTCGGCGCCCGGCGCCAGCACCTCTGCGGGCGTCGACTTGGCCAGCGCCTGCAGTACAGCGTCGGCGCGCCGGATGGTGGCGTCCAGTCGCACTTCCAGCGTGCGTGCGTAGTTGAGCGCGGTGGTCTGCGCGGTGCGTATCGCGTCCTGGCGTGCCGTCCAGAGCAGGTAGACGATGAGCAGCGTGGCGCCCATTGCGGCAAGCAGCAACGAAGCAACGAAGCCCCGGCCCGCCGAAAAGGGCGTGCCGGCGGGCAGGTTGGTTGCGGTCGACAAGGGGTCGCGTGTGGGGCGGGCCAAGATGACGTGGTTTTACACGCCCGCGAAGCGCAAGGCCGCCCGGGCTTGCCCGCGCGTACCATCTGCAGCGCAATTTGTCCTCGTCCACCGGAGCGCCATGAACATCTACGAGCAGCAGCTCGACCGCCACGCGGCCAACTTCGTGGCGCTGTCGCCGGTGAGCTTCGTCGAACGCAGCGCCGAGGTTTTTGGCGACCTGCCGGCGGTGGTGCACGGCGCGCGCCGCTACACCTGGGCGCAGACGCGCGAGCGCAGTGCGCGCCTGGCCGCGGCGCTGCGCGCCTTCGGCGTGGCACGTGGCAGCACGGTCAGCGTGATGCTGCCCAACACGCCCGAGATGGTGGAAGCGCACTACGCCGTGCCGGCGCTGAATGCCGTGCTGAACACGCTGAACACGCGGCTCGACGCCCCGCTGCTGGCCTGGCAGATGAACCACTGCGAAGCCGCCGTGCTCATCACCGACCGCGAATTCGCGCCGGTGATGGGCCCGGCGTTGCGCCTGCTGCGCGACGAGTTCGGGCGTACGCCGGTGGTCATCGACGTCGCCGACAGCGAGTACGGCGGCGCCGGCGAACGGCTCGGTCTGCACGACTACGAGGCGCTGCTGGAAGGGCACGCGCCACTGGCACGTCTGGACGGCCCCGCCGACGAGTGGGACGCCATCGCCGTCAGCTACACCAGCGGCACCACCGGCGACCCCAAGGGCGTGGTGACGCACCACCGCGGCGCCTACCTCAACGCGGTATGCAACGCGTCGACGTGGACCATGCCGCACTTCCCGCGGTACCTCTGGACGCTGCCGATGTTCCATTGCAACGGCTGGTGCTTTCCGTGGACGGTGGCCATGCTGGGCGGCACCCATGTCTGCCTGCGCCGCGTGGACGCGCAGGCCATCCTGCACGCGATGCGCGAGCATGGCGTGGACCACTACTGCGCCGCGCCTATCGTGCACAACCTGCTCATCAACGCGCCGGCCGAATGGCGCGCCGGCATCACGCAGCAGGTGCGCGGCATGGTGGCGGGTGCGGCGCCGCCGGCGGCGATGATCGAGGGCATGGCGAAGATCGGTTTCGACATCACCCATGTCTACGGGCTGACCGAGGTCTACGGCCCCGCCAGCGTGGCGGTGAAGCGCAACAGCTGGGCCGGCGAGAGCCTGTCCGAGCAGACGCGCCTGAACGGCCGCCAGGGTGTGCGCTACATGCTGCAGGAAGGCATGACCGTGCTCGACCCCGAGACGATGGCCGAGACGCCTGCCGACGGCCAGACCATGGGCGAGATCATGTTCCGCGGCAACATCGTGATGAAGGGTTACCTGAAGAACCCGGCGTCGACCGACAAGGCCTTCGAGGGCGGCTGGTTCCACACCGGCGACCTGGCGGTGATGGAGCCCGACCGCTACGTGAAGATCAAGGACCGCAGCAAGGACATCATCATCAGCGGCGGCGAGAACATCAGCAGCCTGGAAGTGGAAGACGCGCTCTACCGCCACCCCGCCGTGCTGGCCTGCGCCGTGGTGGCGCGACCCGACCCCAAGTGGGGCGAGACGCCGGTGGCCTACGTCGAGACCCAGGCCCACAGCACCGTCACCGCGGCCGAACTCGTGGCCCACTGCAAGGGCCTGCTGGCGGGGTACAAGGTGCCGCGCGAGATCCGCTTCGAGCCCATCCCCAAGACCAGCACGGGCAAGATCCAGAAGTTCCAGCTGCGTGAACGCGCCAAGAGCGGCGCGACCTTCGAATAGGAGACCCACGATGAACGACGAAGCCCTGGTGCTGCGCTCGCTGGACACGCGCGGCGTGGTCACGCTGACGCTGAACCGCCCGCAGGCCTTCAACGCGCTGAGCGAAGCCATGATCGAGGCGCTGCAGACCGCGCTGCACCACGTGGCCGACGACCCGGCCGCGCGGGTGGTGGTGATTGCTGCTGCGGGCAGGGCCTTCTGCGCCGGCCACGACCTGAAGGAGATGCGCGCCGAGCCCTCGATGGGTTACTACGAGCGGCTCTTCGCGCAGTGCGGCCGCATGATGATGAGCATCCAGAAGCTGCCGGTGCCGGTGATCGCCCGTGTGCACGGCATTGCCACCGCCGCGGGCTGCCAGCTGGTGGCGATGTGTGACCTGGCAGTGGCCGCGCGCGACGCGAAGTTCGCCGTCAGCGGTGTCAACCTGGGCCTCTTCTGCAGTACACCCGGTGTGGCGCTCAGCCGCAACCTCTCACGCAAGGCGGCCTTCGAGATGCTGGTCACGGGCGGCTTCATCAGCGCCGAAGAGGCGCGCGAGAAGGGGCTGGTCAACCGCGTGGTCGACGCCGCCGAGCTCGACGCCGAGGTCGAGAAACTGGTGGCCGTCATCGCCGCCAAGCCGCACGTGGCGCTGGCGCTGGGCAAGGCGCTGTTCTACCGTCAGCTCGAAGGTGGCATCGAGGCCGCCTACGCCGACGCCGCGCGCACCATGGCCTGCAACATGATGGACGGCGCGGCGCTGGAAGGTGTGCAGGCCTTCATCGAGAAGCGGCCGCCCGACTGGAAAGCCTGAGGCCGGGCTTCAGTCCTCGCGCCGCCGCCGGCGCAGCTTCAGCGCACCCAGCGACAGCAGCCCGCCGGCCATCAGCAGCCAGCTCTCGGGCTCGGGCACCGCCGTCACGCTCAGGCTGCCATCGGCGAAGCTCACGCGCCAGTCGGCGGTGGCCGGATTCTCGTTGTCGTAGACGCCGTTGGCGTCGGCCCACACCACCCAGCCGTCGAAGAAGGGCCTGAGCACGATCCACTGGTTGGCGCCGAGGGTGCCCAGCGTGCCACCCACCAGCAGCGATGCGAAGCTGTCGCCCGGTGTGGGGCGGTAGTCGCCCAGCAGCCTGAACACCACGCTCCCGATCTGCGCGTTGCCGGTCACCACGAGGCGGTCGAAGCTCGTGCTGTCGCCGATCTCCAGGTCGAGCGAGCCGAAGCCCTGCAGGTCGCCGTCGATGGTCAGCGTGCCGATGGAGTTGCCCGGTTCGATGGTCGCCTGCTCGTTCACCACCGTGGCGCGCAGCGTGCCCGTGCCCCTGACCGGGCCACCGAAAAGCCGCAGCTCGGGTGCCTGCAGCAGGCCGTCCACACGCAGCAGGCCGGTGGGGGTCTGCCACACCGGCCCCTGCAGCGTGACGACACCACCGCTGGCCACCTCGACCGCGCCGCGGTTGACGAACACCAGCCCGCTGGAGGACGTCAGCTCGCCGCGCACCCGCAGCACCCCTTCGTTGCGCAGCCATTGGTACAGCTGCACGCGGCCGCCGATGTCGACGAGCCCGCCGGCCTGGTTGTCGAATTCGGTGTTGAAGCTGGCGTTGCCGTCCTGCAGCAGCGTGCCGCGGTTGATGAGCGTGCTGGCGTAGAACTCGCTGCCGCTGCGGTTGTCGATCCGGCCGTCGTTGATCACCTCGCCAGTGCCCAGCGTGCCGCGGTTCAGCACCTGTGCACCGGCGGCGTTGTTCAGCGTGCCGATGTAACCCACCATCGCGCCGCTGCGGTTGCTGAACAGGCCCGCGTTGTCGAGCTGGCTCAGGCTGGGCGTGGGGCCGGGCTCGCGCAGCGTGTTGTAGCCCATCTCGCCGGCCGCGATGTTGAAGCTGCCCGACAACGGTATGGCGTTCGCCAGGTCGTAGGTGATCTCGACGCCGGCGCCGCTGGCGTCGAGCCTGGCGCTCCAGTAGGCCGGCAGGCCGCTGACGTCGAGCGCGCCGTAGACGCTGGCGCTGCCCGCCTGCAGCCACTGCAGGCTGTCGCCGTCCTGCGGCACGAAGCCGGGGTCGAAGAGAAATGCCAGCGTCGAACCTGCGCCGGCGCTGAAGTTGTCGCTGACCACCAGGCGGTCGTGCACGGACAGCGAGGCCACTTCGATCTCCAGCCGCCCGGCCAGGTTGGCATCTCCCAGCACCGTCATCGTGCCGGGTGAATTGCCGGGCTGCCAGAGTGCATTGGCGCCCAGCGATACCGTGCCGACGACGGTACCGCTGCCGCGCAGCGTGCCGGCGTCGATGTAGACGACCTGACCGGCACCAAGCTCGCCGTTGACCACCGTCAGGCCGCCGAACTGGTTGTAGGCGCCGCTGCCGTACAGGCGGCTGCCGGCGTCGATGACCACGCTGCTGCCCTGCACCTGCACGGTGCCGCTGTTGTTCAGCTGGGCAGAGTCGGTCAGCCCCAGGCCACTGCTCTGGTAGACGTTGAGGATGCCCACGTTGTCCATGCGCGCGGCTGCACCTGCGTGGCGCAGCACGCCGTTGCTGGCCTGCCACGTGCCCTCGTTGACGATCAGCCCGGTGTTGACGAAGTCGCCGTTCTGGTTGAACTCGAATTGGGCACCGTCGATGCGCAGCGTGCCGCTGTTGAAGCCCGTCGAGGCGTAGAGTCTGCCGAAAGGCTGTGGCACCAGGGTCAGCGTGCCGGCATTGCTGAGGTGGCCGAGGTAGACGTTGATGCTGCCGGTGAGCGTGAGCTGCGACGGGTTGTACAGCGTGCCGGCAGACAGCGGGCTGTTCGTCAAAGTCAGCGGGCGGTTGTTGGTGAAGAGGCCGCCCACTGACAGGCTGGCCCCCGTGGCCAGCGTGAAGCTGCCCTGCTGGTTGAAGTCGCCACCGATCTGCACCGAAGCCGCGGGGGTGAAGGTGCCGAAGTTGTGCACGCTGCCGCTGGCCGTCAGCGGCCCGGCCAGGCCCAGGCTGGCGCCGCTGCCGATGCGCAGGTCGCTGACCTCGAAGCGCTGGCCGGCGCCGTGGTTGTAGGGCGTGTTGGCCAGCAGCTCGAAACTGCCGCCGACGACATCGAGCCAGCCGCGGGTCGTTACCTGGCCACCGAACACGGTGCCGCCCGAGAGCTCGAGGCGGGCCCCCGGTGACACCTCGAAGGTGGGGTCGATGTGCCGGCCGCCGCCGCTGAGCGCCAGCGTGCCGGCCAGCACCCGTGTCAGCCCGCCGTCGCGGCTGTCCACCGCCATCGCCAGCTCGGCGCGGCCGGTGCCCGTGGTCTTGGCCAGGATGCCGCGGTTGATCAGCGTGCCACCGCCGCCGGCGCTGCTGAAGTCGCCGTGGATGTTGAAGCGCCCGGTCGGCAGCACGTCGAAGCTGCCAGTCCACTGGTTGAAGCTGCCAGCGTTCCAGTCCAGTGTGCTGGGCATGATCACGTTGGTGCCGAAGGCCCGTATGCCGGCGTGCAAGGTGGTCACGCCTTGCAGGCTGACCAGCCCGGCGCCGCCCAGGTTGCCGCTGTGCCAGTCGAAGTTCTGTGCCACCTGCAAGGGGCCCTGGGCTCCCAGCCCGCCGCTGTACAACGTGACCTGCTGCGTGCTGCTGGCGGCAATGAACGAGACGCGCGCATCGTCGATGAACAGCGACTGCAGGCTGGCGCCGCCGGCGCCGTTGAAGTCGACCGTGCTGCCGCCTGCGACACGCAGCTCGCCGATGGTCACGGTGCCGGCGCCGTTGAAGGCGATGCGGCCAAGGTCGAGGACGTGCGTGGCCTGTGTGCTCCAGCTGCCGCCCATGGTGTGCACACCGCGGGCCACCAGCACCAGCCCCTGGCTGGACATGCCGCTGCCCGCCTCGAACACGTGGCTGGGGCCACCCACGTTGCCGAAGCTCAGCGTGCTGTTCACGCCCGCGCTGAAGCTGCCGCTGTGCGTGCCCACGATGCCGAGGTACATCTGTTCGCCGGCGCCCAACTGCACGCTGCCGTGGTTGTTGAAGCGCAGGCCGTTCAGCCCCACGCTGCCGCTCAGCGTGCCGAAGTTGTCGAAGGTGGGCAGGGTGGCGATGGTGGCCGTGCCCTGCAGGCCGATCGAGCCGCCGCCGTTCAGCAGCCCGTCGTTGCGCAGCCGCGCCGTGGGCTCCAGCAGCAGCGAGAGGTTGGCGGGCGAACCGCCCCCCGCCAGGCTCAGCGTGTGCCCGCTGCGCACCATCGCGTTCAACCGGCCCAGCACATCGGGCTGCCAGCCCAGGAGCTGCGTGGTGCCGCCGACGCCGCCGAAGTCGCCTTGCCCCGCCGACAGGTTGGCCACCGTGCTCAGGCCGCGCGTTTCCAGGCGGCCGAAGATGAACATCGACAGGTCGTTGAAGCTGGCGCTGCCCACGCGCAGCAGGCCGCTGACCTCGACCCGCCCCGAAGCGTCGAGGCTGCCCACGTTGACCACTTCGTTGATGGGCCCGAGGTAGATGCTGTTGAAGCCGCCCACGCGCACCGTCTGGCCAGCCAACACACGGGCCGGGCCGTCGGCGGCGGGAATGGCGTTGCCCTCCCAGTTGCCGGCCACGTTCCAGAACCTGATCTGCTGGCAGTTGCTGCCGGGGTGGGCGTTGCACCAGCCTTGCCAGTCGAGTGCAAACTGGAATTCCTGCACCTCGGTGAAGCTGCCGTTGAACCAGCTGCCGACGAAGACCGGCCTGAAGCCGCTGAAGTCGACGGCCTGCGCCAGCGGCGCGCTCAGGGCCAGCGCGGCGGCCAGGGCGAGGCGGTGGCGTGCGCGGTGAGGGGAGGGCGTGCGGGCCATGGTGGCTCCTCGTCGGTGCGGCATGGGGCCCATGCCGAAGGCGCAGGAACAAGCGCTTCCTGTCCTCCCGGACGTACCGGGGCCGCCAGACCGGACACGGCGCACCCCCACACGTTCGGGGGGGTCACGCGTCGGTCAGCAGCGCCAGCAGCAACAGCCGCGCCTTGTGCCAGTCGCGTCTCACGGTGCGCTCGGTCAGGCCCAGCGTGGCGGCGATGTCGGCTTCACCGTAGCCGCCGAAGTAACGCATCTCCACCACCTCGGCCAGACGCGGCTCGGCCTCGGCCAGGCGCTGCAGCGCCTCGTGCACGTGCAGCACCTCGGCCTCGCCCGTGGGCAGGGCATCGGCCACGCCGGTGTCCAGCGTCACGTGCGCCAGGTCGCCCCCGCGGCGCAGCGCTTCGCGCTCGCGGACGGCGTCGACGATCACCGAGCGCATCACCTTGCTGGCGTAGGCGAAGAAGGCGCGGCGCTCGCTGGCCTGCAGCGGCCCGGCGTTGAGGAAACGCAGGTAGCTCTCGTGCACCAGCACTGTGGTGTCGAGCACGGTGTTGCGGCCACCGTCGCGCAGGCGCGCGCGCGCCAGTTCGCGCAGTTCCGGGTAGGCGGCGGCGAAGAGGGCGTCGCGCGCGCCGCTGTCACCGGCACGCACGCGAGCCAGCAGCGCTTGCAGGTCGGGGCTGGGCTCGGCACGCATGAGGCCGCAATTTGAACCGATGTCCTCCATCGGCGCCGCCTTGCGTCTGGCAGGACGGGGATTCGCAACGCCGCGCTCGTGGTGACCGATCGGAAACCGGGGCGTCGTCATACTTTGCAACCGTGAGCCTGTCCGTCACCGACCTTCGAACTCTGAGCCGGCTGCTCGACGCCGCCTTGGCGCTGGACGGGCCTGCGCGTGCGTCCTGGCTGGCCGGGCTGACCGGGGCAGACCTGCCGCTGGTGCCGCGCCTGCGCGAGCTGCTGAAGGTGCCGCTGTCCGACCACGGGCCGCTGGCAGACCTGCCCAGCCTGCCTGAACCGGGGCTGTCGTTGCAGGCCGGCGAAACCGTGGGCCCCTACCGGCTGCTGCGCGAGATCGGCCGCGGCGGCATGGGCGAGGTCTGGCTGGCCGAACGCGCCGACGGCGCCTTCGAACGCCGGGTGGCGCTGAAGCTGCCGCGCCAGGCGGTGGTCGGCGAACTGGCCGAACGCCTGCGCCGCGAAGTGCAGTTGGTGGCGCGGCTGGAGCACCCGCACATCGCGCGCCTGTACGACACCGGCACCGATGCCCGCGGCCATCCCTACATCGCGATGGAGTTCGTGGACGGCGTGGCCATCGACCGCCACGTGCGCGGGCTGGCGCTGGCGCCGCGGTTGCGGCTGTTCGTGCAGGTGCTGCAGCCGGTGGCCTACGCCCACGGGCGGCTGGTGCTGCACCTGGACCTGAAGCCGGCCAACGTGCTGGTCAGCGCCGACGGTGCGCCGCACCTGCTCGACTTCGGCATCGCCGCGCTGCTGGGGCCCGACAGCGGCGCGGCCGGCGGCGCGAACACCGGCCCGGCGCTGCAACGTGCGCTGACACCGCGCTACGCGGCGCCCGAGCAGACGGCCGGTGAGACGCTGGGCGTGCAGGCCGACGTCCATGCGCTGGGCGTGATGCTGGGCGAACTGCTGGTCGACCTGGCGCCGCGGCGCGAACTCGTGGCCATCGTCGCCAAGGCGCGGGCGGCGAGCCCGGCCGAGCGCTACGCCAGCGTCGAAGCGCTGGCCGCCGACATCGAGCGTTTCCTGCGCCACGAGTCGGTGAGTGCCCTGCGCGAGGGCCCCGTGGCACGCGCCGCCAAGGCGCTGCGGCGGCATTCGCTGGCGGCCGGCGCGACGGCGGCCGTGCTCGGCCTGCTGCTGGGCGGTGGCGCACTGTACGGCGTGCACCTGCAGCGCATGGCGCAGGCCGCCGAGCGCGAGCGGGTGGTCAAGTCCTTCGTCGCCGAGCTTTTTGCGCTGGGCGCACCCGCGCTGGGCGACGCCAGCGGCCAGGCCCCCGCCGCGCGCTGGCTGGACGACAGCGCGCAGATCATCCGGGCCCGCTTTGCGGGCCAGCCGGCGCTGCAGGCCGAGCTGTTCGGCCTTGTCGGTGCCGGTTACGTGGCGATGGGCGCAGGGGCGCTGGCGGTGGAGCTTCTGGGCCAGCAGGTCGACACCCTGAAGGGCATGGGCGCGGCCGATGCACCGCGCGCCCAGGCGCTGCTCGACCTGGCCGAGGCCCAGATCGAACGCCGCCAGCCCCAGCAGGCCGAGCCCCTGCTGGACCAGCTGCCGTCACTGGCCGGCGCCAGCGAAGCGCAGCGCGCCCGCGCGGCCGTGCTGGCCGCGCGCATGGCCAGCGACCTGGGCCGCAGTGAAGACGCTGCGCGTTTTCTGGCGGCCTGGGACGCGCAGGCCACGCCTGCAGACGCCGACCCCGCGCTGCGCGCCTGGGCCGACGCCGTGCGGGCCGAACTGCTGCTGCGCGAAGGCCACCTCGACGACGCGCTGCCGCGGCTGGATGCCGCGGCCGAACGGGCCCAGGCGGGGCAGGGCCCGAACTCGCTGGTGGCTGCGGCGATCCGCATCAAGGCGGCACGCTGGGCAGTGCAGGCGCGGCGCAATGCCGAAGCCCGGCAGCGCTTCGAACAAGGCCGTGCCGCGCTGCAGGCGCGGGGCGGCCTGCATGCGGTGCGCGCGGCGGTCGAGACGGCAGCCTTCTGGGACCTGCTGTCGGGCTGGTCGGGCCTGGCCCCGATGGACGAGAAGATTGCCGAGCTGCACCGCAGCCTGTCCAAGCTGCGTGCGCTGGGTGACCGCCTGCCGTCGCTGCTGGTGGCCGAGATGGAGGCCAGCATCGGCTCGGTGCACCTGAACTGGGGAGATGTGCGTGGCGCCGCCGCACTGATCGAGCCCGGGCTGGCGCTGCGCCTGCAGGCCATACACGTGCCGCTGGAACGCACTTCGCTGCTCGGTCAGGCGGGCGGGTTGGCGATGGACGGCGGGCGTCACGAACTGGCCGACGAACGTTACCGGGCGCGCCGGGCGGCGCGCATCGAGGCCGGCCGCGCGCGCCACTTCCTGGTCGCCAACGACGCCCGCTGGATCGCGCTGAACGCCTCGATGGAGGGCTGGACCGACGCCGCGCTGCAGGCGCTGGACGACGCGCCGCCGCCGGCGCACATCAACGAGCCCGGCCCCGACGCGCGCTGGTACGAAGACACGCTGGCCGAAGCGCGTGCGCGGGTGTTGCTGAATGCCGGCCGGTCCGATGCCGCGCTGGCGCTGCTGCGGGGGCGCGAGCCGCGCTTGCAGGACAGTTCGCTCGCCGGTCTGCTGACCGCGCCCGACACCCTGCGCGGCGAAGCGCTCTGCGCGGGTGCACGGGCGGCCGAGGGGCTGGTGCTGCTGCGCGGCGTCGAAGCCGGCCTGGCGACGGTGCCGCACCACCCGCATGCGCCCCAGGTCGCCCGCCTGCGCGCCGTGCTGGGGCTGTGCGCCTTGCGCCAGGGGCAGGTTCAGGAGGCCCGCGCGTTGGCCGCGCACGCGCGCGCGGCCTTCACCGCCGAGCCCGCGGTCAGCCCCTACTACAGCGCCCCATGGCAGGCGCTGGAGCGCACGCTGTCGGGGCACTGAGCACGCCGCGCGTGGCGCGCTGCGGCGAGGGCCGGCGCTGGCGCCGACCCTTCGACGCCCAGAGTGGAATCAGCGCCGGGCACCAGAACGACCTGCTCTCCAACGAGAGCCGAGATCGAGGGCGCGCACGCCCAGCCCGGCCGTTGGGCAATCAGGCCGTGGCTTGATCGCGCTGGCGGCGGCGGCGCAGCTTCATCGCTCCCAGGGCCAGGGCACCCATGGACATCATCAGCGCGGTGGTGGGCTCGGGCACCACCGTGATGGCCGCACCGGAGTTTTCGTAGGACCACTGGGTGACGGTGGCGGGGAAGCCCAGCGGCCCCGTCGTCTGCAACGTCATGTAGCCGTAGTTGATGGCTGACGTGGATTCGTTGAAGAAGCGAAAGCCCAGGGTGTGCGTGCCGCTGGACTGGAACGCCGTCGTCTGAAGGTTGGACGCGCTGGCCGAGAAGGTCGAGCCGCTCGAGATGACCGAGCCCACCGGCAGGTCGAGGTACGGACCCGTGGTGGCTGCGGCCACGCCACCGCTGGATGCAGCCGGCGTGGAGGGGAAGAAAAACGCCAGCGTTGACGAACTGCCCCAGGGGCCGATATCCCAGCCCGGCACGCCAGCGGTCGTGATGGCATTGGCGCCGGTGGCCAGGTTGATGTAGACGCCGGCGAAGGTGTTGGGAATCGGGATCGGCGTCGCAAAGGTGACCACGACCGCGTGCGCGTCGTGCATGGGTGCAGCCACGCTCACCAGAGCGGCGGCGCAAAGGCCGAGACGAAGCGCCAGCGTCGAGAAAGGCCGCGGAACCGAGGTGTGATTGTTCATGTGGGTCCTGGTGTGAAGGTGAAGGAAGGACGACAGACTCCGCTTCCAGCACAAGCTCGGCATGCCGTCAGGCTCCTCCGAGCCCTGTGCACCCTGCCCGAGTCAACCCCGTCGGCCAGTTCGCACCCGCAAGCCGCTTGCGTATCACAAGCGCGGTAGCACAACCGTAGTCCGCGACCCCCACCCCGTCAATGTGGGTACCCCCCGCACTCGCGGGGAGGGTGTTCACCAAGCCTGCGCGTGGTGCGTGCTGGGCACGAAAGTGTGCGGTGCGCCGGCGCAGTGCGCGACTCGGGGCAGGGCGATGCGGCCCGCCGTCGGCCGCTTGGGTGTCGGGCAGGGGGCCTCTGGGAAGCAGGAGGCGTGTGTCAACCCGAATCTGGCCGGGGCGCGCGGTGATGAACTCACCGGCGAAGGGTGCGTCGTGCGCATCCAGCTGACCAGCTCAGAGAGCAGCGCCATCGCCCGTGCTGTCGTCCTGCGAAGCCGGCGCGGGCGGCGCGGGCGGCGCGATCCTGCGCCCGCGCCTGGCCAGTGCCTCGCGCAGCAGGAACTCGACCTGCGCGTTGACACTGCGCAGTTCCTGCGCGGCCAGGCGTTCGATCTCGGCCCAGACGGCCGGGTCGATGCGCAGCGGGAAGTGCTTCTTGCCAGGACTGGCCATGGAGGGGGGGGCGGCGGCCGTCAGCGCGGCCGCGTCCGGCCTGCGGGGTGCTCGGGCGGTGGCGCTGTCAATCGGGAAGCGATGAAGCCGGCCAGCCGCTCGGGCTCGTCGCTGCCCAGGCGCAGGGTGCGGCCGTCGCGCAGGCGCAGGCGCAAGGCCTGCAGACCCTGCGCGTTGTACAGCATGCCGGTCTTGGTGCGTTGTATGCCCCAGCCTTCCAGCGCGCTGGTGGTCGTGACCTCGACGCTCACGATCTCGTCCAGCGCCAGCTGCCAGCGGGGCCAGCCCAGTACGCCGAAACGCCACTCGATGCGGCCTTCTCCCACCTCGACCGTGAAGCTGCCCAGCACCAGCAGCGTGCCCACCGTCACCAGCAGGAGCAGCGCCACGCCGGGCCAGCCGGCCGCACCCTTCTCGGCCACGATCGCAGTGCCCACGCCCACGGTCACGGGCAGCGAGATCGCCCACAGCAGGCGCAGGGACTGCGTGTGCGCATAGACGGGATGACGCATGGCCCCCCCGCCTCAGGTGTAGAGCGTGCCAGCGTTGACCACCGGCTGCGTCTCGCGGTCGCTGCACAGCACCACCAGCAGGTTGCTCACCATGCTGGCCTTGCGCTCGTCGTCCAGGTGCACCACGTTGCGCTCGCTCAGCCCTTGCAGCGCGGCTTCGACCATGCCCACGGCGCCCTGCACGATCTTGTGGCGCGCGCTGACGATGGCCTCGGCCTGCTGGCGGCGCAGCATCACCTGCGCTATCTCGGGCGCATAAGCCAGGTGGCTGAGCTTGGCATCCTGCACTTCGACGCCGGCGGCGTCGAAACGCGCCTGCAGTTCGTCGCGCAGCGCGGCCGACACGGCGTCCATGCCGCCGCGCAGCGTGTGCGCGCCGGGCGGCAGGTCTTCGCCGTCGTCGTAGGCGTAGCTCGACGCCAGGTGGCGCAGCGCCGCCTCGGCCTGCACCTTGACGTAGTTCTCGAAGTCATCGACGTCGTAGGCGGCCTGCGCCGTGTCGCGCACACGCCAGACGACCACGGCGCCGATCTCCACCGGGTTGCCGCGCAGGTCGTTGACCTTCAGCGGCGCGACGTTCAGGTTGCGTGAACGCAGTGACAGCCGGCGTTTGCGCACCAGCGGGTTGGCCCAGCGCAGGCCTTCGTTGCGGTCGGTGCCGGTGTAGGCGCCGAACAGCGTGAGGTTGGCGGCTTCATTGGGCTGCAGCATGTACAGGCCGACCAGCAGCACGATGCCGCCGGCCACCAGGAAGGGCACCACGAACAGCAGCCGCAGCGCACCCTGCGCGGCCATCCAGGACAGCAACGGCGCCAGCGCCACCAGGGTGATGCCCAGCGCGGCCATGGGGTAGCCGCTGCGTGTGAAGGCGGCGCGCTGGCGGCTGCGGGTGAGGGTGTCGGCCATGGTGTGCAGGCTCCGGATCTGAAATGAGAGTGATATCACTTTAAGATCATCCAAAGTGCCTTGTCAAGCGCCGTTCGACGCCCTGCGTGCGGCCGGGCTTAGCATCTGCCGATGCATCCTTCCACCCGCATTCCTGGCCGCCGCCTGCTGCACTCGCCCGGCCCCAGCCCCATTCCCGACGACGTGCTGCACGCCATGGCCGTGCAGAGCATGGACCTGGCCGACCCGCGCGTCGACGCGTCGATCGCCGCCTGCGAGAACGGCCTGCGACAGCTGCTGGGCACCACGGCCGCCACGCATGTGCTGATGTTCATCGCCAACGGCCACGGCGTCTGGGAGTCGGTGGTGCAAAACCTCGCGGCGCCGGGCGAGGCGGTGCTGGTGCCCGGCACCGGCCACTTCGCCGACCAGTGGGCGCGTGTCGTGGAAGCGCTGGGCCGGCGCGTCGTGCGCACGCCCTGGCGCGAGGGCCTGCCCATCGACGTGCACGCCGTGGCCGCGGCGCTGCGCGACGACCGCGCGCACACCATCCGCGCCGTCTTCGCCGTGCACACCGACACGGCGAGCGGCATCACCAGCCCGCTGGCGCCGCTGCGCAGCGCCCTCGACGACGCCGGCCACCCCGCGTTGCTGGTGGCCGACGCCGTGGCCTCGCTGGGCTGCGAGCGCATCGACATGGACGCACTGGGGCTCGATGTCGTCATCGGCGCCAGCCAGAAGGGCCTGATGTGCCCGCCGGGCCTGGGCCTGGTGGCCGTCAACGCGCGTGCCTTCGAGGCCGCGAAGGCCTGCGCCGCGCCGCGGCTGTACTGGGACTGGGTGTCGCGCGCCGGTGCGATGAACTACGAGAAGTTCTGCGGCACGCCGCCTTTGCCGCTGTTGCACGGGCTGGCCGCCGCGCTGGCGCTGATCGACGCCGAGGGCCATGAGGCGGTGTACGCGCGCCACCGCCGCCTGGCCGGCGCCGTGCATGCCGCGGTGGCGGGCTGGGGGCAGGGCGGGGCCTTGGACTTCATCGCGCGCGAAGCGCCCAGCCGCTCGGTCAGCGTGACGGCCATCGCGGTGCCGCCCGGTTTCGACGTCGACGCGCTGCGCACGCTGGCGCGCGAGCGTTTCCAGGTGGCCGTGGCCGGCGGCCTGGGCCCGCTGCGTGGCCGCGCCTTCCGCATCGGCCACCTGGGTGACCAGAACGAGGCCAACATCCTGGGCGCCTTGGCCGGTGTCGAGTGCGCGCTGCGCACGCTGGGTGTGCCGCTGGGCGACGGCATCGGCGCGGCCGTGCGCGCACTGGCCGGCTGAGGTGCTGGCGCGTTTCGACACGGCGCGGCTGCAGCCGGTGCCGCTGCCCGCCGACGGGCCGCGTCACGACCCGGTCACCGCGCGCCTGCTGGCGGCCTGCTGGCTGGGGGCCGGGCCGGCCACTCGGCCGGCGTGGACGCCCTGGGCCGGCGCGCGCATCGAGTGGCCTTTCGGCGTGCTGCACGTGGCCGACGCTGCGGTGGCGCGCCGCGCCTGCCTGCTGCTGGACGGCAGCTGGGCGATGGCCCACGCCGCATCGACGGCGGGCCGGCTCGGGCTGCGCGCGCGTGCGCTGGCGGCAGATCAGATCGGAAGAGCGTCGTGTAGGGAAAGAGTGTAGT
>CAMTUD010000069.1:0-12003 GCA_947084805.1 uncultured beta proteobacterium | reverse complement strand
TCACGGTGCCGCACATCCCCGGGCCGGGGGGCTACGCGCTTCCCTGCCCCGGCAACGACCCGCCCTACAACGCGGGGTACAAGGCCGCGTACATCCCCGGCGGCACGGGGCAGTGCAACGAGCCTTTTCCGGACAACCTCGGCGATTACATCACCGATTACTTCGCCAGCGCGTGCTGAGACGAGCGTGAGGGTGTGGGTCTCAACGGGCGTGGAGATCAACGGCCTCGGATGATGCGGAGGCCGGGCGGGCTGCCGCCCCCCCCTGCCTCGGCACCCCCGCTCCAAAGGCAACCATCAACGCGGGAGGGAGTTGCAGAGGGAACCCAAGAGGTTCCCTCTGCATCCGCGAACATCGCATGGGTCATCAGGGCGAGAGTGATGCCAGAGGGAAAACCGAAGCGGTTCCCTCTGCATCCCTTCGGGATGGGGGTGGGGCTGGACCCGTCGCTGACGCTCCCCCCAGGGCTCGTTGCTGTTGGCGGCTCTGCCGCCGGGCACACGGCGTGCCTACCATTGCTCGTGATCTCTGTTTGGCCCGGCCCTGTCGGTCGAGTCCTCTCTGGTCTCCCGACGCTTTTTCTGCCCGAGTCAAGCAGCGGCCGTTTCCAAATGTGTCTGTTCGGGCCTGGAGTAAAGCCATGAAGCTTTACGTTGGTAATCTTTCGTTCAACACGTCCGAGGCCCAGTTGCGCGACCTGTTCGCGGCTCACGGCGAGGTCGCTTCGGCGGCCCTCGTCATGGACCGTGAGACGGGCCGCCCGCGCGGCTTCGGGTTTGTTGAGTTCAACAACGACGAGCACGCCCGTGCCGCGATGGCCGCCCTGAGCGGCAAGAACATCGACGGCCGCGACCTGACCGTGAACGAGGCCAAGCCCCGCGAGGCCGGCGGCGGCGGCGGTCGTGGCTTCGGTGGCGGCGGCGGTGGTGGCCGCAGCGGCGGTGGCGGTGGCGGTAGCGGCGGCTACGGTGGTGGCAGCGGCGGCGGCAGCCGCGGCGGTTACTGAAAACCGACCCGCGCTGCAGCCTCACGCAGGCTGCACACACGAAGGGCACCCGAGGGTGCCCTTTTTGCTGCCCGGCCCGGGCGCGCTGCCGGCCCGGCCTGCGGCGCGGCGCAGGCCTTCAGTAACGTTCGGGCCGCAGCACCGCTACCGTGCTGAAGTACAGCGCCACGCTGTAGTGCGGCGCGTATGTGGCCAGCACGTGTTCGGCGATGGCGTCGGCCACCTCGGCGTCGCAGATCACCTTCAGCTCGACCGTGCGGTCGGCCTCCCAGGCGCCTTCGCGCACACCCTCGTGGCCACCGCCGTGCACCTCGGTCACGACCCAGCCCTGCGCGCCGCGCTCGCGCGCTTCCTGCACCAGGCGCCGCTCGAGCACGGCTTCGGCAACGATGACGAGCAAGGTCTTGGGGTGTTTGGACAGCGTCATGCCGTGAGCCTCTGCGCCAGCGCGATGTACAGCGGGATGCCGATCACGATATTGAACGGAAAAGTGATGCCCAGCGCGGCCGTGATCGACAGGGCGGCGTTGGCCTCGGGCACGGCAATGCGCATCGCCGTCGGCGCGGCGATGTAGCTGGCACTGGCCGCCAGCGTGGCCAGCAGCGCCACGCCGCCGGTCGACAGCCCCAGCGCCAGCCCGGTGAACGCCCCGGCCAGCGCCAGCAGCGGCGGCGCACCCAGGCCGATCACCAGCACCGCGGCGCCGAAGCGTCGCACCTCGGCCAGCCGACCGCCGGCCACCAGGCCCAGTTCCAGCAGGAAGAGCGCCAGCACGCCCTTGAAGGGGTCGATGAACACGGCCTTGATCGGCGCCGTGCCCTCGACGCCGGCCACGGCGCCGATGACCAGGCCGCCCATCAGCAGCAGCACACTTTTGCCGAAGAGAACATCGTGGGCCACGCGGCGCCAGTCGCCCGCACCGCCCCTGCCCATGCGCGCCAGCAGGATGCCGGCCACCAGACCGGGCGCTTCCATCACCGCCACCCACAACGCGGCGTGGCTCTCGTAGGCCACGCCCTGCCGCGTCAGTGCCGCCGTCGCCACCGCGAAGGTGACGACGCTCACCGAACCGTAATGGGCCGCCAGCGCCGCGGCGTCGGCGCGCGCCAGCCGCAGTGCACGCGCCAGCGGAAACAGCAGCAGGGGAATGGCAAAGCCCAGCGCCATGCAGGCCGCGACCTGCGGCGCCAGCGTGGCCAGCGGCTGCTTGCTGAGCTCGATGCCGCCCTTCAGGCCGATGGCCAGCAACAGGTAGATCGACAGCGTCTCGTACAGCGCCTCGGGCAGGCGCAGGTCGCTCTTGACCAGGCGCGCCAGCACGCCGAGCAGGAAGAAGAAGACAACGACGTCGATCATGGTGGCGAGATGTTGACATGCCGCCGGTCGGCCCCGCGCGGCGCCGCCACTTCAGCGCCGCGTGCCGCCCGCTCAGGCACGCCGCGGCTTGCGGCCGCGGCGCGCCAGCAGGCGGTCGTAGACGGCATTCGGCAGCAGGCGCAGCAGCTTGGCCACCACGCCCATCTGCCACGGAATCACGACGTAGCTGCGCCCGTCCTGGATGGCCCGAAAGGCCCGCGCGGCGAAGGCCTCGGGCGCCATCAGGAAGGGCATGCGGTAGGGGTTGCCGGCGGTCAGCCGCGTGGCGACGTAACCCGGCAACAGGGTCACCACGCGCACACCATCACCACGGCACTCGACGCGCAGGCTCTCGCAGAACGCCACCACGCCGGCCTTGCTGGCGCAGTAGGCCCCGTGCCCCGGCAAGCCGCGGATGGCCGACACACTGGCCACGCCCACCAGCGTGCCCGACCCGCGTTCGCGCATGGCGCGCACGAAGGGGTGGAAGGTGGCCGCGAGGCCGACGTTGTTGAGCGCAAACATGTCGCTCATGACTTCGAGGTCGGCCCGCTCGGCGGTGTCCATGCCGATGCTGACGCCGGCGCAGGCGATGACCACGTCGGGCAGGCCCTGGCGCGTGATGCAGTCCTGCCCCGCCTGCACGATGCTGTCGGTGACCATGACATCGGCCGCGTAGAGGCCGCAACGCTCGACGCCCAGGCCCTGCGCCGTGGCCCAGACCTGCAGCGCGGCGGTGCGGCGCGCCACCAGCGCCAGCCGCCAGCCCGCTGCGGCGTAGCGCGCCGCCAGCGCCTGCCCGATGCCGCTGGAGGCCCCGGTGATGAAGACCAGCGGCGCCGCGCTCACCTCAGGTGGCCCGTACCAGCGCCGCGCTCAAGGTGCCGCCTTGCCCGCGGGCAGCGCGCGCGGCGCCAGCTGGGCGCGCATCGGGCCCGCCAGTTCCAGCCGGCGCGCGGCGTGGTCGTAGTCCAGGCCGCCGGCGCGCCACTCGTTGCTGCCCTGGCGCACCTGCACCGGCAGGTGGCTGCGCACGCGCTCGGTCACCAGGAAGGCATGCAGGAACTCGCTGCGCATCAACAGCGGGGCACCGTTGGCGTCCTGGCTGCTGACCTCGGCGCCGCCCAGCAGCTGCATCTCGCTGCCGTCGCCGTTGCCGATGGCCTGGCGGGCATGGGCCAGCGTGATGCGGCCGTCCTCGGCCACGGCGTGGATGCGTGCATCGTCGATCTCGATGCGGTCGCTGGACGGAATGTGCCGCAGCTGCGCGCCCTCGATGCGCAGCCGCAGGCGCCCGGTGGCGTCGAAGCGTTCGAGCGCAAAACCGCTCATCGTGTAGTCCGGCTCGCTGCTGACCGGTCGATCCTCGGCCACGCTCAGCGGCCGCGGCGAGTTCTTCACCAGCCACCAGCTCGCCAGCGCCAGCATGGTCATCAGCAGCAGCGGCAGGTAGGCCGACAGCGCTTCACGCAACCGCAGGTGCCAGGGCATGCGCGCGCGCGGCGGCCCGGCGTGTGCCGGGCCCAGCGAGATCGGCACCTCGGGCAGGTCGGGCAGATGCAGCTCGACACTCATGCGGCGGCGTGTGACGGTATCGCGGGCGCTTGGTGCACGTGTTCCACCTAGGCGCCGTCCAGGGTCTGCAGATGGCCTTGCAGCAGCGCCGCGTAGCGGCCGGCGGCCATCAGCAGCAGGTCGCAGAACTCGCGCGCGGCACCATGTCCGCCAGCGGCCGTGGTGACGTGGTGGGCCGCCGCCTTGACCTCGGCATGCGCGTTGGCGGGCGCGCAGGCGAAGGCCGCGCGTGTCAGCAGCGGCAGGTCGGGCCAGTCGTCGCCGATGGCCGCCACCTCGTCCCAGCCCAGGCCCAGCGCGGCCATCAGCGTATGGGCTGCGGCCAGCTTGTCGTGGGCACCGTAGACGGCGTGCACGAGCCCGAGGTCAGCCACCCGCCGGCGCACCGCCGGTGAGTCGCGGCCGGTGATCACCAGTGGCTCGATGCCACCCTGCTTCAGCAGCTTCAGCCCGTGGCCGTCCAGCGTGTTGAAGGCCTTCACCGTCTCGCCGTGCTGGTCGATGTAGATGCGGCCGTCGGTGAGCACGCCGTCGACGTCGAAGATCGCCGCCTTCAGGCCCAGGCCGGCGCCCTGGGCACGCAGCAGCAGTTCGGGCGCGAAGCGCAGTGCCGGGGCCATGGCGTCAGATCACCTTCGCGCGCATCAGGTCGTTCGAATTCAGTGCGCCGACGAGCAGCCCGTCGGCGTCCACCACCAGCACGCTGGTGATGCGGTGCTGCTCCATCAGCTCGGCGGCATCGACCGCCAGCGCGTTGGCGCGCACCAGGCGCGGCTGCGGGTGCATCACCTGCTCGGCGGTCAGTTCACGCAGGTCGGCGCCACTCTCGATGCGGCGGCGCAGGTCGCCGTCGGTGAAGATGCCCAGCGGCCGCCGGTCGGCGCCCGCCACGGCCGTGAAGCCCAGGCCCTTGTCGGTCATCTCGCGCAGCAACTGGCTGAAGCTGGCGGCGGGTGGCACGCTGGGCACGGCGTCGCCGCTGCGCATCAGGTCGTGCACGTGCATCAGCAGCTTGCGCCCCAGGCTGCCGCCGGGGTGCGACCGCGCGAAGTCTTCGGGCTTGAAGCCGCGTGCGTCGAGCAGCGCCACCGCCAGCGCGTCGCCCAGCGCCATCTGCGCCGTGGTGCTGGCGGTGGGCGCCAGGTTCAGCGGGCAGGCTTCTTCGTCGACGGCGCTGCTGAGCACGATGTCGGCGTGCCTGGCGAGGGTGGAGTCGGCGCGCCCGGTCATCACCACGAAGACCACGCCCAGCCGCCGCAGCGCCGGCAGCAGCGCCGCGAGTTCGTCGCTTTCGCCGCTGTTGCTGATGGCCAGCACCACGTCGCCCGCCATCACCATGCCCAGGTCGCCGTGGCTGGCCTCGGCCGGGTGCACGAACATCGCCGGCGTGCCGGTGGAGGCCAGCGTGGCCGCGATCTTGCGGCCGACGTGGCCGCTCTTGCCCATGCCCATCACCACCACGCGGCCGCGGCAGGCCAGCATGGCCTGCACGGCGGCGACGAAGTGCCCGTCCAGGCGCGCCGCCATCGCCGTCAGTGCACGGGCCTCGATCTCGAAGGTGCGCGTGGCCATGGCCAGCGCGCGCGGGGCGTCGAATAGCATCGGCGCATTCTAGGAGCCCACCCCCGCCTTGGCGTCCACCCTCGAACTCGTCCTGCTCTACCTGATGGCCGCGGTGCTCGGCGTGGTCGTGTGCCGTTCGTTGAGGCTGCCACCGATGCTGGGCTACCTGGTGGTGGGTGTGCTCATCGGCCCCAACGCGCTGGCGCTGGCCAAGGACACGGCAGCCGTGAAGTACCTCGCCGAGTTCGGCGTCGTCTTCCTGATGTTCGTCATCGGCCTCGAGTTCAACCTGCCCAAGCTGCGCAGCATGCGCACACTGGTGTTCGGGCTGGGCCTGAGCCAGGTCGTGCTGACCATGGCCGGCACGCTGCTGGGCCACCTGCTGCTGGTGTCGGCCTACGCGGGTGTGTTCGGCGAAACCTGGCGCATGGGCTGGCAGGGTGCCGTGGTACTGGGCGGCGCCATCGCGATGAGCTCCACCGCCATCGTCGTCAAGCTGATGGCCGAGCGACTGGAACTGGAAAGCGAACACGGCCGCCGCGTGATGGGCGTGCTGCTGTTCCAGGATCTGGCCGTGGTGCCGCTGCTGGTGCTGATACCGGCACTGGGCAGCTCGGGCCAGGACCTGGCGATGGCCATGGGCCTGGCCGCGCTGAAGGCCGGTGTGCTGCTGACGCTGCTGCTGGTGGGCGGCCAGCGTGTGATGCGCTGGTGGCTCACGCTGGTGGCGCGGCGCAAGAGCGAAGAGCTCTTCATGCTGAACCTGCTGCTCGTCACGCTGGGCCTGGCCTACCTCACCGAACACGCCGGCCTCAGCATGGCGCTGGGCGCCTTCGTCGCCGGCATGCTGGTGGCCGAGACCGAATACAAGCACCAGGTCGAAACCGACATCCGGCCCTTCCACGACGTGCTGCTGGGCCTGTTCTTCATCACCATCGGCATGAAGCTCGACTGGCGGCCGGTGCTCGACCAGTGGGTGCTGGTGCTGCTGCTGTCGACCTTGCCACTGCTGGCCAAGTTCGTGCTGGTGGCGGCACTGGCACGCGCCTTCGGTGCCCAGCCCGGCGTGGCGCTGCGCACCGGCCTGTACCTGGCGCAGGCGGGCGAATTCGGCTTCGTGCTGCTGACCCTGGGCGCCGACCGCGGCATCGTTTCGCCCGAATGGGTCAGCCCCATCCTGGCCAGCATGGTGATGTCGATGCTGGCCACGCCCTTCCTCATCATGTACAGCAACCGCATCGTCAACCGGCTGAGCGCCAACGACTGGCTGATGCAGTCGGTGGCGCTGACCAGCATTGCGAAGAAGGCGATCGCCACCGAGAGCCACGTCATCATCTGCGGCTACGGCCGCAGCGGCCAGAACCTGGCGCGGCTGCTCACGCCCGAGGGCATCCCCTACATGGCGCTGGACCTCGACCCCGACCGCGTGCGCCAGGCCGCCGCCGCCGGGCAGAGCGTGGTCTACGGCGACGCCGCACGCCTGCCCAGCCTGATGGCCGCCGGCCTGGCACGCGCCGCCGCGGTGGTGGTGAGCTACCACGACACCCCCAGCGCGCTGAAGATCCTGGACCTGGTGCGCGCCCACGCCCCCAAGGTACCGGTGATCGTGCGCACCATCGACGACGCCGACATCGAGCGGCTGCGCGCCGCCGGCGCCACCGAAGTGGTGCCCGAGGCCATCGAAGGCAGCCTGATGCTGGCCAGCCACGCGCTGGCGCTGGTGGGCGTGCCGATGAAGCGCGTCATCCGCATCACGCGTGACGCCCGCGACGCCCGCTACACGCTGCTGCGCGGCTACTTCCACGGCGCCGACGACGACACCGCCAACGAACTCGAGCAGGCGCGGCTGCGCAGCGTGACGCTGCCCGAGGCCGCGCGCTGCCTGGGCAAGACGCTGGCCGCGCAGGCCCTGCACGCGGTGGGCGTGAGCGTGGTGTCGGTGCGCCGCGCCAGTGGTGGCGTCGTCGCCCCGACACCGGAGCACCTGCTCGCCGCCGGCGACACGCTGGTGCTGTCGGGCCTGCCCGAACCCCTGGCCCTGGCAGAGGAAAAGCTCTTGCGGGGATGATCCCCGCATGCCCAAACCCACCCGCCGCGCGCTGCTGCGCACCGGCCTGACCCTGCCGCTGTGGACGCTGCCGCCACTGGCCGGCGCCCAGGCCCCCGCCGATGCCGCGGCCGCCCTGCGCGCCGGTGGCTGCGTGATCGCCTTGCGCCACGCCCTGGCGCCCGGCACCTTCGACCCGCCGGGCTTCACGCTCGACGACTGCCGCAGCCAGCGCAACCTCAGCGACGAGGGCCGCGCGCAGGCGCAGCGCATCGGCCTGTGGTTCCAGCGCCAGGGCCTGAAGCCCACCCGCGTGCGCACCAGCCCCTGGTGCCGTTGCCGCGACACCGCCACGCTGGCCTTCGGCAGCGCCGAGGCCTGGCCCGCGCTGGGTTCACCGCGCGGCTACACCGAGCAGACGAACGCCGAACACCTGGGCCTGCTGCGCGACGCGCTGGCCGGCGTGGCGCGCCAGCGCGCGGGTTTCGAGGTCTGGGTCACGCACATGTTCGTGCTGTCTGCGCTGGTGCAGGAAAACGCGTCCTCGGGTGAAGGCCTGGTGCTGCGCGCCGACGCGCGGGGCGGCGTGCAGGTGCTGGCGCGTATTGCGCCGGCTTGACGCGCCGGCTTGACGCGCCGACCTGAGGCGCCGGCCCGACGCAGCGACAGTGCGCAGGCGCGGCGCCGACGTCACTGCTGCCTATGATCCGCCCATGAGCGCCGACCCCACCGTCTCCCCCGCCGAGTACATCCGCAGCCACATCCGCACCGTGCCCGACTGGCCGGCGCCGGGCGTGATGTTTCGCGACATCACGCCGCTGCTGGCCAACCCGCGTGTCTTCCGCGTGCTCATCGACCAGTTCGTGCACCGCTACTTCGACGTCAAGCCGACCGCCATCGCCGGGCTGGACGCGCGCGGTTTCATCATCGGCGCGGTGGTGGCCTATGAGCTGAACATCGGTTTTGTGCCCATCCGCAAGAAGGGCAAGCTGCCCTTCACCACGGTGGCCGAGACCTACGAGCTGGAATACGGCAGCGCCACGGTGGAACTGCACACCGACGCCGTGAAGCCCGGCGACCGCGTCGTGCTCATCGACGACCTGATCGCCACCGGCGGCACCATGATGGCCGGCCGCCGCCTGCTGGAGCGGCTGGGCGCCGAGGTCATCGAAGGTGCGGCCATCGTCGACCTGCCGGAGCTCGGCGGCTCGAACCGGCTGCGCGAATCGGGGCTGGCGCTGTACACGCTGGTGGATTTCGCGGGGCACTGAGTTTCGCGGGGCGGGTGCGGGTGGCATCGCACGCGCGCCGGCCGCAGCGGAAGGGCCACCGTCACTTGCCGATGCAGAAGCTGCCGAAGATGACGCCGAGCAGGTCCTCGTTGCTGAACTGCCCGGTGATCTCGCCCAGGGCGCGGTGCGCGAGGCGCAGTTCCTCGGCCAGCAGGTCGAGCGCGGCGTCGCGCTGCGCGGCATGGGCCTGCGCGCGCAGCAGGTGTTCGCGGGCGCGCTCCAGCGCGTGCACGTGGCGACGGCGGGCGATGAACAGGCCTTCGGGCGCGGCCTGCCAGCCGGCCTGGGCCAGCAAGGCGTGGCGCAGGCCGTCCAGGCCCTGGCCGGTACGTGCCGACAGCGTCAGCGCACCGGCCGGCAAACCGGGCAGCGCGGGCAGCGCCAGGTCGGCCTTGTTGTAGACGTCCAGCACCGGCACGCCGGCGGGCAGCTGGGCCGCGATGGCAGCCTCTGCCGCCCCGTAGCCCGCCTCGCCCAGACGCGCCAGGTCGTGCAGGAAGATCACCGCGTCGGCCGCGCCGATGGCCTGCCAGCTGCGGCCGATGCCGATGCGTTCCACCTCGTCGGCGGCCTCGGTGTCGTGGCGCAGGCCGGCGGTGTCGGTGATGTGCAGCGGCACACCTTCGATCTGGATGGTTTCGCTGACCTTGTCGCGGGTGGTGCCAGGAATGGGCGTGACGATGGCCAGCTCGGCGCCGGCCAGTGCGTTCAGCAGGCTGCTCTTGCCGACGTTGGGCTGGCCGGCCAGCACCACGCGCAGGCCCTCGCGCAGCAGCGCACCCTGGCGCGCGCGGGCCAGGGCGGCGTCCAGCGTCGTCACCAGGCCGTCGAGCTGGGCGCGCGCGCCGGCCTTTTCGAGGAAGTCGATCTCTTCCTCGGGGAAGTCGAGCGTGGCTTCCACCAGCATGCGCAGGTGCACGGTGCGCGCGGCCAGCCGCGACACCTCCGCAGAGAAGTCGCCGCTGAGCGAACGCGCGGCCGAGCGCGCCGCGGCTTCGGTGCTGGCGTCGATGAGGTCGGCCACGGCCTCGGCCTGCGCCAGGTCGAGCTTGTCGTTGAGGAAGGCGCGCTCGGTGAACTCGCCCGGTTCGGCCAGGCGCAGGCCGGGCTGGGCCTGCAGGCAGCGCGCCAGCAGCAGCTGCAGCAGCACCGGGCCGCCGTGGGCCTGCAGCTCGAGCACGTCTTCGCCGGTGTAGGAGTTGGGCCCCGGAAAGTGCAGCGCCAGGCCACGGTCCAGGGGCTCGCCGTGTTCGCCCAGGAAGGGCAGCAGCGTCGCCTGGCGCGGCATCAGCAAGCGGCCGCACACGGCCAGCACCAGCGCCGACAGGTCACGCCCCGAGGCGCGCACGATGCCCACCGCGCCGCGGCCCGGGGCCGAGGCGATGGCGATGATGGGGTCCTGGTGGTGGCCCGGCAGCCTGTTGGCTTCGGGCCCGGTTTCGGCGGCGCGCATCTGACGGGGTGTCGGGGCGCGGTGCGTCAGAAGATGGCGCGGGTGGAGTAGCGCTGGGCCGGTGAAAGCTTTGCGCCGGGACTCCTGAGCCGGCTCTGATCGAACCGGGTCGCCCGCATGCGCTGATGTTCGGCGCACGCCGCCCACGGCTCAACCCCCAGGCAGGGGGAAACCGCGCGGCGAACGTGCGTTACTTCCCGAGCACGCCCAACTGCTTGTTGATGAACCACTGCTGCGCGATCGACAGGATGTTGTTCGTCAGCCAGTACAGCACCAGGCCGGCGGGGAAGAAGAAGAACATGAAGCCGAAGGCCAGCGGCATGAACCACATCATCTTGGCCTGCATCGGATCGGGCGGCGTCGGGTTCAACCAGACCTGGAACAGCGAGCTGGCGGTCATCAGCACCGGCAGGATGAACCACGGGTCCTTGGCGGCCAGGTCGGTGATCCAGCCCACCCAGGGCGCACCGCGCATCTCGACACTGCTCAGCAGCACCCAGTACAGCGCGATGAAAAACGGCATCTGCACGAAGATCGGCAGGCAGCCGCCCAGCGGGTTGACCTTCTCCTCGCGGTAGATGCGCATCATCTGCTGCTGCATCTCTTGTGGCTTGTCCTTGTAGCGCTCGCGCAGTTCGGTGACCTTGGGGGCCACACCCTTCATCTTGGCCATGCTGCGGTAGGCGCTGGCGTTGAGCCAGTAGAACGCGATCTTCAGCAGCACCACCAGGCCGACGATGGCCCAGCCCCAGTTGTTGAGCATGCCGTGCAGCTGGGTCAGCAGCCAGAAGAGCGGCTTGCTCAGCACTGTCAGCCAGCCGTAGTCCTTCACCAGCTCGAGCCCGGGTGCCAACGCGGCCAGCTTGTTTTCTTCCTGCGGGCCGGCAAACAGCATCGACTCGTGCGTCACGGTGGCGCCAGGCGCCAGTTCACCCAGCGGCAGCACCATGGCCACGGTGTAGTGGTTGTCCGAGACCTTGGCGGTGCGGAACTCGCGCGGCCCGGGCGCGCCGACCAGCCAGGCCGAAGCGAAATAGTGCTGCACCATCGACACCCAGCCGTCGTTGGCCGACTTCGGGTGGTCGGCGCTGCCCTTGGCGATGTCCTTGAAGTCGATCTTCTTGAACTTGTTGGCGTCGGTGTACATCGCCGGGCCGGTGAAGGTGAAGTAGAAGCTGCTCTCGCCGGCCGGCGGGTTGCCGTCACGCGCCAACTGCAGGTAGAGCTGCGGTGTCACCGGCGTGCTGCCCTCGTTGAGCACTTCGTGTTTCACGCCGATCGTGTACTCGCCGCGCTTGAAGGTGTAGGTCTTGCTCAGCTTGCGGCCTTCGACGGCGGGCGACTCGAAACGCAGCGTCACTTCCTTGGCGCCCGGCGCCAGCGTGCGTTCCCCAGCCACCACGCTCATCTGCGTGAAGTGGTTGGGCAGCACCACGCCCGGCTGCGCAGCCACGAGCCCGGTCTGCGCCACGTACAGGCGCGACGCGCTCTGGTCGAGCAGGACGACGTTCTGCTTGCCGTCCACCGCGTCGCGGTAGCCCAGCAATTCCAGGTGAACGAGGTTGCCACCCACGGTGTCGAAGATGGCCTTGACGACGTCGGTGGTGATGGTCACCCGTTCACTGGTCGGCGGGGCGACGGCGGGCAGGCCGGGCAACGCCGGTGCGGCCCCGGTGGCGGCAGGCACCGCCGCGGCCACCGGCGCCGGCAC
>CAMTUD010000068.1:0-16708 GCA_947084805.1 uncultured beta proteobacterium | reverse complement strand
CGCCGGCCGGCAGCGGCACGGCCTGGGCACGCGCGGCGCCGGCGCCGGCCAGCAGGCCTGCCGCCACGGCCAGCGGGGTGATGCGCATCGGGAACAAGGGGGGTCTGAGGCGCTGTCGGGGCCAGGGCGGATTCGTAGAATTCATTATCCATGAGGGCTGCGGCGACGCCGGCCTTCGCCCGCCGCCATCGATGCGGCCCCTCTTGCAGGCCCTCGAGCCCGCCCCTGCCTTGACCACCGACTCTTCCTTGCGTGCCGCCATTCAGGCTTTGCTGCAGTTCCAGGCCGCTGTGCCGGTGGACGGCCTGCCGGCCTATGGCGCCGACCGGCTGCAGGCCGAGCTCGAGTTCTTCCCGACCTGGTGTGTGCAGCGCGAGTTCGGGCGTCAGTGGGACGCCGCAGAGCAGGCGCTGTGGACGCGGCTCAGCGCGCAGCTGGTCGGCAGCGCACAGGCGCAGCCGCGCATCGCGGTGCGCGGCGGCTGGTCGGTCGCCGACACCGGCACCGGCACCGTGCCCGACCGCAGCGTGGCGTTGGCCGGGCCGGTGACCTGCGACATCGCCGCGCTGCTGCGCGACGGCGGCGTGGCCGAGGACGAAGGCGCCGAGCTCGACCTCGCCATCCGCTGGTGGGACGGCGCGCGGCGCCTGGCGCTGCCGGTCGAAGTCGACTTCGGCGAGTGCTGGCGCACGCTGGAGTGGATGGGCCTGCAGCGCCAGCTGATGCTGCTGGGTCAGGCCTGCCGCCGCCGCCACGAAAGCGGCAGCGAGGCCGACGCTGCGCACGACGCGCACGTCGCCCGGTTGCTGGCCGCAGCCAGCAAGGTGGCCTTGCGCTACGGGCCGCTCAAACCCCTGCTGCGGCTGCTGCAGCCGCTGCAGGGTGAAACGCTGGGCGCGGGCTACACCTTCTGATGGTGCGATGCCGCGCCCGCGGCATCACTTCACTTCGGCAGCACGACGCTGTCGATGACGTGGATGACGCCGTTGTCGGCCACGATGTCGGTGGCCGTGACCTTGGCGCCGTTCACCGTCACGCCGCCCGCCGTGGCCACGGTCAGGTCGCTGCCCTGCACGGTCTTCACCATGCCGGCCTTCACGTCCTTGGCCATCACCTTGCCCGGCACGACGTGATAGGTCAGCACCGCGGTGAGCTTGGCCTTGTCCTTCAGCAGCGCGTCGAGGTCGGCCTTGGGGATCTTGGCGAAAGCCGCGTCGGTGGGCGCAAACACCGTGAACGGGCCCTTGCCCTTCAGCGTGTCGACCAGGCCGGCGGCCTTCAGCGCGGTGGCCAGGGTGGTGAAGTTGCCGGCGGCGACAGCGGTGTCGACGATGTCCTTGGCCTGCGCGGCGAGGGCGGATGCGCCGATGACGGCGGCGATGAGGTACTGCTTCATGGGTTTGCTTTCAGGGGTTGAGGAACTTGCCGGACTGCACGCGTTCAAGGCGCGGGCAGGATGACCTTGTCGATGACGTGGATCACGCCATTGCGGGTGAGCACGTCGGTGGCGGCGATGCCGGCCTTGCGTGCACGCTGATCGGTGATGGCCAAGGTGGCATCGACCGTGAAGGTGCCTGTCTGCAGCGTGGGGATGGGCGTGCCCAGGGGCACGTCGGCCTTCAGCACCCGACCGTTGACGACGTGGTAGGTCAGCACCTTCGTCAGCAGCGCGGTATCGGCCAGCAGGGCGGCCTTGCTGATGTTGAGCTCGGTCAGCAGCAGCGCAAAAGCGTCGTTGGTGGGCGCGAACACGGTCAGCGGGCCGGTGGCCGACAGTGCACCCTGCAGGTTGGCGGCGAGCACGGCCTCGACCAGGATGCTGAACTGCGGCAGCGCCTGCGCCGTCTGCACGATGTTCTTGTCGGCCGGCAGCAGCACCTTGTCGACGACGTGGATGACGCCGTTCGAGGCATGGATGTCGGTGGTGGTGATCCTGGCCTTCCGGTTGCGCCCGTCGTTCACGACCAGCGCGCCGCTGACGCTGTCGACCTTGAACACGCCGCCGGCCAGCGGCGTGACGGCCTTGCCCAGCGGCACCTGCGCTGCAGCCACGCGTGAACCCAGCACGTGGTACTGGAGCACGGCGGTGAGCAGCGGCTTGTCGGCCAGCAGCTGCGCCTTGGTGACGCCCAACTCGACCAGCAGCGCGGCAAAGGCGTCGTTGGTCGGCGCGAACACGGTCAGCGGGCCGGGCGCCGACAGGGCGCCGGCCAGGTCGGCCGCCACCACGGCCTCGACCAGGATGCTGAAGCGTGCGTCGGCCTGCGCCGTCTGCACGATGTTCGGCACGGGCGGGTTGGGGTCGTCGTCGTTGCCGCCGCAGGCGACGAGCAGGGAGGCCATCGCCACAGCGAACAGGCGTCGGGTCCAGTCAGACATCGGGGTTCTCCGGCCAGGTTGAAGAGGGGAGCCGCAGCGGCAAAAAACTGCGGAGGCCGAATAGTGAACTAATCAGTTCACATTAGGACCCATGCGGTCTTTATGTAACCCGAAGGTTACATCAAGCTCCGAGTGACCCGTGGACGGGCCGTGGACCGGGCCGGCTGTGCCCGGCGTGTCGCGGCGCTAGCCGCGACAATGCGCGGCTTCCTCTTGCCGTGAAGCCCGCCGGGTGCCTGAGCCAGGTGCCGCGCGGCCGCACCCGATGTTCACCTTCTTCGAAACCCGCATCCGACCCACCGCGCGGCCCGGCACGGCGCCGCCTGCCGGGTTGCTCGCCTTCTACTGGCACTACGTGCGGCAGACACGCGGTCTGTTCGCGGCAATGTTCGTCAGCGGCCTGGCGGTGGCGCTGATCGACACCGTGATCCCGGTTTTCATCGGCAAGCTCGTGCGGTTGATGCAGGCCACCGACCGCGCTGCCGCACTTGAAGACGCCATGCCGATGCTCGTCGGCATGGGGCTGCTGATCCTGATCGGCCGCCCGCTGGCGCTGATGGCCGACAGCCTGGTGCGCAACAACGCCGTGGTGCCGGGTGTCACCAGCCTGATCCGCTGGCAGAGCCACTGGCACGTGGTGCGCCAGAGCTGGCCCTTCTTCCAGAACGACTTCGCCGGCCGCATCGCCAACCGCGTGATGCAGACCAGCAATGCGCTGCGCGACTGCGTGGTGAGCTCGATCCGCGCCGTCTGGTACATCCTGGTCTACGGCCTGAGCGCGTTGCTGCTGATGAGCCTGGCCGACTGGCGGCTGGCCATTCCCACCGTGCTGTGGTTCTGCGGCTACCTCTTTTTCCTGCGCCACTTCGTGCCCAAGATGCGCGACCTGGCCAAGACCAGCAGCGAACTGCGCAGCCTGGTGATGGGGCGCGTGGTCGACAGCTACACCAACATCCTCACCGTCAAGCTGTTCGCGCGCTCGAAGGACGAGGACAACTACGTGCGCGAGGTCATCGACGAGCACACCGGCGCCATCCAGGCCCACATGCGGCTCATCACCACCTTCATGACCACGCTGTCGGCGCTGAACGCGATGCTGCTGGTGGGCACGGCGGCCATCGGCATCACGCTGTGGGGGCAGGGCCTGATCGACGCCGGCACGGTGGCCACGGCGCTGCCGCTGGCCTGGACCATCGCCAACGTCGCCGGCTGGGTGAGCTGGGAAGTGACCGGCATCTTCGAGAACATCGGCGTCGTGCAGGAAGGCATGGAGACCATCGCCGTACCGCACGGCATGAGCGACGCCGCGACCGCGCGTGAACTGGTGGTGCAGCCCGCGCCCGCGGGTGGCGAGGTGCGCTTCGAGCACCTGACCTTCACCTACGGCCGCGACGATGGCAAAAAGGTGCTGGACGACCTGAACCTCGTCATCCGCCCTGGCGAACGTGTGGGCCTGATCGGCCGCAGCGGCGCCGGCAAGAGCACGCTGGTCAACCTGCTGCTGCGTTTCCATGACCTCGAAAGCGGCAGCCTGCGCATCGACGGTCATGACCTGCGGGAGCTGACGCAGGAGAGCCTGCGCGCGGCCATCGGCATGGTGACGCAGGACACCTCGTTGCTGCACCGATCCATCGCCGCCAACATCGGCTACGGCCGGCCCGGTGCGACGATGGACGAGATCGTCGCCGCAGCGAAGAAGGCGCAGGCCCACGAGTTCATCCTGCAGTTGCAGGACTGGAAGGGCCGCACCGGCTACGAGGCCCATGTCGGCGAACGCGGCGTCAAGCTCAGCGGCGGGCAGCGCCAGCGCATCGCCATCGCGCGCGTGGTGCTGAAGGACGCGCCCATCCTGGTGCTCGACGAGGCCACCAGTGCACTCGACAGCGAGGTCGAGCTCGCCATCCAGACCCAGCTGCTGGGGCTGATGGAAGGCAAGACGGTGATCGCCATCGCGCACCGGCTGAGCACCATCGCGCGCATGGACCGGCTCATCGTGCTGGAGCAGGGCCGCATCGTCGAGCAGGGCAGCCACGCCGAACTGCTGGCCCACGGCGGGCATTACGCGAAATTGTGGGCACACCAGAGCGGCGGCTTCCTCGCCGAAGACCTGACGGAAGAACCGGCCTCGGCCTGAGGCCGGACAATTGCCGCGCCATGGAATACGCCGCCTTTCTCGTCGACTTCATCCTCCACGTCGACCGCCACCTGTCCGAGTTCGTGCAGGCCTATGGCGGCTGGGTCTACGCGCTGCTGTTCCTGATCATCTTCGTCGAGACGGGGCTGGTGGTGATGCCCTTCCTGCCCGGTGACAGCCTGCTCTTCGTGGTCGGCGCCTTGTGCGGGCTGGGGCTGATGAGCCTGCCGCTGGCGATGGCGCTGCTGACGCTGGCGGCCATCCTCGGTGACCAGACCAACTACAGCATCGGCCGCTACTTCGGGCCCAAGGTTTTCGGCTGGCCGAATTCACGCTGGTTCAACCGCGATGCCTTCGACCGCACGCACGCCTTCTACGAGAAGTACGGCGGCATCACCATCGTGGTGGCGCGCTTTATGCCTTTCCTGCGCACCTTCGCCCCCTTCGTCGCCGGCGTGGGCGAGATGACACGCAGCAAGTTCACGGCCTACAACGTCGGCGGCGGCATCCTCTGGGTGTGCGGCCTCACCTTGGCGGGCTACCTGTTCGGCAACCTGCCCTGGGTGCAGAAGAACCTGTCGATGATCATCTGGGCGATGATCATCGTGCCCGGGTTGCTGGTGATGTTCGGCGCCTGGAAGGCGGGCCGCCAGAAAGCACAAAGCCCCGCAACCTGACGGCGGCGGGGCTCCGGGTGCCGCGCCTTGCGGCGCGCGCGCTCTCAGGCTTTCAGGCTTTCAGTGGGTGCGGCGGCGGCGGGCAGCGCCCAGCACGCCCAGCAGACCCAGGCCCATCAGGCCGTAGGTGGCGGGCTCGGGAATGGCGGGGGTGTCGTAGTAGATGCGCAGCGTGCCGGAGTTCACCTGGGCGTTCAGGCCCGCGTCGGTGAACAGCTCGTAGACGGTGACCAGCAACACGCCGTCGGTCGATACGAAGGGCGCACCGCCGAAGCCGCCTGCCGCAGTGTTCCACGAGCCTGAGGCTGGACCGAAGGTGCCGCTGCCGTCGACGTCGCTGGGGGCGGCATCAAGGTAATTCGTGACGGAGGGGCCGTTCACGGAGATCACGAACTCGCTGAGGTAGCTGCCGCCAGCGGTGCTGAAGCTCAGATTGATGTAGTCCCAGCCAGTGACAGTCGAGCCCGGAGTGATGTTAAGGAGAACCTGGCTGTTCTGCGCGTCGCCGAAGTCGCCGTAGGACTGGAAGCCCGACAGGTTCACGTCGACCGAGGTCGGCACGAGGTTGGCGCCGGGCACCACGTCGAACGACGGCACGACCGTTAGGCGGTTGCTCGCGTGCGCCTGGAAGGCCAGCATCGCCGCAGCGGCCACGGCCAGCAGGCGGACGGAAGAAGTCAGAGTGGTCATCTGGCGAGCCCTTCGAAAGTTCGTGGTTGGGCCCATCGCCCCTCCCTCTTCAGGGCATTCTGTCGAAGCGGGCCGGGCGCACAAGACCTTACCCCGGGTTCACGAGCCCCGCGAATGGGGGGCTGACCTTCAATCGCAGTGGCGTCTGTCGACCGGCCCAAGGGCGGAAGCGCCGCCGTCTTCGCGGCGGTCCGGGCTCAGGGGCAGGCCGAGATCACCTGCGCCACCGAGGCCGTGAGCTTCTTGCCATAGGGCACATGCAGGAACTCGTTCGGGCCGTGGGCGTTGCTCTTCGGGCCCAACACGCCGCAGACCATCATCTGCGCCGCCGGGAAGCCCTTCTGCAGCATGCTCATCAGCGGGATCGTGCCGCCCTGGCCGATGTAGCCGACGGGCGCCCCGAAGTGGGCCGTCGACGCCGCGTTCATCGCGCCTTCGAGCCAGGGTGCAAGTTCCGGCGCGTTCCAGCCACTGGCGCCCAGGGCGCCGGCGCGGCCGTCGGGGTGGAAGGTGACCCTGGCGTTGTAGGGCGCGTTGTCCTCGAGCAGGGTCTTCAGCGCCAGGCTGGCGTCGTTGCCATCCACCAGCGGCGGCAGGCGCAGCGAAAGCTTGAAGGCGGTGTACGGGCGCAGCACGTTGCCGGCGCTCTTCAGCTCGGGGAAGCCGTCGACACCGGTGACGCTGAGCGTGGGCCGCCAGGTGCGGTTGAGCAGACCCTCGACGGGGTCGGTGGTCGTGGGCAGCGTCGGCCCGCCGTCGGCGCCGCAGGCCCAGGGCATGCGCTTCCAGACCTCGTCGCCCAGGATGGCGGCGGTGGCGCGTGCCTGCGCCAGGCGCGCAGCCGGCAGCTCGCAGTGGAAGCTCTCGGGCAGCAGGCGGCCGGTCTTGCTGTCTTCCAGCCGGTCGAGCACGTGGCGCAGGATGCGGAAGGACGAGGGCACGAGGCCGCTGGCGTCGCCGCTGTGGATGCCCTCGGTGAGGATCTCGACCTTGAGCACGCCGCTGACCATGCCGCGCAGGCTGGTCGTCAGCCACAGCTGGTCGTAGTTGCCCGCGCCGCTGTCCAGGCACACCACGAGGCCGACCTGGCCCAGGCGCGGCCGCAGCGCGTCGAGGTAGGCCGGCAGGTCGAAGCTGCCGCTCTCTTCGCAGCTTTCGATCACGCCGACGCAGCGCGGGTGCGGCAGGCCCTGCGCCTGCAGCGCTTCCAGCGCGGTGATGGCGGCGTAGACGGCGTAACCGTCGTCGGCGCCGCCGCGGCCGTAGAGCAGGCCGTTTTCGTACTTCGGGGTCCAGGGGCCGAGGTCGCGGCGCCAGCCGTTGAATTCGGGCTGCTTGTCGAGGTGGCCGTAGAGCAGCACGGTGTCCTGCGACGCCCCCTCGGGCCGGCCGCTGGCGGGCAGCTCGAAGAAGATCACCGGCGTGCGGCCTTCCAGACGCACCACCTCCAGCTTCAGGCCCGGCAGCTTGCGCCCTTCGACCCAGGCCGCGGCGTCGCGCACGACGCGGTCGAGGTAGCCGTTTTTCACCCAGTCGGCGTCGAACATCGGGCTCTTGGCGGGCACACCGATGTAGTCGGTGAGCGCGGGCAAGATGCGCTGGTCCCAGGCTTCATCGGCGAATGCCTCGAGTGCGGACGTGAGGGCGGCAGCTTCGACGGGGCGGGTGGGGGCGTTCATGGGCGGTCCTTCGCGGCTCTCGGGGCAAGGGGCCGCCAGTGTAGGACCGGGCGCCGATGCCGGCCACAGGGCGGCCACCGGGCTATGCTGGCGCGATGAACACCGACGCCTACACCCTGGAGTGCCGCGACGACGGCGTGGCCCACCTGCAGTTGTGCCGCCCCGAGCGGCTGAACAGCCTCACACCGCCCTTCTTTCCCGCGCTGCGCGACACCGTCAGCACCCTCAATGCCGAGGGCCGCACGCGGGTGCTGGTGATCTCGTCCACCGGCAAGCACTTCAGCGCCGGCATGGCGCTCGAGGTCTTCGACGGCGGCCTGGGCATGCTCGACACCTCCGACGCCCGCCGCCGCCTGGCCTTCCACGACGGCCTGCGCCAGCTGATGCGCTGCGTCGACGTGCTGGAAGAAGCGCGATTCCCCGTCATCGCCGCCGTGCAAGGCGGCTGCATCGGCGGCGCGCTGGACCTCGCCGCGGCCTGCGACATGCGTGTGTGCAGCGCCGACGCCTTTTTCACCGTGCAGGAAATCCACATCGGCATGGCCGCCGACCTGGGCGTGCTGCAGCGCCTGCCCAAGATCGTGCCGCCCGCCGTGGCGCGCGAGATGGCCTACACCGGCGACCGCATCGGCGCCGAACGTGCGCTGGCGGTGGGGCTGGTCAACGCCGTGCTGCCGGATGCGGCGGCAACGCTGGGCCACGCGCTGGCGCTGGCCGGGGCCATCGCCGCCAAGTCGCCGCTGGCCATCGCGGGCAGCAAGCTGGCCTTGAACTACGCCGTCGACCACACCACGGCCGACGCCTTGCAGCAGATGGCGCTGCTGCAGAGTGCGCTCTTCGACATCGGCGAGATGCAGACCGCGATCGCCGCCTGGAAGGGCAAGCAGGCGGCGGCGTTTGCGCCGCTGGCGCCGGTGCCTGGCGGCCTCTAGCTAGCCCGCCGCCGACGCCGCCGCAGCCACCGCGCCGCTGTGGTCGGCCGCGCCCTGGAACTGGGCGAGCCAGCCCCGCAACTGCGCCACCACCGCGTCGCGCTCGGGCTCGTTGAAGAGCTCGTGGAAGAGCCCCGGGAAGCCTTGCGCGGTGACCACCTGCGCCGGCGCGGCCGCCGCGAAGGCGGCGCTGCCCTGTGGCGAAACGCAGCGGTCGGCGCCGGCCCACATCAGCAGCGTCGGGGTGCGCCAGCGCGCCGCGCGGCCGCGCACGAGGCGGCCTTCGTCGACGATGAAACGCACCAGCCGCGGGGTCACCAGGCGGTGCACCAGCGGGTCGTCGGCGCAGCGCCGCACGACCTCGGGGTCGCGGCTCACGAACCTCGGCTTCAGGCCGTAGCGCAGGCGCAGCGCAGGCACCACCGGGTTCAGCAGGCGCAACGCCAGCCGCTGCAGCAGCGTTAGCCCGGGGTCGAGCGCGGGTGACGACAGCACCAGGCCGTCGACGTCGCGCGCCCAGCGCTGGGCGCGGTGCATCAGGCCTTCGGCAACCAGCCGCGCGGCCACCAGGCCGCCCAGGCCGTGGCCGAGCAGGATGTGGCGGCCGCCCCGGCGCAGGTGGTCGGTGACGGCCGACAGGTCGGACAGCAGCGCCTGGCGGTTGGGCACGCTGCCGCGCGGGCCCTCGCTGCGGCCGTGGCCGCGCTGGTCGTGGCCGGCCACGTGCCAGCCGGCCGCGTTGAGTTCCCGTGCCAGGGCCTCGTAGCGGCCGATGTGTTCACCCAGGCCGTGAACGATCTGCACCATGCCATGGGCGCCGCCTTCCAATGGCCAGCGTTGCAGATGCAGTTTCAGGCCGTCGCGCGTGGTCAGGGCTGTCATGCGCACATTGGATCATGGGTGCCCGCAGGCCCCTTGCCGCGGGCCGGGCCGGCTGTTCGTTGCCGCACCGACGACGCGGCTGCTGCGCCTCACGATGCCGATCCGCAACGGGCGCGGGCAGCCTTCATCTGCCGGCGCCGCCCCTGACGTCCAACCCATCCGCGGCCAGCCGCACCCCCACAGAGGACTCTCATGCACAAGCACCTGCTCTTCACCGTCACGCTGCTGGCCGCCGCCATGTCGCCTTCCTTCGCCAGCGCCGCCACCATGGCCAAGGCCGACTACAGCGCCGCCAAGGCCCGCATCAGCGCCGACTACAAGGCCGACCAGAAGCTCTGCGCGGACCTGAAGGCCAACGCCAAGGACGTCTGCAGCGCCCAGGCCAAGGGCAAGGAGAAGGTGGCCCTGGCCGAACTCGAATTCGGCTACACGGGCAAGCCCGCCGACGGCACCAAGTCGCGTGTGGCCGCCGCCGAAGCGGCCTACGCCATCGCCAAGGAAAAGTGCGACGACCTTGCCGGCAACGACAAGGACGTGTGCGTGAAGAAGGCCAAGGCCGACGAGGTGGCCGCAGTGGCCGCCGCCAAGCTCGGCAAGCAGGTCAGCACCGCGCGCCTGGACGCCGCCGAGGACGTGCGCGACGCCAACTACAAGCTGGCGGTGGAGAAGTGCGACGCCCTGACCGGCGACGCCAAGACCAACTGCGTGGCGACGGCCAAGGCCAGCAAGGCGACACAGGCGTCCCAGGCCGCTTCCGCAGTGGCCGCGATGAAGCCGGCCACGGTGCCGGCCATGCCGGCAGCCAAGAAGGAAAAGAAGGGCGGCTGCTGAGCCGCAGGGCACGGGCCGCGGCGGGGTCGCCGCGGCACTTCAGCCCTGTCCCATGCAGAAGAAGTTGAGCTTGTTGCCGTCGAGGTCGCGGCAGTAGCCGCAGTAGAAGCCGCCGCCGCGCGGGCCGGCGGCGCCTTCGTCGGCGGCGCCCAGCGCCAGCGCCTTGGCGTGCAGCGTGTGCACCTGCGCCGGCGTCTTGACGACCAGCGCGACCATGGTGCCGTTGCCGTGCGTGGCGGGCTGGCCGTCGTAGGGCTTCATCGTGGCGAGCATGGGCTTGTCCATGGACACGCCCCAGCCGATGCCGGTGGGGCTGTCCCACAGCCGCTTGGCGCCGAGTTCGGCGAGCAGCGCGTCGTAGAAGGCTGCCGCGCGAGGCAGGTCGTTGGTGCCGAGGGTGACGTAGCCGATCATCGATGCCTCCATGGTGGACGCGTGCAGTGTAGAAGGCCGCGCCGGCCGCGTTTCAGATGCCGGCGGGTCAGCGGGTCGGCAGGTCAGCGACCGCTGTCTGCCGGCTGCGCTTCCTGCTCGACCCAGGCGCAGGCCCAGCGCAGTGCGGCCGCCAGGTGCTGGCGCGCGGCGGCGCCGAGCGGCTCGCCGAGGCCGAAACGCTCGCCGCGGATGGCCAGCAGCGTGCACGGCGGCGCATCGCAGCCGTGCACCTGGCGGTAGACCTGCAGCAGCGCCTGCGGCGACAGTGCGTGGGTCGCGCCCGCGGCACCCGGCGCGGCCTGCACCGTGGACACCACGAAGGGCGGCGCGGCTTCGATGCTGGCGTCCACGAAGAGCGCGCGCTGGCGCCCGGCCAGGTCCAGCGCATGTTCGATCTGCAACTGGTAGTCCTCGAGCAAGTCGACACGCGCAAGGGCCCGCGCACCCAGCACCCGACCGAGCTGCTGCACGAAGAGCGGCCCCAGCGCGTCGTCGCCGCGGCTGGCATTGCCCCAGCCGAGGACCAGCAGCGGTGCGGCCATGCCCGTGCGCCGCATCAGGCCGAGGCCGGCCGCGCCAGGCTGCCATCCGACGCACGCCGCACGCGGTCGAGCACGGCGCCGCCGGCGTCTTGCAGCGTCACTTCCAGCGGCAGCTGGCCCAGCGTGTGTGTGGCGCACGACAGGCAGGGGTCGTAGGCGCGGATCGCGACCTCGATGTGGTTGAGCAGCCCTTCGCTCAGCGTGTGGCCGTCCAGGTTGTCGCGCGCCACCACGCGCACGGCCTCGTTCATGGCCTGGTTGTTGTGCGTCGTGGCGACGATCAGGTTGCACATCGTGACGAGGTCGTTGTCGCCGACGCGGTAATGGTGGATCAGCGTGCCGCGCGGCGCTTCGAGCACACCGACGCCTTCGCTGCGGCGCCGTCCACCGGCCATCAGCTCGCCGGCCTGCAGGTCGGGGTCGTCCAGCAAGGCCGCGATGACCTCGGCCGCGTGCAGCAGCTCGATCATGCGCGCCCAGTGGTAGGCCAGTGACGCATGCACCGGTTCACCGTGGCCCCAGGCGACGAACTCGCGGCGCTCGGCCTCGGCCCAGGGGCTGGGGATGAAGTCGCAGTTCTGCACACGCGCCAGCGGGCCGACGCGGTACCAGCCGGCCTCGGGTCCCAGTGCCTTGAGGTAGGGGAACTTCATGTAGCTCCAGGGCTTGACCTCTTCCTCGATGAGGTCGAGGTAATCGGCTGCGGCCACGCCGTCGACGGTGATGCGGCCGGCGGCGTCGCGCACGCGGATCACGCCGTCGTAGAGGTCCATGCCGCCGTCCGGCGCCACCAGCGACAGCATCGGCGCGGGGAAGGCGGCAAAGTGGTCGTACAGCGCCGGCTGCGCGGCGTGCAGGCGCTTGACGAGCGTCACCGCGCCCTGGGCCCAGCCCAGCACCTGTGGCAGTTCGGCACGCAGCAGCGCGTGGTCGACCGCGCTCAGGTGCTGGTTGACGCCGCCGGGCACCGAGCCCGTCCCGTGCACACGCTTGCCGGCGGTGGCGCGTATCACCTCCTGGCCGAACTTGCGCAGCATCACGCCCTGGCGTGCGATGTCGGGGTGGGCCGCGGCGATGCCGACGATGTTGCGCCGCGCCGGCTCGCTGTCGAAGCCGAACAGCAGGTCGGGTGATGCGAGGTGGAAGAAGTGCAGCGCGTGCGACTGCAGGATCTGGCCGTGGTGCATCAGGCGGCGCAGCTTCAGCGCGCTGGGCGTCAAGGTGTGCGCGCCGACGACGGGGTCCAGCGCCTTGCTTGCGGCCAGGTGGTGCGACACGGGGCAGATGCCGCACAGCCGCTGCACCATCACCGGCACCTCCCAGTAGGGCCGGCCTTCGATGAAGGCCTCGAAGCCGCGGAACTCGGCGATGTGCAGTCGCGCCTGCTGCACGTGCCCGCTTTCGTCCAGCAGCAGCGTCACCTTGCCGTGGCCTTCCACACGCGTCAGCGGGTCGATGGCCACGCGGCGCAGCCCGGCGGGGCTGGCGGCGGTTTCGAGGGTGAAACTCATGGTGTCAGCGCTTCAGTCGTAGGCCATCAGGCCGGGGCCGAGCCGCGGCGTGCGGCCGGCGACGAGCTCGTTCAGGAACTGCCACAAAGCCTCGGCCGAGGGCGGGCAGCCGGGCAAGGAGTAGTCGACCCGCACCACCTCGTGCAGCGGGTGCACGTGGTTCAAGGGCAGCGGCAGTTCGGGGTCGTCGGGGATGCCGCTGCCCTGGGCCAGGCCCGGACGGGCGCGGTAGACGCACCCCAGCACGTCGGCCAGGTCGAGCCGGTTGCGCTGCGCCGGCAGGCCGCCGTTGAGGGCACAGGCGCCCACCGCCACCAGCGTCTTGCAGCGGGCACGGAATTCGCGCAGCACGTGCACGTTCTCGGCGTTGCACAGGCCGCCTTCGACGAGGCCGATGTCGCAGGCCCCGAGTTGCTTGATGTCGGTGAGCGGCGAGCGGTCGAGCTCGACGCGCTGCAGCAGGTCGAACAGGCGCTCGTCGATGTCCAGCAAGGACATGTGGCAGCCGAAGCAGCCGGCCAGCGAGACCGTGGCCAGCTTCAGCTTGCGGGGGGCGGCTGCGGAGGTCATGGTGACTTCCCGGCGGCGGCAGTGACTTCGGCCAGCGAGCGCCCGTCGTAGCGGCGTTCGCCGATGGGCACCTCGAAGCCCCGACGCTTGGGCAGGATGGCGCCCACCGGGCAGATGCTGGCGGCGCGGTCGCCCGGCGCGAAGTTCGTGTCGGCCAGGCGCCCGCTTGCGCTGTTGACGAGCAGGTGCGAAGCGAGCCCGTGGCCACCGAGCGCAAAGACGTTCTTGCCGTCGATGTCGCGGCTGGCGCGCACACACAGGCTGCACAGGATGCAGCGGTTGAGGTCGAGCAGCACGGCCGGGTGGCTGGCATCGACGGGGCGGTCGGGGTAGAACTCCTCGAAGTGCGGGCCTTCCATGCCCATCTCGTAGGCGGTGGCCTGCAGCAGGCAGTGGCCGCTCTTCTCGCACGAGGGGCAGAAGTGGTTGCCTTCGACGAACAGCATCTGCAGCAGCGTCTTGCGGTGCGCGTTGAGTTCGGCGGTGTTGCTCTGCACGTCCAGCCCCGCCGCCGCAGCCGTGGTGCAGGCTGTGCCGGCGCGGCCGTTGACACGCACCACGCACAGCCGGCACGAGCCATGCGGCGGGAATTCCGGCGACCAGCACAGGTGCGGGATGTAGCGGCCGGCGCGTGTGGCGGCCTGCAGGATGCTCTCGCCGGCGCGGAAGGGCAGGGCCAGCCCGTCGAGCGAGAAGCAGGCTTCGGGGGCGTTCACGGCTGCGGCTCCAGGTGCGCCGCGGCGTCGTCGCGGCCCGTCAGGCGCCGCGCCACCGAGAGTTCGGCATCGAGGTCGAAGGCGGGTTCGAACTGCAGCGACTTCAGCCGCCTTGCGTAGGCCGGGCGGAACTTGGTGAGCGTGTCGCGCAGCGGGTTGCACGCCGTGGCACCCAGGCCGCAGTGAGTGGCCAGGTGCATCAGGTCTTCGAGTTCGACCAGCACATCGAGGTCGGGGCGCGAACCGCGGCCCGCGGCCAGCTTGTCCATGCGCCGCGCCACCAGCGTGGTGCCGACGCGGCACGGGGTGCAGAAGCCGCAGCTCTCGTGGGCGAAGAAGTGGGCGAAGTTGCGTGCCACCTCGAACATGTCGCGGCTGCGGTCGAAGACCATGAAGGCGCCCGTGGTCGGCACGTCTTCGTAGGCCAGCCGGCGGTCGAACTCGGGCGCCGCCAGGCACACACCGGCCGGCCCGCCCACCTGCACGGCCTGCGTGTCGTGTGCGCCGCAGTCGTGCAGGATCTGCGCGACGCGGGTGCCATAGGGGTATTCGTACAGGCCCGGCCGCGCGCAGTCGCCCGAGACCGAGTGGATCTTGGTGCCGGTGGACTTCGGCGTGCCGATGCCGGCCCACCAGGCGCCGCCGCGCCGCAGGATGTGGCTGGTGGCGGCGAAGGTCTCGACGTTGTTGACCACCGTCGGCCGGCCCAGGTAGCCGCTTTGTGCCGGGAAGGGCGGCCGGTGGCGCGGGTAGCCGCGCCGGCCTTCCAGCGACTCGAGCAGCGCCGATTCTTCGCCGCAGACATAAGCGCCGGCACCGACGTGGATGTCGATGTCGAAAGCGAAGTCCGCCCGTCCAGCTACCGCGGGCCCCAGCAGCCCGGCGTCACGACGGCGCTGCAGCACGGCGAGCAGCGGCTCGAGCAGATAGCGGTATTCGCCGCGCAGGTAGACCAGGCCCTGCCGGGCACCGACGGCCAGCCCGGCGGCCGTCATGCCCTCGAACACCAGGTCGGCATGGCGCGACAGCAGCACGCGGTCCTTGAAGGTGCCGGGCTCACCTTCGTCGGCGTTGCAGACGACGTAGCGCTCGTCGGCGGGCGTGTCGCGGCAGGCCGTCCACTTGGCACCGGCCACGTAGCCGGCGCCACCGCGGCCGCGCAGCGCCGAGCGTGCCAGCTCGGCCATCACGCCTTCGGCGCCCAGTGCCAGCGCGGCGCGCAGGGCGCTGCCGGGCTCGAAGGGCTCGCCCAGCAGCACATCGGCGCGGCGCACGTTGTCGTGCACCTCGAACCAGGCCGCCGGCCACTGCGCCGCGGGCACCCGCGCGTGCATCAGTGCGGCCATCTGCGTCACGCGGGCGGGGTCCAGCCGCGTCAGCACCTGGTGGTGGTTGACCAGCGCCGCCGGCCCCTGGTCACCCAGGCCGGTGCACGAGGTGGTGTCGACGCTGACCAGGCCGTCGGGGCCCGGCTCGCCGCGCCGCACCTCCATCAGCCCGCACAGCTGCGCCATCAGCGCCGGCGCGCCCAGCATCTGGTCGGTGATGTTGTCGCTGAACAGCACGCGGTAGCGGCCCACCGGGCGCCGGTGCAGGAAGCGGTAGAAGCCCGAGACGCCCTCCACCTCGGCCAGCGTGAGGCCCAGCGCTTCGGCCATCTTGGCCAGGGTCTGGCGCGGCACCCAGCCTTCGGCTTCCTGGGCCTCGCGCAGGATCTGCAGCAAGGCCTGCGGGCGGTGCCCGTGGCGGGCGAGGAGGGCAGCAATGGCCTCGTGACGACGGCTCATGCCCGCTTATAGCAAGGCCCGGACACGCCTGCATAGAGCTGGCGCAGTGGTGTGCGATGCCGGCCTGGGCGTCGAAGTGGTGGTCGCTCGTGAACGGCCCTTTGTGGGAGCTGGGTTCAATGGCGCGCGCGTTCGTGGAGCGCAGCGGGATCAGGCCGCCGGGGTGCTCTGCTGCGTTCATGCCTGGTGCTTGCGCACCGGGCCCTCGCCAGGCACAAACAGTCCACGGGCCTGTTTGTGCCTGGGCTCTCTCCCCCGACGCCGACCTGAAGGTCGCCGTCTCCTCCTCTACTTCACTCCGCAGGGCACCCCACCGTCCTGATCCAGCACCCGCGGTGCCGTTCCTGCAGGCGCACCATGGCCGGTGGGGGGCCGAGGGCGTAAGGTGGGGGACGGAGCGAAGTAAAGGAGGAGGGTCGGGCGCAGCCCGACCCGGGGGACATGAGCGCAGCCCCCCACCCTGCGGCCTCGGCCCTCGCCACGAACGATGGAACGCGAACGCCCGCAACGGGCCGCGATCAGCCTGCCGCCCGCCCAAATCTTGAAGTCGTAGTCAATCGTCAGCGGCGCGTGGTCCGAAGAGCGCTGGTCGAGGTAGATGGCCTCGCGCCGGGCCAGTGCGGCGAGGCCCGGGGTGGCCAAGTGGTAGTCGATGCGACGAAAAACCTACAAGGTGCCCGCCACCCCCAGCGGAGTTTCAGTGGCACGCCAAGGCCGACGTCGCCCCATGACCGTCGGCAGACCGCGCTGAAGCAGTCTCCGACATTCACGCGTCAGAGTGGCGCTCGCGGCCCGTTGCGGACGTTCGCGTCCGGCCGCTTTCTGCGTTCGATGCTTCTCGCGCGTCGCGCCAGGCGGCACCCGGCGGCGTCGCCGACTGTGGCGGTCGGCGCTGCGCGCCGACTCCCCTGCGCTGCTCGCCTCGAGGGGGTGCCGCATAACT
>CAMTUD010000067.1:0-36317 GCA_947084805.1 uncultured beta proteobacterium | reverse complement strand
GACGTGTGCTCTTCCGATCTGGCGACCGGCAAGGCCGCGACGCAGCCGAAGCTGGTCGACATCAACAGCGCCCCGGCCAAGAAACTGCAGAGCCTGCCGGGAATCTCGGCCGAGACGGCCAGGCGCATCGTCGCCGGCCGCCCCTATGGCAGCAAGGCGCAACTGGTCACGCGGGGCGCGCTGGACGAGCCAAGCTTCCAGGCCATTCGCCATCTGGTCATCGCCCGCCAGCCGTGACCATGCACGCGGGCGCAGCGCAGCCACTGAGCGGCCGGCGGCCCGCCACTTCGGGCCACTTCGAGCCCCTTCGATCTGCTTGGCGCTACTTCGCCGGCGCGACGAAGTCGCCGAAGGCCTTCAGCTGTTCCGCCACCGCGGCCTTGTCGCCGACCACCACGATGCTCTGCGTCTCGGGTGCGAAGTACTTCGCACCCATCGCACGCACCTGTTCGGCGCTGACCTTCTGCAGTTCCGGCACGAACTCACCCAGGAACCCCGGCGGCAGGCCGACGAGCCAGTTGCGCGCCAGCGTGGCCGCCAGCCCTGCCTGCTGCTGTATGCCCAGCAGCGTGGTGCCGGCCAGGTAACGCTTGTTCAGCGTCAGCTCTTCGGCCGGCACCAGTTCCTTGCCGATGCGCCGGTACTCGGCGACGAACTCCTGCAGCGCCGCGCCGGTGACCTCGTTGCGCACGTCGGCGCCGCCGACGATGCTGCCGCCCTGGCGGAAGCTGCGCGCGCCGGCCGATGCGCCGTAGGTGTAGCCCTTTTCCTCGCGCAGGTTCAGGTTGATGCGGCTGGTGAAGCCACCGCCCAGCACCGTGCTGGCCAGGCGCAGCGCCACGTTGTCAGGCGTTCTGGCCGGCGCGCCGGGGCGGCCCAGGCGCACCGTGGCCTGCACGCTGCCGGGCCGCTCGAGCAGCAGGCGCTGCGGCTTGGCATTCAACGCGGGGGCAGGCGGCTCGGCCAGCGCGTCGCCCTGCGGCTTCCAGTCGCCGAAGGCCGCACGCACCCAGCCCTGCACCTGTGCCGGCGTGACGCGCCCGGCGACGATGAGCAGCGCCCGGTCGGGCCGGAAACGGCGTGTGTGTTCGGCGCGCAGGCCCTCGGCGGTGGTGGCGTTGATCGACGCTTCGGTGGGCTGGGTGCGGCCGTAGGGGTGGTCGCCGAAGATCGCGCGCTGCATCGCGCCTTCGGCCCGGAAACCCGGCGTGGCCTGCGCCGCCTTCAGCGACTGCAGCGCGTTTTCACGCACCAGCGCCACTTCCTTCTCCGGGAAGGACGGCTGCCGCGCGACCTCGCCCAGCAGCTTCAGCAGCGGCTCGGCCTTGGACGACAAGGCGTTGGCGTTGATCAGCATGCCATCGGCCGCAGCGGCCGCGCCCAGGTTGCCGCCCAGGGCCTGCACCGCCTCGGCCAGCGCCTTCGCATCGCGCTGCTGCGTGCCTTCGCTCAGCATCTCGGCCAGCAGGCCGGCCTGGCCCGGGCGGTCGGCGGCATCGGCGGCGTTGCCGGCGCCGCGCACCACCAGCAGGGCGTCGACGCGCGGCGGGCCGTTGCGCGGCAGCACCCACAGCTGCAGGCCGTTGGGCAGCGTCTGGCGCACCACCTTCAAGGGCGGCAGCGGCTTGTCGGCGCCGAAGGGCGGCATGTCGGACGCGGGCTCGGTCCTGGCTGCCGCTGCGGCCGGGCCGGCGGCGAGACCGAGGCCCCACAAGGCCAGCGCGCCACACAGCAGGGTCGGGGTGAGGGTGCGCTTCATGGCTTGGCTCCAGAGGCCGCGGCAGGTGCGGCGACAGCGGCTGCGGCCTGCGGCTGACGGTCGATGACGGCACGGCGCTGTGGCGCCAGGTAGCGCGCGGCCACACGCTGCACGTCGGCGGCGCTGACGGCGTCTATCCACTGCGGGATGCGCCGCGCCACGCCGGCGTCGCCCCACAGCGTCTGCAGCTGAGCCAGTGTGTCGGCGCGATCGACGACACCCTCCAGCCCGTTGTACCAATCGGCCCGCATGCGCGTCTTCACACGCTGCAGCGCGGCGGCGTCGGGGCCGGCCTTGGCGATCTTCGCGATCTCCTCGTCCACCGCCGCCAGCACGGCGTCGGCGTTGCTGTTCGGCTTGTACATCGCGAACACGGTGAAGAGCGTGGGGCCGTTGTACTCCCAGGGGCTGATCAGGCCGTACAGGCCCTCGACGCCGAGTGCGATCTCGCGCCCCTTCACCAGGCCTTGGTAGAGCGTGCTGGCGCTGCCGCCCGTCAGCAGTTCACCCAGCACCGCCATCGGCGCCTGGTCGGGGCTGCCGCGCTCGGGCATGCGCCAGCCGGCGGCCAGCGCCGGCACCTGGGCCAGCGCGTCGGGCTGGGTCAGTCGGCGGGGCGCTTCGAGCAGCCCTTCGCTGAAGTCACCGCGCGGCGGCACGGCGCGCTTCGGGATGCCGCCGAAGTACTTCTGCGCCAGCGCGAAGGCACGCGCCGGCGTCACGTCGCCGGCGATGGCCAGCACGGCGTTGTTGGGGCCGTAGAAGTCGCGGTGGAAGCTGCGCACGTCGTCGAGCGTGGCGCGCTCGAGGTCCTCGAAGCTGCCGTAGCCGTCGTGGCTGTTCTCCCACTTGTCGAAGGCCAGCTGGTTGATGTCGATCCACATGAAGCCGCCGTAGGGGCTGTTCTTGACGTTGACGCGGATCTCCTCCTTCACCACGTCCTGCTGGTTCTTCAGCGTCTCGGAGTTGAAGTCGAGTGTCTTCATGCGGTCGGCTTCCAGCCACAGCATGGTCTCCAGCCCCGACACCGGCACGGCCTCGATGTAGTTGGTGAAGTCGGCGCGCGTGCTGCCGTTGTTCCAGCCGCCGGCGCCGCTGGTGACCTTGTCGAACACCCCCTTGGGCGCCTTGGGCGTGCCCTGGAACATCAGGTGCTCGAAGAGGTGGGCAAAACCCGTGCGGCCCCGCGGTTCGAGCCGCATGCCAACGTGGTAGACGACGCTGATGCCCACCACCGGCGCGCTGCGGTCGGGCGAAACGACGACCGTCAGGCCGTTGTCGAGCTTGCGCACCTCGATAGGGATGGGCCAGTCGTCGGCCGCGGCGGCGGCCAGCGGCAGCAGGGCTGCGAGGATGAAGCTGAAAAATCGCATGGCAGGCACGCTCCCGGTTTCGGGGGGCAGTGTGCCCCAGCCCGGAAGGCGCCGCCTTCAGCCTTCCAGCAGCCGCACCTTGACCACCTTGCCCTTGACCTTGCCGGCGTTCAGCTTGCGCAGCGCCGCGGCGGCGATGTCGCGGTCGACGGCGACGTAGGTCGAAAAGTCGTTGACGCTGATCTTGCCGATCTGCGTGCCGGCAAAGCCCAGGTCCTTGGTCAGCGCGCCCAGCACGTCGCCGGCGCGGATCTTCTCCTTGCGCCCGCCCAGGATCTGCAGCGTCGCCATCGGCGGCCGCAGCGGGCCGGTGCCGGTGGGTTTCAGCTCGGCCAGCGGCTGCCACACCGAGGTGAAGGCCAGCGCCTTTTCGATCGCGCCCACGCGGCCCATCTCGTCGACGCTGGCCAGGCTGAAGGCCCAGCCTTCGGCGTCGACACGCCCGGTGCGGCCGATGCGGTGGGTGTGCGTCGCCGGGTCGGGCGTGATGTCGACGTTGATCACCGCTTCCAGGCCTTCGATGTCGAGCCCGCGCGCGGCGATGTCGGTGGCCACCAGCACGCTGGCGCTGCGCTGGGTGAACATCACCAGCACCTGGTCGCGGTCACGCTGCTCCAGGTCCCCGTGCAGTTCCAGCGCCACGAAACCCTGGCCGCGCAGCACGTCCACCAGGTCGCGGCACTGCTGCTTGGTGTTGCAGAAGGCCAGCGTGCTGACCGGGCGGTAGTGGTTCAACAGCAGGCCGACGGCGTGCAGCCGTTCGTCTTCGCGCACCTCGTAGAAACGCTGGCGGATTTGCGTCGCCTTGGGCGCCTCGGCCAGCTTCACTTCCTTGGGCTCGTGCATGAAGGCCGCGCTGAGCCTGGTGATGCCTTCGGGGTAGGTGGCGCTGAACAGCAGCGTCTGGCGCGGCTTCGGGCATTGCTTGACGACGGTGGCGATGTCGTCGAAGAAACCCATGTCGAGCATGCGGTCGGCTTCGTCGAGCACCAGCGTGTTCAGTGCAGAAAGCTCGAGGCTGCCACGTTCCAGGTGGTCCATCAGGCGGCCGGGCGTGCCCACCACGATGTGCGCGCCGTGTTCCAGGCTGGCCAGCTGCGGGCGCATGGTGCTGCCGCCGCACAGCGTGAGCACCTTGATGTTGTCCTCGGCCGCGGCCAGGCGGCGGATTTCCTGCGTCACCTGTTCGGCCAGTTCACGCGTCGGGCACAGCACCAGCGACTGCACGGCAAAGCGGCGCACGTTCAGGTTGGCCAGCAGCGTGATCGCAAACGCCGCCGTCTTGCCGCTGCCGGTCTTGGCCTGCGCGATGAGGTCCTTGCCCGCCAGCGCCAGCGGCAGCGCCGCGGCCTGGATGGGTGTCATGCCCGCATAACCCAGGCGTGCCAGGTTCTCCAGCACGTGCGGCGGCAGCGGCAGGCTGGCAAAACTCGGGCCGGACGGGGCGGCGGCGGGGGCGGGGGCGGTCGGGGCAGCAGGGCTCATGCCCCGATTGTCGGCCCCAGGGATTCAGGCCGCGCCGACCGGCTGCGCCTGCAGCTGGCGCTCGAACTGCCCCAGCGGCGCCGGGGCCCCGAAGTAGTCGCCCTGCCACTGCAGGCAGCCCAGTTCGCGCAGCTGGTTGCGCTGCTGCGCGGTCTCCACGCCCACCGCGCTGGCGCCGACGCCCAGGCCCTGCGCGATGCCGACGATGGTGCGCACGATGGCGGCGTCGTGCGGGTCGGTGTCCAGCGTGTGCATCAGCGACTGCGAGATCTTGATCTGGTCCAGCGGCAGCCGCTTCAGCACCGACAGCGACGAATAGCTGATGCCGAAGTCGTCGAGCACGAAGGCCACTCCCAGCGCCTTCAGCGCCGCCATGCGCGCCAGCGTGCGCGCCGGGTTGTCCTGCAGCAGGCTTTCGCGCAGCTCCAGGCGCAGGCGCTTGGGGTCGGCGCCGTGGCGCTGCAGCGCCTGCGCCACGCTGTCGACGAACCCCTCTTCGCGGAACTGGCGCGCACTGATGTTCACCGCCAGGTGCAGCTGGCCGGGCGCGCCCATCGCGGCCCAGCGGCCGAGCTGGGCGCAGGCGGTGTCGATGACCCACAGGCCGATGGGCACGATGAGCCCGTTCTGCTCGGCCAGCGGCAGAAACTGCTCGGGCCGCAGCAGCCCGCGCTGCGGGTGCTGCCAGCGCAGCAGCGCCTCGGCGCCGACGGTGCCGCGCGTGTCGTCCACCAGCCCCTGGTAGTGCAGGCACATCTGGCCGGCGCCCAGGGCGCGGCGCAGGTCGAGTTCGAGCGCCGCACGCGCACTCTGGCTGGCCTGCATCACGGGGTCGAAGAAGCGCACCGTGCCGCGGCCCGCGGTCTTGGCCTGGTACATCGCCAGGTCGGCGCGCTTGACGATGTCCTCGGCCCCCAGCTCGCGGCCGCGGAACAGGCCGACGCCCACGCTGGGTGTCACCCCATGGCTGTGCACACCCAGCTGGGCCGGCTGGCTGATGGCGCCGACGATCTTCTCGGCCACCACCGCCGCCTGGGTGGCCGCGCCGCGCTCGTCGGCGCTCAGGCCCACCGTCATGACGACAAACTCGTCGCCGCCGAAACGCGCCACCGTGTCTTCGCCACGCACGCAGCCCAGCAGCCGCCGCCCCACCTCCTGCAGCAGCAGGTCGCCGTGGTCGTGGCCCAGCGTGTCGTTGAGCGCCTTGAAGTGGTCGAGGTCGATGAAAAACACCGCGCCGTGGTGGCCGTGGCGTGCGCTGGTGGCGCAGGCCTGCAGCAGGCGGTCGAAGAACATGCGCCGGTTGGGCAAGCCGGTCAGCGGGTCGTGGAAGGCCAGGCTGCGGATCTGCTGCTCGGCCGCCTTGCGTGCACTGATGTCGACCGCGATGCGGCCCACCGCCAGCGGGCGGCCCTGCGCGTCGGCCATCGGGAATCGCACCGTGAGGTAGGTGTGGGCGCTGCCGTCGGCGTGGTGCAGCGTCTCTTCGTCCTCCACCGGGCCCCCCGGCGGCAGCGCGGGCTCGGCCGGCTGGATGGCCGTCGCCACCAGGCGCGCGTGCTGTCGGTTCGACAGGATGAGCCGGCCCGCCATGTCGTGCGCGCTGATCGCCGCCGGCGCGTGGTCGAGGATGGCCTGCAGCAGCGCCTCGCTGTCGCGCAGCTGGCGCGCCAGCCGGCGCTGGCGCAGCGCGGTCTCGACGCGGTAGTGCAGCAGCGCGAGGTAGGTGCCCTCGCTGTCCTTGACGAGGCAGTCGTGCACACCCAGGCGCAGCGCGTTGGCCGCGACGACGGCGTCCCAGGCGCCGGTGACGAAGATCACCAGCTGTTCGCCGAATGCGTCCATCAGGTCGGACGAATTGCCGTCGGGCAGCTGGTGGTCGGCCAGGATGACGTCGAAACCGCGGCCGGCCAGCGCCGCGCGCGCCTGCGCCACCGAACGCGCGACATGCATGCGGTAGGGCAGCGCCTGCTGGGCCACGGTGCGCAGCGTGGCCAGCTCGTCGGCGGGGTCGCCCTCGATCAGCAGCACGTCGAGCTGCGACGGGCCGGGGTCGGGGTACAGCACGGGCGCCATGGCGTCAGAGCAGGCGGGCACCCGCCGTACCGGCGGTGCGGCGTTCAGCCTGCAACACGGCGGTTTCGCGCAGCAGGTGAGAGGAAACCCACCCGGAGGTGACAGCAACGCATGGACCACCTTGTTACCGCATGTGTGCAGATTCTCGTGCACGGCCCGGGGCGGGCGATGCCCGGAACAACAGGGCTTTCCCCGCCCCGCCGCGGCGACCGGGCGTTGCCCCGGCGGCGCGCGGTGAGATCATCGGGACAGCCGCGCCAGCGTTCTGGCCCCTGCGTGCACCGCCTTCGTCCTTCCGGAACCTCCTTGACCGCACACCACCACCCCCCGCACCTGCTGCCCCAGCCGCGCCACAGCGCGCGCGTGCCCGCGCACATCGACAAGGACGCGCTGGCGCGCATCCGCCAGGCGGTGTTCTGCCTGCCGCAGGTGGTACGCCCGGCCGACTACGTGCCCGAGACGAGCAAGGGCGCCGAGGAGCATCTCGACAAGCTCGGCTTCGTGCTGCTGCAGAAGGCCGTGGCCGGCCAGCGCCCCAGCCGCTGGATAGACCCGGCGCTGATGAGTGCCGCGGTGGCCCACCTCGACGCGTGCGGCAACGGCCCCGACGCGCGGCCGCTGATGTTGCAGCGTTCCGGCGTGTTGCAGGGCCTGGGCGTGGCGCGCCAGGCCGGCGTGTGGACACGGCTCATCAGCCACGCGCTGCGCCTGACCGAAGACGACTGGCGCGCGCCGGTGATCTTCCGTGTGGCGGTCGAATCCGACGCGGTGTGGGCCTACTACCGCAGCGGCGACGAAGCCGCGCTGCGCGCCGCGCTGGGCTCGCCGCCGGCGCACCCGCAGGCGGCGGAACTGACCGAGTTCCTCGACGGCCTGGTGGCGAAATCACGCAGCTTCCGCCCCGCTCACCTGGCCAGCCTGCTGCCCGCATTGCAGGCCGAATGTGCGCTGCCACGCGCGCTGCCCGAACTGCAGGCCGCCTGCCAGCAGGCGCAGGAACGCTGGGTGCGCCGTGTCACCGAGCTCGACACGCTCGAGGGCCTGAACGTCGAGCTGGCCTTCCAGGGTTACCCCGACACCTTCCAGAAGGCACGCCGGCTGCAGCGCACGGTCACGCTCTTCGTCGGCCCGCCGAACAGCGGCAAGACCTACACCGCGTTCCAGAAGCTGGCCGGCGCGCTGGACGGCGCCTACCTTGCGCCGCTGCGCCTCTTGGCACTGGAAGGCCGCGATCGGCTGGTGGCCAACGGCGTGCCCTGCTCGCTGCTGACGGGCGAGGAGAACGTGCCCGCCATTGGCGCGCGTGTGGTCAGCAGCACGATCGAGATGGTCAGCACCAACACCGTCATCGACGTGGCGGTGATCGACGAAGCGCAGATGATCTTCGACAACTCGCGCGGCTGGGCCTGGACGCAGGCCATCGTGGCCGTGCCGGCGCGCGAGGTCATCATCATCTGCAGCGCCTACGCGGTGCCGGCGATCGAGAACCTGCTGGGCCTGTGCGGCGAGAGCTGCACGGTGCGCGAATTCCCGCGCATGCAGCACGTCGAACTGCTGCCGCAGCCGGTGCCGCTTTCGGCGCTGAAGCTGGGCGACGCGGTGGTGGCCTTCAGCCGCCGCGAGGTGCTGCTGCTGCGCGACCAGATCGGCGCCGCCGGCCACCCGGTGAGCGTGATCTACGGCGCCCTGCCGCCCGAAGTACGGCGCCGCGAGGCCGAACGTTTTGCCACCGGCGCCAGCCACATCCTGGTGGCCACCGACGCCATCGGCATGGGCCTGAACCTGCCCATCCAGCGCGTGCTGTTCAGCACGCTGACCAAGTTCGACGGCATCGCCGACCGCCGGCTCGACGAATCGGAGGTGCACCAGATCGCCGGCCGCGCCGGGCGCTACGGCATCCACGAAGAAGGCTTCGTCGGCGTGCTGGTCGACGCCGAGCCCACCGCACTGCGCACGCTGAAGGAACTGCTGGCGCGGCCGCCGCGTGCGCCGGCCGACTTCAAGGCGCCGGTGGCGCCCAACGGATGGCATGTGGACACCATCTCGGCGCGCCTGGGCAAGACCGCGCTGCGCGAGGTGCTGGGCGTGTTCATGGAGCAGCTCAAGCTGGACGACGCGCACTTCCAGGTCGCCGAACTGGAGCAGATGCTGGAACTGGCCGAACAGCTGGACAAATGCGCCGGCACGCTGACGCTGAAGGAACGTTTCATCTACGCCCAGGCGCCGGTGGACATGCGCACCGAGGGCCAGGTGCAGGCCTACCTCGACTGGGCCGCCAGCCACGCCCACACCCGGCGCGCCGGCCGCCCCTGGTTCCTGGACGAGGTCGACGGCCACAGCCGGCTCGAGCGCATGGAGCAGGCACTGCGCGCCTGCACGCTGTGGTTGTGGCTGGGGCTGCGCTTCGAGGGTGTCTACGGTTACGTCGAAGAGGTCATCGCGTTGCGCAGCGCCTTGAACGACGGCATCGAACGCCAGCTCAAGGGCAAGCGCCCGCTGGCGCAGACGCGGCGGCGCGAGAAACGGATCGCCCGCTGAGGCCTGTGACAGCGCCAGACGCTGCGCCGGTCATGCCTGCGCTGAGCTACCTGCAGGGCGCCAGCCCGGGCACGCTGGCCCAGGTGCAGGCGCTGCTGGCCGAGCGTCGCCTGGGTGCGCTGCTGCGCGAGCGTTACCCCGAGCCACACGCCCTGCGCAGCGACCGCCTGCTCTACGGCTACGTGGCCGAGCTGAAGGCGCGCCACCTGAAGAGCACGCCCCCGCTGGCCAAGGCGGTGTACGACCAGCGTCTGCACATCGTGCGCAACGCGCTGGGCACGCACACCACGGTGTCGCGGGTGCAGGGCACGCGGCTGCAGGCCAAACGCGAGATCCGCATCGCCGGTCTGTTCAAGGACGCGCCCGCGGCCTTCCTGCGCATGATCGTCGTGCACGAGCTGGCCCACCTGCGCGAGCGTGAACACGACAAGGCCTTCTACTCGCTGTGCACGCACATGGAGCCCGACTACCACCAGCTGGAGTTCGACACGCGGCTGTGGCTGACGGCGCTGGAAGTGGAAGCAGCCGCGGAAGCCGGCGCGGCCCGTTGACACAGTCACGGCAGGGCCGCGTGAATGCCGGCCCACAAGCCGAGGCCCGCCCTCGCCGAGTGGCACGCCGCCACACGCGAAAGCCACTACGTCGCAGCCGCCCCCGCGCGCCGATGGAACGACAACGCAAGGAAGTCGACGAAGGCCCGCACGCGTGCGACAAGCTGGTGACGCTGCGGATACACCGCATGGATGTCGGCGTCGGGCGTGTCGTACTGCGCCAGCACCTGCACCAGGCGCCCGCTCTTCAGGTGGCGCTCGATGTCCCATTCGGCCCGCATCAGGATGCCGTGGCCGTCCAGCGCCCAGTTCACGGCAATCTCGCCGTCGCTCGTACTCAGATTGCCCCGGGTCTTGATGGCCTCTGTCGTGGCGCTCTTGCCGCGGCCGCTGCTCAGGCGCCACACGCCGTAGGCCTCGTCGCCCTGGCGGATGCCGATGCAGTTGTGCCTGGCAAGGTCGTTCGGCACCTTGGGCGTGCCATGCTTTGAAAGATACGCAGGTGACGCACAAAGCAGGCGGCGGTTCGGTGCGATGTACCTGGCGATGACCCGGGCGTCGGGCGGGGCGCCGAAGCGGATGCACACGTCGAAGACATCGTCCGTCAGCGGTGGCGGATTGACCGACAACTGCAACTGAACCTCGACCTGGGGATGCTTGCGTATGAAGCGCGAGATCAGCGGCGCGACATGGCTGCGCCCGAAGCCCAGCGTCGCGTTCACGCGCAGCAGGCCCTTGGGCGTGGCCCGGGAAGCGCCGAGCAACTGCTCCATGTCGTCGATCTCGCCCAGGATGCGCCGGGCATGTTCCAGGTAGAGCTCACCCTCGGGCGTCAGGCTCATCCGGCGCGTCGTGCGGTTCACGAGCGACAAGCCCACACGCGACTCCATCAGCGCCAGGTGCCGGCTGACGGCCGGTGTCGTGATGCCCAGCTCACGCGCCGCCGCACTCAGGCTGCCCGCGCCGGCAAGAACCGAGAAGAACCCGAGATCCGCCGGTTGAATGCCATTGCCCATCAAGGCTCCGTAGATGGCGGGATTGTTAGATCCAGGTAAAGGATGGTTTCACTTTAGCCGTGAGCGCCACGACCGTCCACTTCCTACATTCAGGTCATCGCCAATGCTGGCCCACGGATGCTGCACCATGAAGACCTACTCGATCGCCACCATCCCCGGTGACGGCATTGGCAAGGAAGTCGTTCCTGCCGGGCAGATGGTGCTTGAGGCGTTGGTCCAGTCGAGCAGCAGCTTCAAGTTCAGCTTCGAGAACTTCGATTGGGGCGGCGACTATTACCGCGAGCACGGCGTGATGATGCCGGCCGACGGCTTGGACGCGCTGCGCCACAAGGACGCCATCCTGTTCGGCTCGGCCGGCGACCCGCACATCCCCGACCACATCACGCTGTGGGGCCTGCGTCTGAAAATCTGCCAGGGCTTCGACCAGTACGCCAACGTGCGCCCGACGCGCATCCTGCCCGGCATCGACGGCCCATTGAAGCGCTGCGGCCCGGACGATCTGAACTGGGTCATCGTGCGCGAGAACTCCGAAGGCGAGTACGCAGGCGTCGGCGGCCGTGTCCACCAGGGTCACCCGATCGAGGCCGCCACCGACGTGTCGATGATGACCCGCGCCGGCGTCGAACGCATCATGCGCTACGCCTTCAAGCTGGCGCAGTCGCGGCCCCGCAAGCTGCTGACGGTGATCACCAAGAGCAACGCCCAGCGCCACGCGATGGTGATGTGGGACGAGATCGCGCTGCAGATTTCGAAGGAGTTCCCGGACGTGCGCTGGGACAAGGAACTGGTCGATGCGGCCACCGCCCGCATGGTCAACAGGCCGGCCACGCTGGACACCATCGTCGCCACCAACCTGCATGCCGACATCCTGAGCGACCTGGCCGCGGCGCTCGCCGGCAGCCTGGGCATCGCGCCCACCGGCAACATCGATCCGGAGCGCCGCTACCCATCGATGTTCGAGCCCATCCACGGCTCGGCCTTCGACATCATGGGCCAGGGGCTGGCCAACCCGGTGGGCACCTTCTGGTCGGTCGTGATGCTGCTTGAGCACCTTGGCGAAGCGGACGCCGCCGCGCGGGTCATGAGTGCCATCGAGCAGGTCACCGCCAACCCGACGCTGCATACCCGCGACCTGGGCGGCAGGGCAACGACGGCCGAGGTTACGCGAGCTGTGTGTGAGCGGCTGACCGCCGAGGCGCCGCGCCTGGCCGCATGAGTCAAACCCAGCGGCCCTGCACGGGCGGCTCGCTGAAACACCCATGGAGACAACGATGAAACTCGCCCGCAATTCCCGCCGCCATCACCTGATCCAGGTCATCGCCCTTGCCGCAGGGCTGGCCGGCAGCAACGCCATGGCCCAAACCTGGCCCAGCAAGCCCGTCAGCCTGGTCGTGCCCTTCCCTGCCGGGGGCACCACCGACGTGCTGGCGCGCGCGCTCGCCGAGAAGCTGACGCTCAGCCTCGGCCAGACCGTGATCGTCGAAAGCAAACCCGGCGCCGGCGCAACACTGGGCGCGGACTACGTGGCCAAGGCCAGGCCTGACGGCTACACGCTGCTGGTCGGTGCGGTGCACCACACGATCGCGTCCAGCGTCTACAAGAAGCTGCCCTACGACTTCCAGAAAGACCTGGCAGCGATCACAACGATCGCACTGGTGCCGAACGTGCTGGTCGTGAACGCCAGCACTTCCGCGAAAAACGTGGCCGAGCTGGTGGCGATGCTCAAGGCCAAGCCGGGCACCTACAACTACGGCTCGAACGGCAACGGCACGGCGCAACACCTGATCGGCACCCAGTTCCAGAACATGACGGGCACCGAAATCGGGCACATCCCCTACAAGGGCAGCGGCCCGCTGACAACCGACCTGCTCGGGGGTCAGATCACGATCTCCTTCGACACCGTGACGCCGGTGCTGCAGCACATCAAGGGCGGCAAGCTGCGGGCGCTGGCCGTCACCACGGCCAAGCGTTCATCGGCGCTGCCCGACGTGCCCACGCTCGACGAGGCCGGCCTCAAGGGTTTCAACATCGGCACCTGGTTCGGGGTGCTTGCGCCGGCGGCCACGCCCAAGGACATCCTGGTCCGGCTCAACACCGAGATGGTGAAGATCATCCAGTCGCCCGAGTTCCGCAAGCGCATGGACGAGATCGGTGCCGAGCCGGTCGGGAACAGCGCGGAGCAGATGGCCGCGCAAGTCAGAAGCGAAACAGAGAAGTTCGCCACGCTCGTCAAGGAAGCCAAGGTCACCATCGACTAGGCCGCTGCACGCCCGTACCGCGCGCCACCCTGGCCGCGGTGCTTCCCGCCATTTCAGGTGTCATGACCAGGAGACAAGACATGCAGATCAACCGGTTCCCCCTCCAGCGCTCCATCGCTGCGGCGCTGGCAGCGGCCGCCAGCCTTGCCGTCGCCCAGACACAGACCGACATCCACCGCGACGCGGCCACACGCAACACGGGCGGCGATGCCTTCTTGATGCAGTACGCGCGAGCGTTCTACTGCAACCTGGCCGACAACAACAACCAGATCGTCATTGCGTCCAGGGCCTGGAACAACACCACCGGCACCGGAACGAATGCGCAGTACCGCATTCCCATGACGCAGATCTTCGACGACGTCTGGTTCCTGGGGAACCACTACGTCGGGCAATACCTGATCAAGACCGCGGACGGACTCGTGCAGGTCGACGCCGGTAACACCGCCAACGAGGTGACGATCTTCAATTACCCGGCCATGCAGGCGCTGGGCCTGAGCCCCTCATTTCCGCTGAAGGCCATCCTCCTCACGCACGGCCATGGCGACCATGATGGCGGCGCAAACTGGCTGAAGACCAACGTCGGCACCGAGGTCTTCCTCGGGTCGGCGGACGCCAGCGGCAAGGCGTATGCCCCGACGACGATCGACTCGACAGACCTTTCCATGCGCCAGATGTCGATCGGCGGGAAGAACTTCTGGATCCTGCCGACGCCAGGGCACACGAATGGCTCCACCTCGTCGGTGGTCGAGGTGCAAGACCACGGCAAGACCGTGCGCGTGCTCACCAATGGCGGCCAGTCGATGACGAACTCGATTCCGGCGGTGGCCAACTATCTGGACTCGATCGAGCGCACGTATGCCATGGTCAAGGCGCTGAACGTCGAAGGCGTCATGACGCCGCACATCTACTGGGATGGCGAGGGCGAGAAGATGAGAGAGATCCTCGCATCGGGCCGGACCAACCCGAGCCAGCACGTGTACGGGCACGAGGCCGTGGTGCGCCAGATGGTCATCGGGCGCGAGTGCTCCGCGGCCTGGCTGAGCCGCCTGGATGCGACGGTGGCGCTCCCGGTCTGGCGCTACAACACCATGAAGTTCGTCGGCGTTCCCACGCCGACCAAGCTTGCCGCCAAGGTGGAGAACGGCTGGGGGCCGCTGGCAAATCAAAGGGTCAGGTTTTCGGTCAGCGAGACCGGTGCTTCATGCACGGCAACGACTGACGCCAGCGGCGTGGCCTCGTGCAGCGTGCGTCCGCTGCGGCCGCACAAGGATCGGATCACCGCGACGTTCGAGGGCGCGGAGACGGCGGACTTCGTCGATCTGCCCGCCGAGGCCACGGCATTGGTCTGCAGCAACGGGAACTGCAATCCGCAGTAGTGCGTCAGCTGGTGGCGCCACGACTTCTGTCGGCATGATCGCGCCTGAGAGGTGGCGCCTGGCACTGGCGGCATCCTGCGTGCTGCTGGCGTCGTGCGCAAGCGAATCGGTGGCGCCAGCCGCGGCCGTCGAGTACCGGCCCGCGCCAAGATCGACCCTCGCGACGAGGCGTGATCTGAACTTCGTCATCGCGAAATGGCAAGGGGCCACGGATTCGACGACGGTTCTGGCGCGCCAGCAGGTCGGGGCGGCTCCGCATCCCGTCGCCCGGCTGCTGCAGGTGCGCCATGGCGCGACGTTGCACGTGGCGGTGCAGCGCCTGCCGGCGTACGGGAAGGACGACGAGCGTGTCGACCACGAGATCGCGGCGCTCGAGCAGTTGTACGCGTTGGTCCTCCGACAAGAGCCGCAGGGCCGCTACTGCCTGGGCAGTGGCAGTTCACTGTGCGACGCAGCGCGAGACGGTGTGGCGCATGCCCAGGTGCTGCGGGCTCTGGCCGACTTGCGCGAACGGGCGGTGATTCACGCCCCCGCAGCGGCGCCTTGGCGGGTGGTCGAGATGCAGGGCGCCCCGACGCAGTCGTGGGACGCAGACGTCGTCGGCGTGCGCGCCACGGCAGGGCAGGGTCCGCTGGCCGACGTTGCCATCTACTTCAACCGGCCGCCACATTCGATCTGCGCGGCACGCACACGCGCCGACGGCGTGGCGACCTGTCGGCTGGAGGACCAGCACGGCGACGGGGACCAGCACTCCCACGCGACAACGGTGATCGCGACCTTCCCCGGCCAAGTGCGGCCGGACCGCGTGCTGCTGCCGACCACCTACGTCCTGCCGACGACCACTGAGCGCCAGCCACCAGCTTTCGCCCAGCCGTTGCCCTTTCCACCCAGCAAGCCATGAGCCGCGGCACGTTCGCTTTCGACGCGCGGGTCAAGGGGCCCGCGGCGCTTGCGGCCGGGGTGCTCCTGGTGTTGCTCGGCGGCTGGACCTGTGTGGCGCTGCAGCCGGCGCCGGAAGCCGAGCCGCTTCCACCGGACCGTCATCCGGTCAGCGTGAATCCACCGGCCGGGAGCGCTCTGGTCACGGTGCCGACGCCGGCGCCCGAAGCACCAGTGGCACCTCCGGTGACTGCTGCCGCCCAGCCCAGGGAGCGCGCGCTCCCTGGGCTCGCCGACATGCCATATCGATTCGTCGGGAGGTCAGCGTCAGGCGCAGAACGCTCGATCGTGCTGTTCGGAAGGGGGCGGGTCGTGACACTGAACGGCCCGGGACCTCTCGACGACGACTATGTGGTCGATGCCATCTTCGACGGCTACGTCATGGTTCGCCACGTGCCCACCGCAAGCTCCCGGTTCCTGCCGTTGGCGGCGCGTCCGGCAACCACCCCCCTGCCCGCATCCCCCGAGGACTCGGCGCAGGACTAGATCCCGCACGACGCTGGCCACCGGCCTGCGCGCCCGCACCCTGTGGTGGTGGCTGGGGCTGCGCTTCGAGGGCGTCTACGGCCACGTCGACGAGGTCATCGCGCGGCGCAGTGCGCTCAACGACGGCATCGAGCGCCAGCTCAAGGGCAAGCGCCCGCGGGCGCAGACGCGGCGGCGTAGAAAGCGCAAGTGCGCGAGCGCTATCCCGAATCGCACACCCTGCGCAGCGACCGCCTGCTCTACAGCGGCGTGTCGGAGCTGAAGGCGCGCCACCTGAAGCGCACGCCGGCGCTGGCCAGGGCCGTCTACGACCAGCGCCTGCACATCGTGCGCAACGCGCTGGGCACACACATGGAGCCCGACGACCACGAAGTGGAGTTCACACGCGGCTGTGGCAGACGGCGCTGGAAGTGGAAGGGCCGGCGGAAAGCCACACGGTACCGCGTGCGTAGCGCGGCTTGTGGCCAGAACGAGACATTCGCGTTGTCGCTCCCGAGGCGACAGTCGACGACGCTGCGTGGATGACAGGGCATCGGAACCACCCGAGAATTGCAGCGATGTCCCTCCCCGAGGTTCCTCACTACAACCTGGCTCGCTTCGACTTTGTGTCCATCCGGCTCGCGGTGGCGTGTGCACGAACGGGGAACCTGACGGAGGCGGCACGCGAGTGCAACCTGGTGCTGCCGGCTGCCAGCCGGCGCCTTCGCGATCTGGAAAGGGCGCTTGGTGGGCCGCTCTTCGAGCGCCACTCCCGCGGCGTCACGCCCACGGCGCTGGGGCGGGCCTTCATGAAGCGCGGCATGGCCATCCTGCAGGAACTCGACAACCTGCTGATCGAACTGGCCGACGCGCGCCAGGGCGTGGTCCGCCACGTGCATGTCTGCGCCGGCACCGCCGCCATCACCCAGTTCCTGCCGCCCTTGCTGGCCGAGTACGCGGAATTGCGCCCCGAGGTTCAGGTGGAACTCGAGGAGCAGGTCTCGCAGCAGGTCGTGGCCACGGTGCGTGAGGGGCGTGCCGACCTCGGCGTTTTCGTCGCCGGGCCCGACGTCCGGGGCCTGGACGTGCGCGACTTCCGCAACGACGAACTGGTGCTGATCCTTCCCGCGGGCCACCGGCTTGCCGGCCGCAGCGCCCTGGCCTTCGTCGACACGCTGGACGAGCACTGGATCAGCCTGAACGCCGGTGCCGCAATGCTGCAGGCGCAGCAGCAGGCGGCGATGGCGGCGGGGCGCCCGCTGAAACTGCGCATGCAGGTGCGCAGTTTCGATGCCGTCGGTCACATGGTGGCCTCGGGCCTGGGCATTGCGGCGCTGCCGAAGGGTGCAGCACTGCCCATCGTGCGTGCCATGAAACTGCAGTGGCGCCCGCTGTTGGACGCGTGGGCGACGCGCCAACTGCAGGTGGCCATCCGGCCGGATGCCGACGCGACCGTGGTCGCGCTCAGGGATTTCCTGCTCCCGACTTCGCAGACTGCTAAGTCTGGCCGCGCCAGATTCAAATAGTCACGCCAGCCTGGCCGCCGGACACTGGCGCCATGCCTTCCGAATCCACCGCCGACGCCACTGCCACCCCAACGCCCGCCGCCCTGGCCGGTCTGAAAGTGCTGGAACTCGGCCAACTGATCGCCGGCCCGTTCGCCGCCAAGACGCTGGCCGATTTCGGTGCCGAGGTCGTCAAGATCGAACCACCTGGCGCCGGCGATCCTTTGCGCAAGTGGCGCCTGCTGAAGAACGGAACGTCGGTGTGGTGGCAGGTGCAATCGCGCAACAAGCGTTCGCTGGCGCTGGACCTGAGAACGCCCGAAGGCCAGGACGTGGTGCGCAAGCTGGCCCTCGAGGCCGACGTGCTGATCGAGAACTTCCGCCCCGGCGCGATGGAAGGCTGGAATCTCGGGCCGGATGAACTGCTGGCCGCCAACCCGAAGCTGATCGTGCTGCGCATCAGCGGCTACGGCCAGACCGGGCCCTACCGCAACCGGCCGGGCTTCGGCGTCGTGGCCGAGGCGATGGGGGGCCTGCGCCACCTCACCGCCGAGCCCGGCCGCGTGCCGGTGCGCGTGGGCGTGAGCATCGGCGACACGCTGGCTGCGCTGCACGGTGTCATCGGCATCCTGCTCGCGCTGCAGCACCGCCACGCCAGCGGCCGCGGGCAGGTGATCGACGTCGCGCTCTACGAGGCCGTCTTCAACTGCATGGAGAGCCTTCTGCCCGAGTACAGCGCCTTCGACGCCGTGCGCGGGCCGGCGGGCAGCGCCTTGCCGGGCATCGCGCCGTCCAATGCCTACCGCTGCAACGACGAGGGCTATGCACTGATCGCCGGCAACGGCGACAGCATCTTCCGCCGCCTGATGACGCTGATCGGGCGTGACGACCTGGCGGCCGACCCGACCCTGGCCGACAACGCCGGCCGTGTGGCGCGCGTGGCCGAACTCGACGAGGTCATCGGCGCGTGGACGGCCGAGCGCAGCGTCGACGAGGTGATGACTGCGCTGGACGGCGCCTCGGTGCCGGCTGGCCGCATCTACAGCGTTGCCGACATCGCAGCCGACCCGCACTACCAGGCCCGCGGCATGCTCGATCAGGTTCACATGGACGACGGAAGCCTGCTTGCGGTGCCGGGCATCGTGCCCAAGCTCTCGGCGACACCGGGTCAGCACCGCCGCAACGCGCCCACGCTGGGGCAGGACTCCGCCGATGTGCTGCGCGAGATCGGCCTCACCGACGCGCAGATCGTCGCGTTGCGCGAGCGCGGCATCGTCAACTGAAGGCATCCCATGCAACGCATCCACTTCAACGAAGTCGCCACCCGCGACGGCTTCCAGAACGAACCCGCCTTCGTGCCCACCGACGCCAAGGTGGCGTTGATCGACGAACTCAGCGCGTGCGGCTACGCGAAGGTCGAGGTCACTTCGTTCACGTCGGCCAAGGCCATCCCCATGCTGCGCGACGCCGAGGAGGTGATGGGCCGCATCCGCCGCGTACCCGGCGTCGAGACCACGGTACTCGTGCCCAACGTGCGGGGCGCCGAACGCGCGCTGGAGTCCCACGCCGACGAGCTGAACCTGGTGATGTCCACGTCCGAGACGCACAACCTGGCCAACCTGCGCATGCCGCGCGAGAAGAGCTTCGCTGGCCTGCGCGAAGTGATCGCGATGGCTCATGCCGTCCATTCAGGCCGCGTGCCGGTGAACGTCTCGCTGTCGGCCTGTTTCGGCTGCCCGATGGAGGGCGATGTGCCTGCCGACGAAGTGCTGCGCTGGGCCGGGCGCTTCGCCGACCTGGGCGTGCGCGGCCTGACGATCTGCGACACCACCGGCATGGCGCACCCGGCGCAGGTGTCGCGTCTGGCCCAGCTGCTGCGCGATCGCTTCAGTGGCCTGCAGCTCACGCTGCACTTCCACAACACGCGTGGCATGGGGCTGGCCAATGTGCTGGCCTCGGTGCAGGAGGGGATCGACCGCTTCGACGGCTCGCTCGGCGGCCTCGGCGGCTGCCCGTACGCACCCGGCGCCACCGGCAACATCTGCAGCGAGGATGCCATTCACATGCTGCACGCGATGGGCTTCGAGACCGGCATCGACCTGCCGCGGCTGCTCGCTGTCGCACGACGGCTGCCCGAAATCGTGGGCCACGACGTGCCAGGCCAGGTGGCCAAGGCCGGGCTCATCACCGACCTGCATCCCGCCCCGTCCTACGTCGCAGAACTGCGGAGCCAATTCTCATGATCGACCACCTCGACCATCTCGTGCTCACCACTGCGCGCCGCGAGGCCTGCGTGGACTTCTACACCCGCGTGCTCGGCATGCAACTCGAATCCTTCATCGGCGGAACGCCGCCGGTCGAGCGGCAGGCCTTCAAGTTCGGCAACCAGAAGATCAACCTGCACGTGCAGGGCAGTGAATTCGAACCGAAGGCACACCTGCCGGTGCCCGGTGCGCTGGACCTGTGCTTCATCGCAACGATCCCGCTCGAGCAGGTGATAGAGCAACTGCGCGCGGCGGCCTGGCCCATCGCCGAAGGACCGGTGATGCGCACGGGTGCGACGCAGAAGATCCGCTCCGTCTACGTGCGCGACCCGGACTTCAACCTGATCGAGATTTCCGAGCTGGTGTGAAGCCGGCCGAGACCGCGCCAGCTCGTGCACCGCGCGAGCCGCCATCCAACACCGAATCCTGGAGACTCCCATGCAAAGACGAACCCTGCTCGCCACGATAGGCGCCGCGGCGCTGACCGCCCACCCCATGCTGCGCGCCCAGGGCGCCTATCCGCAAAAGCCCATCACACTGGTCGTGCCGAGCGCGCCGGGGGGCACCACCGACTTCACCGCACGGCTCATCGCCGACAGCCTGTCGCGCGCACTCGGCCAGCCGGTGATCGTGGACAACAAGGCCGGCGGCGCCGGGAACATCGGCAACCAGTTCGTCGCCAAGGCCAAGCCCGACGGCTACACCCTGCTGGTGGCGTACAGCGGCTATCAGGTCGGCAACCCGCATCTGTTCGCGAAGGCGGGCTGGGACCCGATCAAGGATTTCACCCCCGTGGCGATGCTGACGCGGGCGCCTCAGGTCATCGTCACGAAGGCCGACCTGCAGGCAAACACGCTGGCCGAACTGGTGGCCTATGCCAAGGCCAATCCGGGCAAGTTGAACTACGCATCCTCGGGCAACGGGTCGATCCAGCACATTGCGGGCGAACTGTTCAAGCAGCTGACCGGCACCTTCATCACCCACATCCCCTACCGCGGCGCCGGCCCGGCCGTGCAGGACCTGATGGGCGGGCAGGTCGATCTGTTCATCACGACACCGGCGTCGGTGGTGCAGCAAGTGAAGGCAGGCAAGCTGAAGGCGCTGGCCGTGACGAGTGCATCGCGCCTGGCGGCGCTGCCCCAGGTACCCACTGCGGTGGAGGCGGGCCTCAAAGGCTTCACGCTGGATTCGTGGTTCGCGCTCTACGGCCCCGCCGGTCTGCCAGCCGAGGTGGTGCAGACCCTCAGCACCGAGGTCGGCAAGATCCTGGCGATGCCCGAGACACGGCGCCGGTCCGAAGAGGCGGGCACCACGGTCGAGCAGATGAGCCCGGCGCAACTGGCCGAGTTCACCCGCAAGGAACTGGACTACTGGGGCAAGGTCATCAAGTCGTCGAAGATCGTCGCCGAGTAAGTCGTGAGGATCGTCTTTCTCGACCGCGACACCCTCTCGCCACAGACCCGTCTGCGCGCGCCGGGCTTCGATCACGAACTGGCTTGCCATGGCCGCACGTCGGCCGCAGAGGTCGCGATGCGCATCGCCGATGCCGACATCGTGCTGGTGAACAAGGTGCGCCTGGACGCGCACGCGATCGCCGCAGCATCGAGGCTGAGGTTCATCGCGGTCGCCGCGACGGGCACCGACAACGTCGACCTCGCCGCATGCCGGGAGCGCGGCATCGTCGTCAGCAACATCCGCAACTACGCGGTGCACACCGTGCCCGAGCACACGTTCGCGCTGATCTTTGCGCTGCGCCGAAGCATCTGCGCCTACCGTGATGCTGTGCGCGCGGGACGCTGGCAGGCCTCCGGCCAATTCTGCTTCTTCGACTTCCCGATCCGCGACCTGGCGGGCTCGACGCTGGGCGTGATTGGCGATGGCGTGCTGGGCCAGGCCGTGGCCGCCATCGGGCGAGCATTGGGCATGCACGTCCTCATGTCGGCCCACAAGAGCCGCTCCGACATGGGCGCGCTCTACACGCCGTTCGAACGTGTGCTGGCGGAGTCGGACGTGATCACGCTGCATTGCCCGCTGCTGCCGCAGACGCGCCACATGATCGGGGCTGCGGAATTCGCAGCGATGGCCCGTGCGCCACTGCTGGTGAACACCGCACGCGGCGGGCTCGTGGACGAATCTGCCGTGGGCCCGGCATTGGGTTCCGGACAGATCTCGGGCGCCGCCTTCGACGTCGTCGCAGGCGAGCCGCCAGCGCCCGGCCACCCGTTCATGGCGCTGCTGAATCGCCCCGACTTCATCCTGACACCCCATGTGGCCTGGGCCAGCGACGAAGCCGTTCAGGCCCTGGCAGACCAACTGGTCGACAATGTCGAGGCGTTCGCGCGCGGTGTTCCGCGGCACGTCGTCAGTTTGTGACACGCTTGTAGCGGTGCCGCTACGTTTCGCCGCAAGTCGGGTCGGCAGACGGCAGCACGCTTGAAGTCAGGTAGGTCAAGCCGACGGAGTACAGGGCTGCCGGACAACTGATCGCCTTTCAAGGTGGCGAACTTCGGCTCGGGGTCGCAAGCCGACGCTCGGCGCCTCGGCCGCGCCATCAGCCGGGTCTGCGCAAGCCTCCGTCAACAAAAGCCGTTGCGCTGGCCGCGTTGAGTCGAAAGTTCGCCGCCACGCGGTGACGCGCCAACTCGCCGCCATCGGCATCGACCGCGCTCAACACGGCATGCGGGTCGTCCTCGTCGGGCACGATATCCAGCGTGACGGTGACGCGTCCGGCCGGCAGCGCCAGCACCACTTCCTTGTGCAGCAGCGCGTGCTGGGCCTGTTCATGCCGGCGCACCACTTCGTGCGCCGTCTTCACCAGCGTGTTGAAGGCGTTGACGTCCAGCGGCTTGGGGTTCTTCTTGTCGCGGCCCATCGTCCAGGGGCCGATCAGCGCAGGTTCGGCCTGGCCTTCGCGGTACATCTCCACCGCCCAGCCCTCGTCGTCGTTGTTCTTCACGACACGGGCCGTCCAGCCCTGGTCGCGCCACAGGCGCGCTTCGTGGATGGCGGCGTCGGCATCGACGGGCTCTTGCGCTGCGGCAGGGATGGGGGTGGGCGACCGGCTCATGCGGCCGATCATAGGGGCGGCCCTCTAGACGACGGCCTGTCGCCGCCTGTCGAGACCGCCATGTTGCAGCGCACAATCAGCACTTTGCAGCTGCCCGGAGCCCGTCATGCGTCGTGTCGTCTTCAACCAGAAAGGTGGCGTCGGCAAGTCCACCATCACCTGCAACCTGGCCGCGTTGGCGGCCCATGCCGGCCAGCGCACGCTGGTCATCGACCTCGACCCGCAGGGCAACACCAGCCGCTACCTGCTGGGCGAGACGGCCGACGGCGAATTCGCCGACGCACCAGGCGCCGCCGGCTTCTTCGAGAGCACGCTGAAGTTCAGCATGCGTGCACCCAAGACCGCCGACTTCATCGTGGCCACGCCGTTTGAAAACCTGCACCTGATGCCCGCCGGCGCGGCGCTGGAAGAACTGCACGGCAAGCTGGAGAGCCGCTACAAGATTTACAAGCTGCGCGACGCGCTGCACGAACTCGACGAGTCCTACGACCAGATCTGGATCGACACCCCGCCGGCGCTGAACTTCTACACGCGCTCGGCGCTGATCGCCGCGCAGGGCTGCCTGATCCCCTTCGACTGCGACGACTTCAGCCGCCGCGCACTCTACGGCCTGATGGAAGCCGTCAGCGAGATCCAGGCCGACCACAACGCCGAGCTGGTGGTCGAAGGCATCGTCGTCAACCAGTTCCAGCCGCGCGCCAGCCTGCCGCAGCGCACCGTGCAGGAGCTGGTGGACGAAGGCCTGCCGGTGCTGCAGCCTTACCTGAGCGCCAGCGTGAAGATCAAGGAATCACACGAACAGGCGCGGCCGATGATCCACCTCGACCCGCGGCACAAGGTGACGCTGGAGTTTTCGGGCCTGTACGAGGCGCTGACGCAGCCCAAGGGCCGCGGCAAGCGCCGCGCCTGAGCCTCAGCGCGGGCGTCAGCCTTCGGGCTGATCCTACTCAAGGCCGTCGTGGCCGAAGCGCGCCAGCATGGGCGCCTCTGTCCAGCCACTCCGAGGTCACCATGAAACGCGTTCCCTTGACGATCCTGGCCGCGATGTCCTGCCTGGCCAGCGCAGCCGCGCTGGCGCAAGGCGCCACGCACAGCGTGCGTGTGCTCACCCCCGAAGCCGCCACCAAGGCCACCCAGGCGGCGCTGGCCAGCTGCCGCCAGCAGGGCTACCAGGTCGCGGTGGCGGTGGTCGACCGCTTCGGCGTCGCCCAGGCGCTGGTGCGTGACCGCTTCGCCGGTCCGCACACGCCGGAGACGGCGACCAACAAGGCCTGGACGGCGGTGAGCTTCCGCGGCAACACCGGCGAGCTGGCGAAGTCGACGCAGGCCGGGCTGCCCAGCTCGGGCATCCGGCAGATACCGCGCTTCATCGGCGTCGGCGGTGGCGTGCTGATCGAGGCCGGCGGTTCGATCGTCGGCGCCATCGGCGTCTCGGGCGCGCCCACGGGCGACGCCGACGACGCCTGCGGCAAGGCCGGCATCGCGGCCATCCGCGACGAACTCGAACTCTGATGCGCGGCCGGGCGCGCGCAGGCCCTCAACCGCCGGCGCGCTTGGCCTTGTGGCCTTCGGCGAGCAGCAGCGCGACAACACGCTCGGCGTGGTCGCCCTGCACCTCCAGCACACCGTCCTTGAGCGTGCCCCCGCTGCCACAGGCAGCGCGCAGGCGTTTGCCCAGCGCGGCCAGCGCTTCGGGCGCCAGCACCAGGCCGCGCACCACGGTCACCGTCTTGCCCCCGCGGCCCTGCTTTTCGCGTGTCACGCGGGCCACGCCGTCGCCCGCCGGCACGGCCTGGGCGCGCTGCGCGCAGACGCAGGCGGCCACCGGTTGCCGGCAGGCCGGGCACATGCGCCCGCTGTCGGTGGAATAGACAAGGCCGCCGGGCTCTGACTTGCTGCGCATGCTGCGGTTCTACCCCAACCCGGCGCGGTGTCGGGCCGTCGCCGCAGGCGCAACGCCCGCTGCGGCCATGCCGTACGCTCCAGCCATGTTGAAGACGATGCTTTCCGGGTTCACGCGGCGGGCTGCCCTGGCCCTTGTGCTGGCCGCAGCGGGCGGTGCGGCGCAGGCGCAGCCGCTGGTCGTGGCCGCCGACAGCAGCCTGGGCGAAGCGATGCAGGTGGTGGCACGCAACTTCGAGGCCGCGCACAAGGGCGCCCGCGTGACGCTGCGGCTCGGTGCCTCGGGCGCGCTGCTCGAACAGGTCGCGCGTGGCACCGCCACCGACGTGCTGGCCGCCGCCGACATCGAAACCGTCGCGCTGGGTGTGCAGCGCCGGCTGCTGGTGGCCGACCTGCGCAGCAGTTTCGCGTCGAACAGCCTGGTGCTGGTGGTGCCGGCAGCGCTGAACCTGCCGGTGCAGCGACTGGCCGACCTGGCGCGGCCCGAGGTCGTGCGTGTGGCCCTGGGCCGCCACGCCAGCGAACCCGCGGGCCGCTATGCCCGCGAGGCCATCAACGCGCAGCGCCTGTGGCCCGTGGTGCAACGCAAGGCGGTGCTGGTGGACGATGTGCGCGAGGTGCTGGCACTGGTGGCCGCGGCCGACGTCGAGGCCGGCTTCGTCTACACCACCGACGTGGCCGCGGCGGCGCCCGGCCGCGTGCGTGTCGTCGAGACCCTGCCCACCACCACACCCATCCGCTACCCGGCAAACGTGGTGGCGGGCAGCAAGCAGCCCGAACTGGCGCGCGACTTCGTCAGCTACCTGCGCAGCGAGGCCGCGCGTGCGGTGCTGCAGCGTTTTGGTTTCGGACTGCCTTGAGCCTCAACCCGCCGGCCCGTCGCCAGGCGCGGGCAGCGGCGCCAGCAAGCCCTGCAGGTCTTCAGCGCTGAACTTCGGCGCGGCGGCGGCGTCCTGCCCCAGCACACCTTCGGCCAGCGCCGCCTTGCGCGCCTGCAGCGCCAGCATGCGTTCCTCGATGCTGCCTTCGGCCACCAGCTTGTAGACAAAAACAGGTTTGTGCTGGCCTATACGGTGCGCACGTGCCGTGGCCTGCATTTCCACCGCCGGGTTCCACCACGGGTCGAGGTGGATCACGGTGTCGGCCGCGGTGAGGTTCAGTCCCACGCCACCGGCCTTCAGGCTGGCCAGCAGCACCGGTGCTTCACCGGCCTGGAAGGCCTGCACCACGGCGCCACGCGCGCGCGGCGGCGTGTCGCCGGTCAGCACCAGGAAGGGCAGCGCCAGCGCGTTCAACTCCTGCTGCACCAGCGCCAGCATCTCGGTGAACTGCGAGAACACCAGCACACGGCGGCCTTCGTCGACCAGTTCGGACAGCATGTCCAGCAGCAGCGCCATCTTGGCGCGTTCCATCGTCGCCGGCGTCTTCGTGCCCTTGACGAGCCGCGGGTCGCAGCACACCTGGCGCAGCTTGAGCAGCGCGTCCAGCACCACGATCTGCGCGCCGGCGAATCCCTGCCTGGCCAGCGCCTTGCGCACCTGCTCGTCGGCGGCCACGCGCACGCTCTCGTACAGCGCGCGCTGCTGGCCGACGAGCGGCACGCGGCGCACCACTTCCGTCAGCGGTGGCAGCTCGGGTGCGACGTCTTCCTTGCGCCGGCGCAGGATGAAGGGCCGCACACGCCGCGCCAGCAGTTCGGCGCGCTGCGTCTCGCCGTTGGTTTCGATGGGCTTGCGCCACAGGCGCTGGAAGTTGCGTGCCTCGCCCAGGAAGCCGGGCATCAGCAGGTCGAAGTGCGCCCACAGCTCACCGAGGTGGTTTTCCAGCGGCGTGCCCGTCACGCACAGGCGGTGGCGCGCCGGCAGGCGGCGCAGCGCCCCCGCGGCGCGGCTGCCGGCGTTCTTGGCCAGCTGCGCTTCGTCCAGCACCAGCAGGTGCCAGGGCCGGGCGGCCAGCACATCGATATCGCGCCACACCAGCGGGTAGGTGGTGAAGACGAGGTCATGCGCGGCGATGGTGTCGAAGTGGCGTGCGCGGTCGGCGCCCTGCAGCGCCAGCACCCGCAGGCCCGGCGCGTGGCGCGCGGCCTCGTTCTGCCAGTTGGCCAGCAGCGAGGTTGGCAGCACGACGAGCGCCGGCGCGTCCAGGCGGCCGGCGTGTTTTTCCACCAGCACATGGGCCAGCACCTGCGCCGTCTTGCCCAGGCCCATGTCGTCGGCCAGGATGCCAGCCAGGTGCTGCGCCCGCAGGTACTGCAGCCAGGCCAGGCCGTGCAGCTGGTAGGGCCGCAGCGTCAGGTTGAGGCCGGCGGGTGCGGCCACCGGCGGCGGGCTGCCGGCGGCGCGCAGGCGCTGCACCAGCGTGGCCAGGCCGGCGTCGCCCTGCAGCTGCCAGCGTCCGTGTTCACCTGCGCGTGCCGCCTGGGTGTCCATCAGCGACTGCTGCAGCGCCTGCACGTTGGCGGCTTCCCAGGCCGACAGCTCGATCGGCCCCGCCGCGCGCCGCGGGTCGGTCAACAGGTCGAGCATGGCGCCGACGATGGCCTTCAACGGCGCCGCGCGTGCATCGATGCGCTTGCCACCCGGGGCGCGCAGCGTGACCACGGCGTCGTCGTCGATGCGCGCCAGTTCGGCCGCCTTGAGCCAGCGGCCGTCGCGCTTGAGCAGGTCGGCCAGCAGCGGCGCCAGGTCCAGGGCCTCGCCTTCGACCTCGATGCCCAGGCTGACGCGCCACGAGCCCTGCCCGCCCGGCCCGGCGGGGCCGTGCAGCGCCGCCAGCCCCTGCGCACCGGGCGCAAAACGCTCGATGCGCTCGGCCGGTTCGCGGCCGAGTTCGGCGCCGCTCGCGGGGTCGATCAGCAGCTTCCAGCGTTGCACCGGCACGCTGAAGTGGGCAAATCCCGGCGCCACCACCAGCTGCCAGCCGGCGTCCTGCAGGCGCGGTACCTGCTCGGCCCAGAAGTCGGCCCAGGCGCCTTCTTCGGGCAGGTTCCACAGGTCCTCGAGACCGGCGGCGGCTTCGGGCGTGCGCCACTGCAGCGCGCGTGTCGGGTAGGGGCGCAGCGCGGTGGCCCAGAGCTGGTCGCTGGCCTGCGCCTCGGCCGTCAAGTCGCGGCCTGGCGGCACCGGCCAGGGGCGGGTGTTCAGCAGCGTGGCGGGCGCGGGCAGCTTGAGCGTGGCGCCGTAGGTCCAGTCCACCCGCGCCAGCGTCAGCTGCGTGCCGCGCGGGCCGTAGCCGGGCGCGGCGCGGGCACCGAGCAGGCCGTCTCCGCGGGTCAGCGTCTGCAGCGTCAGCCGGGGGCGAAATCGGTGGCTGAAGCCGGGTTCGGCGGCGGCGCCCTCCGTCACAGCCAGCCGGACTTCCTGAAGCGCCAGTACATCGTGCCGCACACCGCGGCGATGATGCCGAAGGCCAGCGGGTAACCGTACTGCCACTTCAGCTCGGGCATCTGCTCGAAGTTCATGCCCCAGATGCCGACGAAGAAGGTGGCCACCGCGAAGATGCCGGCCCAGGCCGCCAGGCGCTTGGTGGTGTCGCTGTCCTCGATGGTCACCATCGACAGGTTGACCTGGATCGCCGTGCCGATGGTGTCGCGCACGCGGTCGAGCGTGGCATTGCAGCGCTGCAGGTGGTCGTAGACGTCGCGGAAGTAATCCTGCGAGCGTTCGCACACCGGCGGCACGCGGCCGCCGAAGAGCTTGCCGGTGGCCTCCATCAGCGGCAGCACCGCATGGCGCACCGTGCCGACGCGTCGCTTCAACCGGTACAGGTCCTCGATGTTCTGGCGCGCCGAGCCCGGTTCGAAGATCTGGTCCTCGATGGAGTCGAGCTCTTCCTCCAGCGTGTCGATGACGGGGAAGTAGCGGTCGACCACGGCGTCCAGCAGCGCATAGAAGACGAAGCTGGCGCCGTGGCGCAGCAGGTGGGATTCACGCTCGGCACGTTCCCGCACGCCGAGGAAACCCTGGGTCGAGCGGCTGCGCACGCTGAGCACGAAGTTCGGGCCCACGAACACCGCCACCTCACCTACACGCATGTCGTCGGTGGGCCCGTACTCCACCATGTGCATGACGGCGAAGACGTGGTCGCCGTACTCTTCGATCTTCGGCCGCTGGTGGCCGTGGCGGGCGTCTTCGACGGCCAGGTCGTGCAGTCCGAACTGGCCCTGCATCTCCTGCAGTTCGGCGTCGCTGGGGTCCTTCAGTGCTACCCAGACAAAACAGTCGGGCCGGTGCAGGAAATCGCCGATCTGCGCCACCGCGATGTCGGCCAGCTTCTTGCCCTGCTGGTAGGCGACACAGTTGATGAGCATGCGGGACACCCCGGGAGCGTTGGTCAGCGCGGCAGTTTCGCACGCAGTCGGGGCCGGCCTGCGGGCCCCCCGCTTTCCTGCCTTGCCAGGCGCCGCTGCGGCGCCGAGACTGCAACGCAAGCTCAGCACGAGGAAGCCGCTTCTGACACCACCGCTGCTCAACCGGCCCGCATGGCGAACCCGCGGGCCGCAGCATGGGCGCCGCCGCGCCCTGGCGCTGCTCGTGCTTGCGGTGTCGGCGCCGGGCATGGCCGCGGCCCAGCCTGCGGCCACGCGGCCCTTGAAGCTTGTCGTCAACTTCCCGCCCGGCGGCGCTTCCGACCAGCTCGCCCGGGCCCTGGCAGCGCCGCTTCAGGAAGCGCTGGGCCAGCCAGTGTTCGTCGAGAACCGGTCGGGCTCGGGCGGCACCGTGGGCGGCGCCGCGGTCGCCCAGGCCCCTCCTGATGGCCACACGCTGCTGATGAGCTCGGGCGGCATGATGTCGGTGCTGCCACACCTGTACGCCCGGTTGCCCTTCGACCCCGTGAGAGACCTGGTGCCGGTGGCCGCGGTGGCGCGCGTGGGGGTGTTCCTGGTCGTGCGCGCCGACAGCCCGCTGCGCGACTGGCCGGCCTTCCTGGCCGACCTGAAGCAGCACCCCGGTGCACGCAGCTACGGCTCGCCTGGCAACGGCAGTGCGCCCCACCTGGCGGCCGAACTGATGACGGGCCTGACCGGCACGCAGGCCGTGCACGTGCCCTACCGCGGCGCCGCGCCGGCGCTCAACGACCTGCTGGGCGGGCAGGTCGACTTCCTGTTCGACCCCGGCATCGCGCTGCCGCACATCCGCAGCGGCCGGTTGCGGCTGCTGGCGGTGGCCAGCCCGCAGCGTTCACCGCTCTTCCCCGACGTGCCGACCCTGGCCGAACGCGGCCTGACGGGTTTCGACGCCGACACCTACTTCGGTCTCTACGCGCCCGCCGCCACGCCGGCCGCGGTGGTGCAGCGCATGGGTGACGCGGTTGCGCGCGCACTGGCGACGCCGGCGATGCGCGAGCGCATCGCCGCGCTGGGCGGCGAAGCCGCACCGCTGAGCGCCGCCCAGTTCGGCGCCCGCATGGCCGACGACGCGCGACGTTTCGGCGCCCTGATCCGCGAACGCCGCATCGTCGGCGACTGACGCGCACAAGCGGCGCGCACAAGCGGCGCCTACCGACTCAGCGTGCCACGCCCGCGAGGTGGTCGCAGGCCAGGTGGGCCAGCGCGCGCACGCCGGTCACGAGTGCCCGCTCGTCGGCGAAAAAGCGGGGCGAGTGGTTGCTGGCGGCCTTCTTCGGGTCGCTGCCCGGTGGCGTGACGCCGAGGAAGATGAACAGGCCCGGCACGACACGCTGGAAGAACGAGAAGTCTTCCGAGCCCGTCACCTTGTTGACGAGTTCCAGCCGCCCCGGCCCGGCCACACGCTGCAGCGTGGGCACCATGGCGGCGGTGAGCGCGGGGTCGTTCACGGTCACGGGGTAGTTCTTGCGGATGCACACCGTGCAGCCGGCGCGCGAGCCGCGCGCCACGGCTTCGGCCAGCGTCGTCACGCGCTCGTGGATGTCGTCGCGCATGGCCTCGTCGAAGCTGCGGATGGTGCCGCGCATCTCGACGCTGTCGGGGATGATGTTGCCGCGGTTGCCGCCCCGGATCATGCCCAAAGTGACCACCGCCGGCTCGTGGCTGAGATCGACACCGCGGCTGACCACGGTCTGCAGCCCCAGCACCACCTGCGCCGCGGTGACGATGGGGTCAACGCCTAGCCACGGCGCGGCGCCGTGGGTCTGGCGGCCGTGCACGGTGATCTGCAGCGTGTCGGAACTGGCCATCGTCGGCCCCGGCCGGTAGCCGACGATGCCCATCGGCAGGCGCGAGGTGACGTGCAGGCCGAACACCGCGCTCGGCGTCGGGTTCTGCAGCGCGCCTTCGGCGATCATCATCTTCGCGCCGCCGTCCTCGCCGTCGGGCGGCAGTTCCTCGGCCGGCTGGAACAGGAACACCACCGTGCCGCGCAGCTGTGCGCGCAGCCCGGCCAGCAGTTGCGCCACGCCCATCAGGATGGCGACGTGGCAGTCATGGCCGCAGGCGTGCATCACGCCCACCTCTTCGCCATTCCAGATCGCCTTGACCTTCGACGCAAACGGCAGGTCGACCTCTTCCTTCACCGGCAGCGCGTCCATGTCTGCACGCAGCGCCACCACCGGGCCCGGCAGCGCGCCCTTGAGCACGCCCACCACGCCGGTATGGGCCACCTTCGTGCGCACTTCGTCGAAGCCCAGCGCGTTCAGGTGCGCGGCGACGATACCGGCGGTGCGGAACTCGCGGTTGCCGAGCTCGGGGTGTTCGTGCAGGTCGCGCCGCCAGGCGATGACCTGGTCTTCCAGCGCCGCGGCGGCGATGTCGATGGCGTCGGCCAGCGGTCGGGTGGCGTGAATCGCGTCCGGCATCGTCATGGTGGCCTGCGTTGCGTGGGGGTTCGCAGGACGCTAGCACAGCCGGAAGCGGCGTCCGATCCGCCGCGGCAGGCCAGGTTTCGCGAATCGGCTCTGCGACGCCGCCGCATCGCGCCGAAATGACCATCCGGATTGCTCGTACGCAATCCGTGCCGCTTGCGCCGCGACCGGACGCCGCAAACTACCCAATGCCGGACTCTCCCGGCGCCAAAAGGAGGAATGCCATGAGGACGTTCCATCCGAAGTACAGGAAGTTCCCTCTCAGTTTGGCCGTCCTGGCGATCGCTGCCCTCGCTGGCTGTGGCGGTGGTGGTGGGTCGCCGGAGCCGATGACCCAGACGCTGGCGCCATTGGCCGTGGCCAACCGTGACGCCGCCGCCCACGCGACGGCGACGGCCGCCTATGCGCTCGGGTTCGCCACCTCGACCAGCCAATTCGAGGTCGCGGCAGGGCAGGGCGTCCAGGCCCGTGCCGGCCTGCTTGCGGCCGACCGTGCCGGTGCGCTGGCCATGATCGTGTCACCCACGATCGCGTGCCCGTATGGCGGCACGTTCTGGGGCGAACTCGACGATGCCAACAACAATCACTCGGCAGACCTCGGTGAGACGATCAAGATCCACTTCGACCAGTGCCTGTTCGCGCCCAGCGATGTCATCCATGGGGCGCTCGACGCCACGATGCACGGCTCGAGCGCAACGGACAGCGACATGACGTTGAGCTTCAGGGGCCTGCGCACCTACAGTGTCGACGCGCGCCATGACCTGACGATCGAGGGCGCCGTCTCGGTGCGCCTCAACCAGAGCGGTGCCCTCCAGACGGCGGCGCTGGCCGTCCGCGGCCCCGTGACCCTGACCGTGCGCACGCACGCCGGGTACGCGGACACGGTGACGCTGCAGGACGGTTGGCAGCAGTCCGCCGTCTACGACATGAGCAGCGGGGTCACCAGCACCACGTTCGACGGCTACCTGCAGTCGACATCGGTGGGCGGCACGATCCGATCGGCCACCGCGACCGCGCTTCTGCAGCGCAGCGGCGCCGATCAGCCGCATGCCGGGACGGTGCGCGTCACCGGCGAGCGCAGTTCGCTGACCCTGCTGGTAGCGGAGCCCGGGCCGTTGAAGTTGGACCTCGACGACAACGCCGACGGGCGCGTCGAGCACTCGACCGACACGACCTGGGATTGGTTGTACTGAGCGACTGAGAGGGCCGGGCCTGCCCGGCCCTTGCGCGACATCGCAACCGTGGCTGGCGTATCCCGGTCGCGCGTCTTTCTCGCTGACTGGCCATGGGCGCCAGCGCCGGGCACCGCAATGCGTCAGCCCGTGGGCCAATCCACCGTCACGTCCAGCCCGCCCAGCGCCTTCGAACGCCCGGCCTGCACCTGAGCGCCGTGCACGGCGGCGATGCGCTTGACGATGCTCCAGCCCAGCCCGCTGCCGCCCTGCCCCGTGCCCAGCACGCGAAAGAAACGTTCGCCCAGCCGCGCCAGTGCTTCGGGCGGCAGGCCCGGGCCGCTGTCCTGCACCTGCAGGCGCACGGGGCCGGCATGCGCGTGCACGGCCACCTGCACCTGCGCGCCGGGCGGGCTGTAGCGCAAGGCGTTGTCCACCAGGTTGCGCACCAGCACGGCCAGCAGCGTGGCGTCGCCTTGCACGGTGCAGGGCCCATCGGCCTGCAGTTGGATGGTCTGGCCGTGGTCGATGGCCCTCGGTGCCAGCGCTGCCACCTGCTGACGTACCAGCGCCGAAAGGTCAAGCGGCGCCCGGGCCGGGGCCTCGCCGGCCTCCACGCGCGACAGCGTCAGCAGCTGTTCCACCAGGCGCGTGGCGCGGTCGCAGCCGGCCAGCGTGGCCTGCAGCGCGTGGCGGCGCCCGGCGTCGTCGGTCTCCGCCAGCGCCACCTGAGCCTGAGTGCGAATGGCCGCGATGGGCGTGCGCAATTCGTGCGCGGCGTCGGCGGTGAAGCGGCGTTCCGCCGCCACCAGCGCGGTGATGCGTTCGAAGAGACCGTTCAGTCCGTCGACCACCGGCTGCAGTTCCGACGGCGCGCCCGGCACCACCAGCGCTTCGGTGGCCTGCGGGCGGCGTTCGGCGATCAGGCGCGACAGGCGGCGCAGCGGCTTCACGCCCTGGTACACCGCCAGCCACACTGCCAGCGCCAGCAGTGGCAGCGCATAGGCCAGTGGCTGCGCCGTGCCACGCAGCACGGCCAGCACGATGTCGCGGCGCGAAGAGACCTGCTCGCCCACGTGCACGCGCACGTCGCGCTCAGCGCCGTAGGCCGAGAAGACACGCCAGTCGGTGCCGGCGATGCGCACGGTGCGGAACTGCGGCTTACCTTCGCGTTCGGTGCCGACCATCGGCTGCACCGGCGCGTTGGCCGAGCGCAGCACCAGCCGGTCTTCGTGGAAGACCTGGAAAGCCACCTTGGGCGCGTAGCGGTGCAGCGTGGGGGCGTCGACGCCCGGGCCGTCCTCCTCGATCTCGCCAGCCTGCTGCACCACCAGCAACGCCGCGGCCTGGGCGAGGTGGCTGTCGAGCAGTTCGTCGATCTCGTGGCGCACCTCGAACCAGGTCTGCACCGCGGCGGCCAGCCACACCACCGCCACCGCAGCCAGCACCAGCGCGATCAGCCGGCCCTGCAGCGACGCCAGCGGCTTTATGCGGTGCCGGCCAGCGGCATCATGGCGCGCCATGCGGCGCCCGGCGCAGCGTGTAGCCCACGCCGCGCACGGTGTGGATGAGCCCGGCGCCGAGCTTGCGGCGCAGGTTGTGCACGTGCACCTCCACCGCGTTGCTCTCGACCTCGCGGCCCCAGCTGTACAGGTGCTGTTCGATCTGTTCGCGCGACAGCACGCGCCCGGCGTTGAGCATCAGCACGTGCAGCAGGTCGAACTCGCGGCCCGACAGCGCCACCGGCGCGCCGGCCTGGCTGACGCTGCGCGCCGCGGGCTCCAGCACCACGTCCTGCGCCACCAGGCTTTCCTGCGGCCGGCCGTGGGCGCGGCGCACGAGCGCACGCAGGCGCGCGGCCAGCTCTTCCAGGTCCACCGGCTTGACCACGTAGTCGTCCGCACCCAGGTTCAGGCCGCGGATGCGTTCCGGCACGGCGTCGCGGGCGGTCAGCACCAGCACCGGCAGCGTGACGCCGGCGCGGCGCACCGAGGCCAGCACGTCCATGCCGTCCATCAGCGGCAGGCCGAGGTCGAGCACCGCGGCGGCGTAGGGCTCGGCGCGCAGTTCACGTTCGGCTGCGGCGCCGTCGCGCACCCAGTCGACCTGGAAGCCGAGCTGGCGCAGCCCGGCACGCAGGCCGTCGCCCAGCAGCGTGTCGTCTTCGGCGAGCAGGATGCGCACAGCGGTGATTGTGTCGGTGGGTGGTGGCCAGGCGGCGTCTCAGTCGCCGTCGCCGTGCGCGGCGGTCGCCGAGGTGGCGGCCGTGCCCAGCGGCGCCGGCGCATGCTGCCACTGCCAGGCCCAGAAGCCGGCCACCGCGATCACCATCAGCGCGGCCACACTGCGCCAGGCGCTGCGGATGCCCTCGGCGGGCGCCACGTCCTTGCGGCCGCTGAACATCGCGCCCACCAGTCTTTCGTGGCCCAGCCAGCTGGCCAGCGCCACGCCGGCCAGGTGCACGCCCACCAGCGCCATCATGGCGTTGGCGGCGCCCTCGTGCACGTCTTCCAGCCAGTCGCCGCCCGGGCCGTCGAACAGCGCCCAGCCGCTGAGCGTCACCGCCAACGCGGTGCCCAGCAGCGCGACGATGGCCAGCGCCCCGGCCGGGTTGTGGCCGGCGTGTTGGTCGAAGCGGCCGTGCACCATGTCGCGAAGGTGGGCCAGCACGGCCTTCGGGCCGCGCACGAAGCTGGCGAAGCGGGCGTGGCGTGTGCCCACCAGGCCCCAGACGAGCCGGAAGGCCACCAGCCCGGCCAGCGTGTAGCCCAGCGTGACGTGCAGCAGCCGCCAGCGTTCGCTTTCGGCGCTGAGCCAGGCGCCGGCAAAGCTCAACACCGCCAGCCAGTGGAAAACACGCACGGGAGCGTCCCACACCAGCACGCGGCGGGCCGGCGCGGCGGCGGCCGGCGCGTCGGTCCGAGGTTCCTCAGCGGGGGATGCGGATCTCGTGTTCACTGTAGTTTCCTTGTTCGGCACCGCGGTGGCAGGCGGCGCAGTTGGACGGGCTCTTGACGGCGGGCAGCTTCCAGGTGGCAGCACCCACCTCGCGGTGCTCGCGCACGAACCAGCTGCCGCGCGTGATGCGGTCTTCGGGGGGTGCCTCGCCGGCGCGCTTGCCGCTGCCGGCGTTGGCCGTGAGCCAGACGCCGATGGCGTTGGCCGCGGCGGTGTCCAGGCTGGCATCGGTGCCGTAGTGGCGCGGCAGGTTGGCCATCAGGTGCTGCCAGCTCTGCGCCGGCAGCAGGGCCACCGGGAAGGCGACGTGGCAGGCGCCGCACTCCCGCTCGTAACTCGGCAGCGGCAGCACACGCTGGCCGCGCTTGCCGTCGCCGTCGGCCCAGCTGCTGGCGCTGGCGGCCACCAGCAGCAGGGCCAGGGCCAGGGCGGCACGGGGTCGGCGCACGGGGCGTCGCTCGGGGGTCGGATTCATCGGGGTCTCCGGGGTGTTCAAAGCGTTCAGGGTGTTCACGGGCGAAGGGTCTGCAGCCAGGCCAGCACGTCGGCTTTCTCGCCGGCGCTGCACTCGCGGCCGAGCACGTCGTTGCAGTTGCGGCGGAACCACTTCTCGGTGGTGGCCGCGTCGGTGAAGCGCTTGGCGTTGGCCGCCGGCGCCAGCGCCTCGATGGCCTTGCCGGTGCCGGCATGGCGGCCGGCCTGCACCGGCGTGGCGCCGTGGCAGGACGAACACGACCACTCGCGGCCATGCCTGACCGTGAAGAGGGCCTGGCCGCGCGTGGCCACGGCGGGGGCGCCGGCGGCGGCGCTGTAGCCGGCCAGCAGTTCGG
>CAMTUD010000066.1:0-56155 GCA_947084805.1 uncultured beta proteobacterium | reverse complement strand
GCAGGGTTCATGGCCCGCGCGCGCAGCGCGCCTCGTGAACTGACTTGGCGCATCCTGTTTGAGCGTAGCGAACGCAGTGAGCGCAGCGAGTTATGCGCCGGGCCATGGACCCGAGCACCGCAGGGCAGTCGGCGCGAAGCGCCGACCGCCTCAGTCGCACGCCGCGCCCCGCCCGGACGGCCCTTTGCCGCCACAACCGTCAGCACGCCAAGGCGGACGGCGAACGTCCGCAACGGGCCGCGAACGGCCCCTTGCCCGCCCTTGCGCCTCAGGTGATGACGCTCTGTTGCGCCAAGCCCGCGTCGACGAGCACATGCTGGCCGGTCATGCCGTCGCTGTCGTCGGCGGCCAGGAAGAGCGTGGCGCGCGCCACGTGGCCGGCATCGAGGCGGATCTTCAGACACTGCTGGTCCAGGAAGGCCTGGTCGGCCGCCACGTCGCGATGCAGGGTGTTCTGGCGCTCGGTGACGATGGCGCCGGGCACCAGCGCGTTGACGCGGATGTGGCGCGGCCCCAGTTCACGCGCCAGCGTGCGTGTCAGGCCCAGGATGCCGGCCTTGGCGGTGGTGTAGCCCACCAGGTTCGGCCGGCCGCGCATCCAGCTCACGCTGCCCATGTTGATGACGCTGCCACCCCCGGCGGCGGCCATCGCCGGCGCCACGGCCTGGATGGCGAAGAAGTAGTGCTTGAGGTTCAGCGCCAGACGCTCGTCCCACATCTCGGGTGTCACGTCTTCCATCGCGTGGCGGTCGTCGCGGCCGGCGTTGTTGACGAGCACACGCACGGCGCCCAGCTCGTCGACCACGCGCCGCAGCAACGCCTGGTAGGCGTGGGCGTCACGTACGTCGCAGGCGGCGTACCAGGGCGCGGGCAGGCCGGCGGCCGCGAGTTCGTCGGCCAGCACCTGGCCACCTTCGGGCCGCGTGCCGCAGAAGGCCACACACGCACCTTGCCGCGCAAAGGCGCGCACGAGTTCGGCGCCGATGCCCGAACTGCCGCCGGAGATGAAGACGACGCGGCCCTGCAGGCTGGGGTAGCTGGCGTAGCGCATCGCCGCCTCACCAGCCCGCCGGCAGCACTTCGTCCATCGCGACGACGCGGCCTTCGGCGATGCTCTTGTGCGCCGCCAGCCCGGTGGCCACGGCGCGCAGGCCTTCTTCGAGCGGAATCTCGGCCGACCGGCCTTCGCGGATGGCGGCGGCGAAGTGCTGGTGCTCGATGTAGCTGGCGCCGAAATGCGCGCCGGCGTACTTGATGCGTGTGTCCCACACACGCCGCACGTTGACGCCCTTGCCGGTGCCCGAGGGCTGGCCCCAGGCGTCGCGGCGGCCCCAGTCCTCGCGCCGGCTGTGGCGCAGCGTCAGGCTGGGCAGCAGGCTCTCGAGCTTGCCCTCGTCGCCGACGATGACCACGTGTTCGTTGTCGGTGCTGCCCTCGGCGAACATGCACAGGTCGAGCATGGCGCGCGCGCCGCTGGGGTATTCGACGATGACGTAGGCGCTGTCCAGGATGTCGGGCGTGCGGGGTCCGTCGGGGCCGTCGTAGCGCTCGTCGAGGTGGTTCACACGCTGGCCGCCGCTGGCGAAGACACGCAGCGGCTGTTCACGCAGGATGAGGTCCATCAGGTTGAAGTAGTGGCAGCACTTCTCGACCAGCGTGCCGCCGGTGTTGGCGCTGAAGCGGTTCCAGTCGCCCACCTTTGGGTAGAAGGGTTCGCGGTGTTCGCGGATGGCCACCTGGTGCATCCGCCCGACCCCGCCCTGGTGCGCGATGCGGATCATCTCGGCCACCGGCGGCATGTAGCGGTATTCCTGCGCCACCCAGACGATGCCGCTGCGGCCCTCGGCGCGGCGGATCAGTTCGACGCCGTCTTCGATGCGCGTCACGAGCGGCTTTTCCACCAGCACGTGCAGCCCGGGCGCCGCCAGCGCGTCGCGCAGCATGTCCACGTGCGTGAAGTTGGGCGTGGCGATGACCACCGCGTCGCACAGGCCGCTCTTCAGCAGTTCGGTGTGGTCGGCGAAGACCTGCGGCGGCGCGCCGCGGCAGCAGGCCAGCGCGGCGTCGCGGCTGGGGGCGTGCGGGTCGGCCAGCGCAACCACTTCGACGCCGCCCATGGCCTGCAGGTTCTCGATGTGCTCGCGGCCCATGCTGCCGCAGCCGACGATGCCGTAGCGCAACACCTTGTCCATGTCCTTCAACCTTTCAGGCCGCCCTGCGTGAGGCCGCCCACCACGCGCTCCTGGAACAGCGCAATGAGCACGGCCACCGGCACGATGGCGACGATGAGTGCAGCCGAGATGATCGGCCACGGGAACGTGAATTCACCCTGGTACAGCGTGATGCCCACCGGCAGCGTGCGCATGCTCGGGTTCGAGTTCAGCGCCAGCGCCAGCAGGAACTCGTCCCAGGCGTTGACGAAAGCCAGGATGCCGGCGGTGAACACCCCCGGCGCGGCCAGCGGCAGCACCACGCGCCACAACGCGCCCAGGCGGGTGCAGCCGTCGATCATGGCCGCGTTCTCCAGGTCGCGCGGGATGCTCTGGAAAAAGCTCACCAGCACCAACGTGCACACCGGCAGGTTGAGCACGGTGTAGGGCAGGATGAGGGCGATGTAGGTGTTCAGCAGACCCAGGCTGCGCAGCGTCTCGAAGATGGGCACCAGCAGCGTCACCAGCGGGAACATCGAACTGGCCACGATGCAGGTCAGGATGAGCTGGCGCCGGCGCAGGTTCAGCCGCGCGATGGCGTAGGCCGCCAGGCCGCTGACGAGCAGCGAGGCCAGCGTGGCCCCGCCGGCCACCGCCAGGCTGTTGCCCAGGTAGCGCAGCAGCGGCTGCTCGGTGAAGGCCTGCACGTAGTTGGAGAGCGTCGGTGCATCCGGCCACCAGGTGATGGGCTTGCTGACGAGTTCGGCCTCGGTTTTCAGCGACGTGAGCAGGATCCACAGCGCGGGGAAGAAGCCGTTCAGCACCACCAGGCCCGCGGCCAGCAGGCGCAGGCCGCGGCCTTCGCTCCACGGGCTGGAAGCGCCGCTCATGCCGCGTTCCCCACACGCCTGAGGTACACCGCCGTGATGCACATCGAGAGCACGAACATGCACACCGCCAGCGTGCTGCCGTAGCCCACGTCGAGGTAGTCGATCGTCGTCTTGTGGATCAGCATGGCCAGCGTCTCGGTGCTGTCGCCGGGGCCGCCGCGTGTCATGGTGTAGGGGATGTCGAAAGTCTGCAGCGCCGTGATGGTGCGGAAGATCAGCGCCACCACGATGGACGGCATCAGCATCGGGATCGTGATCTGCCAGAACTGCTGCCAGCGGCTGGCGCCATCCACTTCCGCGGCTTCGTACAGCGTCTTCGGAATCATCTGCAGCCCGGCCAGCAGGATGAGCGCCATGAAGGAACTCGTCTTCCAGATGATGGTCGCGCAGATCGCGGCCATGGCCCAGGCCGGCTGCAGCAGCCACATGCGCGGCTCGCCTTCCGTGCCGAGGCCGAGGCGGCGCACGACGTCGTTGAACACACCGTAGTCGGTGTGGAAGAACCACGCGAAGATGAGGCCCGCGAACGACAGCGGCAACGCCCACGGCAGCAGCAGCGCCAGCCGCACCGGCCACTGGCGCTTGAACGGCAGGTTGGCCAGCATCGCCAGCGCCAGGCCCACCACCAGTGCACCCGGCACGGTGATGACGGTGATGAGCACGGTGTTGCCGGCGGCGTTCCAGAAGTCGACGTCGGCGAACACCAGCAGGTAGTTCTCGAAGCCGACGAAGCGCGTGCCGCGGCCGCCCGACAGCCGCATGTCGAAGAAGCTGTTCCAGAACAGCTTGCCGATGGGGTAGACGACGATCAGCGCCAGCAGCACGAAGGCCGGCGTCAGCAGCAGCAGGCCCAGCGTGCGCTCGTCGGGGTCGCGCAGGCGGTCGGCCCAGCCGGGGCGCGCGGGCGGTGCGGGCAGGCCACTCACCGCATCACCCGCGCCAGCCGCGAGCCGATGGTGGCCACGCCCTGCTCGGGCGTCTTGCTGCGCGCCAGCACCGCGCTGGTGGTGGTGCGGATGGCATCGCTGACCTGGCCATAGTCGCGCGACGCTGGCCGGCTGCGCCCGCCGGCGACCACGGCCGCCGCGTCGGCGAACCACGGCACGGCCTTGAGCACATCGGCGTCGGTGTAGACGTCGAGCGTGGTGGGCAGCAGCGAGCCGCGCACCGCCAGGAAGCGGCTCGCCGCCGGGCTGGCCATGTACTGCACCAGCCGCGCCGCCTCGGCCTTGTGGCGGCTGAAGGCGCTGACCGCCCACTGCCAGCCCCCGAGGCAGGTGACACTCTGGCCGCCCGCCATCGCCGGCACCGGCATCACGCCGACCTTGCCCTTGACGCGCGAATCGGCGTCGCTCGCGAAGCGGTCCCAGGCGAAGCCCCAGCCGATGCCGAAGACCACCTGCCCGGCCTTGAATTCGTTGACGGTGTCGGGTGTCTTCACTTCGGCCACGTTGCGCTTGATGGCGCCGTGGTCGACGAGCTTCAGCCACTGCTGCAGCCCCCGCGTGGCGGCGGCGCGGTCGAGCGTGAGCTTGCCCGCGGCGTCGTTCAGTTCGCGGCCCTGGCTCCAGTAGGGCAGCAGGAAGGTGCACACCGCGCCTTCCACGGGCGCGCCCTGGATCGACAGGCCCTGCAGGTTGGGGTTGCCCTCGGCGGCGCGGATCTTCTGCGCCGCGGCGCCGAGTTCGTCCCAGGTCCTGGGCAAGGTGATGCCGTGTTTGTCGAGCAGGTCGCGTCGGTAGTACATGAACATCGCGTCGGCGAAGGCCGGCATGGCGGCGATCTGGCCTTCGATGACGTTGCTGGCCGCGTAGGCGGGCAGGAAGGCCTTCATGACCTGGGCGGGTGGGCCGAGGTAGGCGTTCAGCGGCTCCAGCCAGCCAGCGCCGAAGTACTGCGCCGGGTTGACGATGTCGATGAGGTAGATGTCTATGGACGGGTCGCGGGCGTTCAGGATGGTGCTGAGGTACTGGCGCTGCAGGTCGCTGGTGGCGCCGCCCGATTCGGTCTCGATGACCACCCCGGGGTGCAGCTTGCTGTACTCGGCAAACAGCAGGCGCATCAGGTCGGGGCGCTGGTTGGCGCCGCCAGCGAAGACCCGCAGCTTCGTCTGTGCAGCGGCCGGCCCGGCGGCCGCGCACAGCAGCGCCGCAAGGATCAGGGCGAGCAGCGAACGCACGGTGCGGCCTTCAGATCGCCGTGCCGCTGGCGGCGTCGAACAGGTGCAGGTGCTGCGGGTTCAACCAGACGTCGATGGCGCTGCCCGGCGCTTGGCGGAATGCGGCCGGGCCGCGGGCCACCATCTCGGCGCTGCCGATGCGCAGCGTGATCAGCGTCTCGGCGCCCAGCGGTTCCAGCAGCGAGACCTGGGCCGCCACACGCTGCGCGCCGTCCGACGGCGCCAGCGCGATGTTCTCGGGCCGCACGCCGAACTTCAGTGTGGCCGCACTCACGGCGCTCACGGCACTCACGGCACGCGCGGCCAGCGCCGGCGGCAGCGTGATGGCGGCACCGCCCAGCTCGGCCCTGCCACCGGCCAGCGTGCAGTCGGCCAGGTTCATCGGCGGCGCGCCGGTGAAACCGGCCACGAACACGGCGGCCGGCCGGTTGTAGACGCCGTCGGGCGTGTCGTACTGCATCAGCCGGCCGCCGCTGAGCACGGCGATGCGGTCGGCCAGGGTCATCGCCTCGGTCTGGTCGTGCGTCACGTAGATGATGGTCGCACCCAGGCGCTGGTGCAGGCGCTTGATCTCGCTGCGCATCTCGTTGCGCAGTTGCGCGTCGAGGTTGGACAGCGGCTCGTCGAAGAGGAAGACCTTGGGTTCGCGCACGATGGCGCGGCCGATGGCCACACGCTGGCGCTGCCCGCCCGACAGTGCGGCCGGCCGGCGGTCGAGCATGTGATCGATGCGCAGCAGCTTGGCCGCATCGGCCACGCGGCGCACGATCTCGTCCTCGGGCGTCTTGCGCAGGCGCAGGCCGAAGGCCATGTTCTCGTACAGCGTCTTGTGCGGGTAGAGCGCGTAGTCCTGGAACACCATCGCGATGTCGCGGTGGCGTGGCGGCAGTTCGTTGACACGCTGGCCGCCGATGCGCACCTCGCCGCCGCTGATCGGCTCCAGGCCCGCGATCATGCGCAGCAGCGTGCTCTTGCCGCAGCCCGAAGGCCCGACGAAGACGACGAACTCGCCATGACGGATGTCGAGGTCGATGCCATGGATGACGGGCACCGGCCCGTAGCTCTTCGTCACCCCGCGCAGTTCGACATCGGCCATCAGTAACCCTCGGGGCGCGGCGCCTCGGCTGCCGGTGCGGCGGCCGGGCCGTCGATGGCGCGCAGCGCCTGCGCCGCCGCCTGTGCCGCGCGCATCAGCAGGCCCAGGTCGCTGGCCACGGCGACGAAGTCATAGCCCATGGCTCGGTACTGCGCCACGGTCTCGGGGTTGCCACCCACGGTGCCGATCGGCATGCCCAGGGCGTTGGCGCGGCGCGCGGCGTCGCTCATCAGCGCCAGCACCTCGGGGTGGGTGAGCTGGCCCACATGGCCCATCGTGCCCGAGAGGTCGCCCGGGCCGACGAAGAGCGCGTCGCAACCCGGCACGGCGGCAATCTCTTCGAGCCGCGCGATGGCCTCGCGCGTTTCCAGTTGCAGCACCGCGCAGACGTTGGCGTTGGCGCTGCGGAAGTAGTCGGGTGTGGTGCCGAAGCGTGAACCGCGGCTCATGCCCGCCATGCCACGCACGCCCTCGGGCGGGTAACGTGTGGCGGCCACGGCGCGCGCGGCCTCGTCGCCGTTCTGGATGAAGGGGAAGAGCAGCGTTGCCGCGCCGGCGTCGAGCACCCGCTTGACGAGCACGGTGTCGTTCCAGGGCACCCGCACCACCGGCAGCATGGGCGTATTGCCCACCGCCTGCAGCAGGTGCACGAGGTCCATCAGGTCCAGCGGCGTGTGCTCCATGTCGAGCACACCCCAGTCGAAGCCGGCGCTGCCCACGGCCTCGGCCACGATCGGGCTGGCCGACATCACCCAGGTGCCCACCGGTGTCTTGCGGGTGCGGTCCTGGAGCAGTCGTGTGAAGGGATTCATGGCGCGGCCTTTTGGGGTCAGAAGATCACCGGCTCGGGCGTGGGCGCCGTGCCTTGCAGGAAGTCGAAGTCACAGCCCAGGTGGGCCTGCGTCACGTGCTGCTGGTACAGGCGTGTCCAGCCCCGCGCGTAGGGCTGCACCGGCGCGGTCCACGCGGCGCGGCGGCGCGCGAGTTCGGCGTCGTCGACACGCATGTTCAGCGTGCGTGCGGCGACGTCGAGGTCGATCACGTCGCCCGTGCGCAGCAGCGCCAACGGCCCACCCACGGCCGACTCGGGGCTCACGTGCAGCACGCAGCTGCCATAGTGCGTGCCGCTCATGCGCGCGTCGCTGATGCGCAGCATGTCGCGCACGCCGCGCTGCAGCAACTTCTTCGGCAACGGCAGGTTGCCCCACTCGGGCATGCCGGGCGCGCCCACCGGGCCGGCGTTGCGCAGCACGAGCACGGTGGTTTCGTCGACGTCGAGATCAGGGTCGTTCATCGCCGCCAGCATCTGGGGCTGGCTGTCGAACACCAGCGCGCGGCCGCTGTGGCTGAAAAACGCCGGGCTGGCCGCGCTGGGCTTGATGACGGCGCCCTCGGGTGCCAGGTTGCCGCGCAGCACGGCCAGCGCGCCGTGCGGGCTGACGGGCCGGTCGAGCGGGCGGATGATGTCGTCGTCGCCCACCACGCAACCCTGCAGTTGCTCGCGCAGCGGCCGGCCGGTGGCGGTGGTCTCGTCCAGCGACAGCAGGTCGCCCAGCCGCGCCATCAACGCGGGCAGGCCGCCGGCGTAGTAGAAGTCCTCCATCAGCTTGTCGCCGCTGGGGAAGAGATTGGCCAGCACCGGCACGCGGCGCGCCACGGCGTCCAGGTCGTCCAGCGTCAGCGCCACGCCGGCGCGGCCGGCCATGGCCAGGATGTGCACCGCGGCGTTGGTGCTGCCGCCCAGCGCCATCTGCACCGTGGCGGCGTTCAGGAAGGCGCCACGCGTGAGGATGCGCTGCGGCGTGAGGTCTTCGTGGATCATGGCCACGATGCGCTCGCCGCAGTCGGCCGCCATGCGCGGGTGCGCGGCGTCCATGGCCGGGATGCTGGTGCTGCCGGGCAACGCCATGCCCAGCGCCTCGGCGACGGCGGTCATGGTGCTGGCGGTGCCCATGGTGTTGCAGGTGCCGGGGCTGCGTGTCATGCGCGACTCCAGCCGCACCCATTCGGCCTCGTCGATGCTGCCGGCCTGCTTTTCGTCCCAGAACATGCGCGTGTGCGTGCCGGCACCGACGGTCTTGCCCTGGTGGCGGTCGTTGAGCATCGGCCCGGCGGCGCAGAACAGCGCCGGGATGCCCATGCTGATGGCGCCCATCAGCAGTCCCGGCGTGGTCTTGTCGCAGCCGCCCAGCAGCACGGCGCCGTCGATGGGCAGGCTGCGCAGCAGTTCCTCGGCCTCCATGGCCAGGAAGTTGCGGTAGAGCATGGTGGTGGGCTTGACCATCACCTCACCCAGGCTCATGGCCGGCAGCTCGAAGGGCATGCCCCCGGCCAGGAGCACACCGCGCTTGACGGCCTCGGCGCGTTCACGCAGGTGGGCGTGGCAGGGCGAGAGGTCGCTCCAGGTGTTGAGGATGGCCACGATGGGGCGGTTCAGCACGTCTTCGCGGCGCAGGCCCATCTGCTGCATGCGCTGGCGGTGCGCAAAGCCGCGCATGTCGTGGGCCGCGAACCAGCGGCGGCTGCGAAGGTCTTCAAGGGCGCGCGGCATGCGTTGGACGGCTGGCTTTGTTACCGCTAACATATGGCCTCGCCCCTGCAGCGTCCATTCTGACTAACCCGGTGCCCAGCTCCAAGACCCCCGTTGCCGCGAACGCGGACGGCGCCCCTGCGGCGCGCCAGGCGCGCCGCGGCCACGGCCGCGTCACCTTGCAGGACGTGGCGCAGGCTGCCGGCGTGACCGCCATCACCGTGTCGCGCTTCCTGCGCGAGCCGGCCGTCGTCGCAGCCGACACCGCCGAGCGCATCCAGGCCGCCCTGGCGCACACCGGCTACGTGCCGAACAAGCAGGCCGGGCTGCTGGCCAGCGGCGCCGGCAACATCGTCGCCGCGCTGCTGCCCAACCTGGCCAATTCCATCTTCGCCGAAACCGCCCAGGGCCTGAGCGACGGGCTGCAGGCCGCAGGCTACGAGCTGCTGATCGCCGCCACGGGCTATTCACTCGAACGCGAAGAGCACCAGCTGCGCGCCCTGCTGGGCTGGCAGCCGGCCGCGGTGGTGGTGACCGGCCGGCGCCACTCGCCTGGCGCGCTGCGGCTGCTGGCCAACGCCAAGGCCGCGGGCACCCCGGTGATCGAGATCTGGGACCACCACCCACCCGAACGCGGCGCCGGGCGCACCAGCTTCACGCAGATCGGCTTCAGCCACGACGAGGTCGGCCGCGCCATGGCCGAACACCTGCTGCGCGCCGGCCACCGCCAGCTGGCCTATGTCGACAGCGCCGTGGCCGAGGACTACCGCGCGCACGAACGCGGCGTGGCCTTCGCCGCCGCGGTGCACGTCGCAGGCGCCTCGGTCGCGGTGACGGTGGCCCCGTCCGGTGACGCCTTCGATGCCGGCCGCCACGTGCTGGGAGTGCTGCTGCAGGCCGGCCCGCCGGCCATCACCGCCGCAGCCTTTGCCAACGACCACCTGGCCTGCGGTGCACTGCTCGAGGCCACGGAACGGGGCCTGGCCGTGCCGCAGCGTCTGGCGCTGCTGGGCTTCGGCGACTTCGCCATCGCGCGCCAGCTCAGCCCGGCGCTGTCCAGCGTGCAGCTGCCGCGCCACGCCATCGGCGCCGAGACCGCGCGCTCGCTGCTCGACGCACTGCGCCGCGGCAAGCCGGCGGTGCCGGTGTCGCTGCCGTGGACCTTGGTGGCCCGGGGCAGCACGGCACCGGCCGGCGCCGTTACCCAGGGCGCGGGTTGAAGGTCCAGGTCCGGCGGCCACCAGGCCTGGCAAGAAAGGACGCAGCGCTCAGGCGCGCTTGAGCCTGGGCGCCGGCCCGGTGGACTCGCGCACCACGAGCTCCACCTCCACCTCCGTGGCCACCTGCACCGGCGCCTGGGCCAGGGCCGCGATCACACGTTCGGCCACGGTGCGCCACAGCAGCGGCGTCGGCACATGCAAGGTGGTCAGGGCGGGCTGGATGTGGCGCGCCATCTCCAGGTCGTCGAAGCCGATGATCGACAGTTCCGCGGGCACCTGGATGCCCAGCTTGCGTGCCTCGAGCAGCGCGCCGAAGGCCAGCACGTCGTTGCCGCAGACGATGGCCGTGGGCACCGGCTGCGTGGCCATCAGCAGGCGCAGGCCCTCGCGTGCTTCGGCCAGGCCGTAGGGCCGTTCCACCAAGTGCTGGGCGGGCAGCTTCAGCCCCGCCTGCTTCAGCGCCTGCTGCACGCCCGCGATGCGCGCCGCCGCGCGGTCGTTGCTGTGCGCCAGCCCGGCCAGCATGGCGACGCGGCGGTGGCCCAGGTCGAGCAGGTAGCGCACCGCCTGCCCGATGGCGCGCGCGTTGTCGAAGCCGACGCAGACCGTGTCCGCCGGCGCCGGCCAGCTCATCGCGTGCACGGTGGGGAAGTCGCGCCCGCGCAGGAACTGCAGCAGCGCCGGACTCTGCCCCAGGCCGCAGAGCACCAGCGCGTCGGCGCCGCGTGTCACCAGGTTGACGGCCTGCCGCGCCTCGGTCTCGACGTCGTAACCGCTGGTGGCGATGAGCAGTTGCAGGCCGCCCTCGGCCAGGCGCTGCTGCAGCGCGGCGATGGCCTGGGCGAAAATGGCGTTGTCGATGGTCGGGAAGACCGCGCCCACGGTGCCGCTGCGCCGCAGCTTGAGCGCCCGCGCCCCGGCTTGTGGCACGTACCCCAGCTGCGCGATGGCCACGGTGACGCGCAGGCGCAGCGCCTCGCGCACCGACTGCGGCTTGTTCAGCACCCGCGAGACGGTGGCCGTCGAAACGCCGGCCGCAGCGGCCACGTCCTCGATGTTGGGCAGCACGACGTCCTTCGCTTGCATGCCCGCAATGTAATCGCTTTCTCGCTGGCTGGGCCCTCGCATGGTGCACCGCCGCAGAGGGAAATCCCCCACCCCACGGGCCTTGACACTGCCTGACCCGCAGTCAATCATGAATTCATGTTGAAATCGATTACAAGCCGCAGCCGCCCCCCGGCGGTCTGAAGGCCACCGCGCATGCCCGGCCCCGGCAACACCCGGCATCCGCTGGCCGCCACGGCCGTGACGCTGCTCGCGCTGGCCGGCGTCGTGCTGGCCTGGCACCTGCTCACGGCGGTGTGGGGGGTCATCTCGGCGGCGCGTTTTCCCACGCCGCTGGAAGTGGGCGGGGCGGTGCAGCAGATCGTCGTCGACGGCTACAGCAACGGCCGCCTGCACGAACACGTGCTGCGCAGCGTGGCGCTGGTGACCATGGGCTTCCTGCTGGCTTCCAGCGTCGGCGTGGTGCTGGGCCTGGCCATGGGCGCCAGCCGCACGGTCGAGGCGCTGGTCAACCCCGTCTTCCTGCTGTTGCGGCCGATACCGCCGCTGGCCTGGATCCCTTTGGCCATCGTCTGGCTGGGCCTGGGCAACGGCGCCAAGATGATGGTCATCTTCTTCGCCGCCTTCGTGCCTTCGGTCATCAACAGCTACACCGGCGTGCGGCAGATCGACAAGCCCATCTTCGAGGCCGCGGCCATGCTCGACGTGCGTGGCTGGCGCTACTGGCGCGAGGTGCTGATACCCGGCGCGCTGCCCAGCATCTTCACCGGCCTGCGCCTGTCGCTGCAGGCTTCGTGGACAACGCTGGTGGCCGCCGAACTGGTGGGCGCCGTGGCCGGCCTGGGGCAGATCCTGAACCAGGCCGCGCAGGACATCTACCCGGCGATGATCCTCGTCGGCATGATCAGCGTGGCCGCGTGCGGCTGGTTCATGACGCTGGGCCTGGTGTGGCTGGAACGCGCCGTCATGCCCTGGAAGCCGCGCTGATGCTGCAAAACCGCCTGCCGTCGTCGCGCACCACAGCGCTCAGCGCTGCGGGCGCCTTGGGTTTCCTCGGGCTGTGGTCGGCGGCGGCGCTGGCGGGCATCACCTCGCGCGACTTCCTGCCCGCGCCCTGGGACGTGGCGATCCGCTTCGCGCACCTGGTGGTCGAACCCTTCGCCGGCTACACCTTGCTGCAGCACGTGCTGTCGAGCTTCCAGCGTTTTGCCGCAGGCTTCGTGCTGGCGGTCGTGGTGGGCATTCCGCTGGGTCTGCTGATGGCCTGGTTCACGTGGATCGACCGCATCGTCTCGCCGGCCTTCGACGCCGTGCGCTTCGTGGCGCCCATCGCGTGGGTGCCGTTTGCCGCGCTGTGGTTCGGCACCGGCATCGGCGGGCCGGTGCTCATCATCTTCATGGGCGCCTTTCCGCCGGTGCTCATCAACACCTACCGCGGCGCGAAGAACGTCGACCGCAAATACATCGAGGCCGCGCAGATGCTGGGCGCCAGCCACCTGCGTGCCATGACGCAGGTGCTGCTGCCCGCTGCGGTGCCGTCCATCGTGGCCGGTCTGCGCATCTCGGCCGGCCTGGGCTGGCAGTCGCTGGTGGGGGCGGAACTGATCGTCGCGTCCAGCGGCGTGGGTTACCTGATGGTCAAGGGCCAGGCCTCGGTGTCCACCGCCACGGTGATGAGCGGCATGGTCGCCATCGGGTTGGTGGGCATCGCCATCGACGTGGCGCTGCGCCGCGTACAGCAGCACATCGAAACCCGCCGCGGGCACTGAGCCGCGCCCATCGCAGCAACCCCGGAGCACACCCCAGTGGCCAGCATCAGCTTCAGCGGCGTGGAACGTGTGTTCCGCCAGAACGGCCAGGACTTCGTCGCCCTGAAGGACGTGAACCTCGTCGTGCAGGACCGCGAATTTGTCGCCATTGTCGGCCCCTCGGGATGCGGCAAGACCACCTGCATGCGCATGGCCGCGGGGCTCGAACACCCGAGCAGCGGCACCGTCAGCGTCGGCGACGAGGTCGTCACACGCCCCGGCCCCGACCGCGCGGTGGTGTTCCAGGCCTTTGCGCTCTTCCCGTGGAAGACGGTGTGGGACAACGTCGATTTCGGGCTCATTTCCCTGGGCATCGACGTGGCCGAGCGCAAGCGCCGCATCGAGCACTACATCGGCCTCATGGGCCTGCACGGCTACGAACACGCCTACCCGCACCAGCTTTCGGGCGGCATGCAGCAGCGCGTGGCCATCGCACGGGCCTACGTGCTCGACCCCCAGGTGCTGCTGATGGACGAACCCTTCGGCGCGCTCGATGCACAGACGCGCGTGGTGATGCAGGAGGAACTGGTGCGGCTGGCACGCCAGCACCCGCGCACGGTGCTGTTCATCACCCACGCCGTGGAAGAGGCGGTGTACCTGGCCGACCGCATCGTGGTGATGACGGGCCGACCCGGCACCATCCGCGAAATCATCGACGTGAAGAGCATCCGCCAGACCGAGAACTGGGACCAGCACAGCCGCATCGAGGACGTGATGGACCAGGCGAGCTTCGTGCACCTGCGCTCACACGTGTGGAAGCTGCTGCGCAGTTCCGGCGCCGGCGCCGAAGTGCACTGAAGTCGCCGCTCCCCGCCCTGCCCCGCCCACAAGACGACCCCCGAAGGAGACCCGACGATGAAGCTCAAGACCACCCTGGCCGCCCTGGCCACCGCGCTGCTGGCGCTGCCGGCCGCACAGGCCCAGGCACCGCTGGACGAGATCAAGGTCAGCTACCAGCCCGCGTTGTACTGGGCCCTGCCCTTTTTCGTGGCCACCGAGAAGAACTGGTGGGCCGAGGTCGGCCTGAAGCCCGTGTTCAGCACCTTCCCGGCCGGCGTGCCGCAGATCGCCGCGGTGGCCAGCAAGAGCTGGGACGTGGGCGGCACGGGCTCGGTGCCGGCGGTGCTGGGGCACGTGCGCTTCGGCATCAAGACCATCGGCATCACCAACGACGAATCGGCCGGCAACGCATTGCTGGTGCGCAAGGACGTGGCCGCCAAGATCGCCAAGGACCCGGCCAGCATCAAGGGCCAGACCATCCTGCTCACCGCCAACAGCACCGGCGATTACGCGGTGCAGAGTTGCCTGAAGAAGTGGGGCATCGCCAAGAGCGACGTGGTCATCAAGAACATGGGCCAGGCCGAGATCATCTCGGCCGTGTCCAGCAACAACGCCGACCTCGCCGGCCTGTGGGCACCCAACATCTACACGCTGGAAGAAAAGGCCGGCGCCAAGGTGCTGTGCTCGGGCAAGGAAGGCGGCGTGATGGTGCCCGGCGCGCTGATCGCCCGCGGCGAGTACGCCGAGCAGAACCCCGAGAAGGTGGCGAAGTTCCTGGCCGTCTACCTGCGCGCCTGGAAGTGGATGGGCGCCCACCAGCCCGAGGCGCTGGCGATGATGAAGAAGTTCTACGCCCAGGGCGGGGTGTCGATCAGCGACGCGTCGATGAAGAAGGAGTTCGACACCCGACCGACCTTCGACCTTGCGCAGCAACTGGCCCGCATGGACCGCGCGCGCGGCAATTCCGACATGGACACCTGGTTCAGCCAGATCGCGATCTTCATGCGCGGCACCGGCGCCATCCAGAGCGTGCCGCAGTCGGCCGACTACATCGCCGACAGCTTCATGAAGCGCGTGCAGGCCGACCCCAAGCTGCGCGACTTCGCCAACAACAGCAAGTAAACCGCATCGCGACCGCAGGAGCCCGCATGGCCATCACCTACCTCATGAAGGCGAGCAAGACGCCCGAGACCGAAACCGCCACGGCCCAGGCGGTTGTGGCGGACATGCTGGCCGAAATCGACGCGCACGGTGAAGCCGCCGTGCGCGCCTACGCGAAGAAGCTGGACCAGTGGGAAGGCGACATCGTGCTGAGCCGCGCCGAGATCGACGCGCGTGCGGCCGAGGTGCCGCCGCAGGTGCAGCGCGACATCGACTTCGCCATTGCGCAGGTCAGCGCCTTCGCGCATGCACAGCGCCGCTCGCTGACCGACTTCGAGATCGGCCTGCACCCCGGCGTCACCGCCGGCCAGCGTGTGCTGCCGGTCAACGTGGCGGGTTGTTATGCCCCGGCCGGGCGCTACGCGCACATTGCCTCGGCCTACATGGGCGTGGCCACGGCCAAGGCGGCGGGCGTGAAGACCATCGTCGCCTGCTCGGGGCCCTTCCGCGGCGGGCCGATGCACCCCTATCTGCTCTACGCCTTCGACCGCGCCGGCGCCGACGTCATCATGACGCTGGGCGGCGTGCAGGCCATCGCCACCATGGCCGGCGGCCTGTTCTCCGGCAAGCCGGCCGACGTCATCGTCGGGCCGGGCAACAAGTTCGTCGCCGAGGCCAAGAGGGCACTGTTCGGCAAGGTGGGCATCGACGTCTTCGCCGGGCCGTCCGAAGTGGCGGTGATCGCCGACGACAGCGCCGACCCCGAGATCGTGGCCAGCGACCTGGTGGGCCAGGCCGAGCACGGCCACGAATCGCCGGCCTGGCTGTTCACCACGCACCGCCCGCTGGCCGAGGCGGTGATGCGCCGTGTGCCCGAACTCATCGCGCAGCTGCCGCCCACCGCGCGCGACGCCGCCGGCGCTGCCTGGCGCGACTACGGCGAGGTCATCGTCTGCGACACGCGCGACGAAGTGGTGGCCGTGTCCGACCGCTATGCCAGCGAACACCTGGAGGTGCACACACGCGAGCTCGGCTGGTGGCTGCAGAACCTGACCTGCTACGGCAGCCTCTTCCTCGGCGAAGAGACCACCGTGGCCTACGGCGACAAGGCCAGCGGCCCTAACCACGTGCTGCCGACCAAGGGCGCGGCGCGCTACTCGGGCGGCCTGTCGGTGCACAAGTTCATGAAGACGCTGACCTGGCAGCGCATGACGCGCGAAGCGGCGCGCGACATCGGCGAGGTCACCGCGCGCATCTCGCGCCTGGAGGGCATGGAAGCGCATGCCCGCACTGCCGACGACCGCCTGGCCAAGTACTTCCCGAACCAGGACTTCGACCGTGGCAAGCCGGTGAAGGTCTGAACTTCACCGGCCGCCATCACGCCCATTGACCCAGGAGAATCCCCATGCGCAGACCTGACCTTCTTCGCGGCGCTCTGGCGCTGGTGCTGGCCCTCACGTCTTCGTGGGCGTCGGCGCAGGCCTTCCCGTCGAAGACGGTGACGATCGTCGTGCCCTTCCCCGCGGGCGGTGCGCTGGACACCGTCGCGCGAGGCATCGCCGAGCAGATGCGCATCGACCTCGGGCAACCGGTGATCGTCGACAACCGCGCCGGCGCCGGTGGCACGGTCGGCAGTGCGATGGTCGCGCGGGCCGCCGCCGACGGCTACACCATCCTGCTGGGCTCCGTCGCGACGCACGCCATCGCCGCCGGCCTGTACCCGAAGCTGCCTTACGACCCCCTGGCCGACTTCGCACCGATCACGCAACTCACCAGCAGCCCGCTGGTGCTGACCGTCTCGCCGCAAGTGAAGGCGCTCAGCGTCGGTGAACTCATCGCGGAGGCGAAAGCGCAGCCGGGCAAGATCAACTACGCCTCCACCGGCAACGGCACGGCGCTGCACATCGCGGGCGAGGCCTTCCGCAGGGCCACCGGCATCGACGTCGTGCACGTGCCCTACAAGGGCGGCGCACAGGCCAGCACCGCGCTGCTGGCCGGCGAGGTGGCGTACACGATCGCCAACCCGCAGCTGGTGATGGCCTTTGTCCAGGCGGGCAGGCTGCGCGCGCTGGCCGTCACGGGCTCCTCGCGGCTGGAAGCCCTGCCCGCCGTGCCGACGCTGAAGGAATCCGGCGTGGCGGGCGTCGACGTCACCACCTGGTTCGGCCTGTGGGCACCGAAAGGCACGCCGGCGGCCGTGGTCGAGCGGCTGAACGCCTCGGCACGCAAGGCCCTGGCCGCACCCGAGGTGAGGCGGCAGTTGCAGGCGCAGGGCGACTTTCCAGTCGGCACGGGTGTCGCCGACTTCACGGCCTTCGTTCAGGCCGAACACAAGCACTGGGTGGCCTTCGTGCACGCCGCCGGCATCAAGGTGGATTGACGCCTTCCCCACCCCTCACGAGACCCCGCCATGCCGCGACCGAACATCCTCGTCATCCAGGCCGACCAACTGACGGCCAAAGTGCTGCCCATGTATGGCGGGACGACCCTCACGCCCCACATGAGCCGGCTGGCCGAACGCGGCGTGACCTTCCTCAACGCCTACTGCAACAACCCGGTCTGCGCGCCCTCGCGCGCGGCCATGCTCACCGGCCGGCTGTCGTCGGCGGTGGGCTGCTACGACAACGCGGCCGACTTCCCGTCGTCGACGCCGACGCTGGCGCACTACCTGCGCCGCGCGGGCTACCGCACCTGCCTGTCCGGGAAGATGCACTTCGCCGGGGCCGAGCAGCTGCACGGTTTCGAAGAGCGCGTCACGACCGACATCTACCCCTCGGACTTCGGCTGGACCGCTGACTGGACGCAGACGCGGCAGCCCTACTCGCCTTCGCGCATGAGCCTGCGCTCCATCGTCGAGGCGGGCCTGTGCGAACGCAACCTGCAGATCGACTACGACGAGGAGGTTGCCTACCGTGCCGAGCAGTGGCTGTTCGATCAGGCCCGCGGCGACGACCAACGGCCCTTCATGCTGTGGGCTTCTTTCACGCACCCGCACAACCCGTTCATCACGACGCGGCCCTACTGGGACCTGTACGAGCACGACCGCATCGCGATGCCCACGGTGCCCTTCATTCCGATCGCCGAGCGCGACCCGTGGTCGCAGCGTTATGCGTACACGATCCGCGCCGACGAGCACGACATCTCCGAGGAGCAGGTGCGCGTGGCGCGGCATGCCTATTTCGCGATGACGTCGTATTTCGACGCGCAGGTAGGTCGCCTGCTGGATGTGCTGGCCCGCATCGGGGCCGCCGACAACACCTTCGTGTTCGTGGTCTCCGACCATGGCGAGATGCTCGGCGAGCGCGGCTCGTGGTTCAAGTTCCAGCCCTTCGAGTGGTCGGTGCGTGTGCCGATGATCGCTGCCGGGCCGGGCCTGCAGCGCGGCCGTACCGAGGAGCGCGGCGTCTCGCTGATGGACCTGCTGCCGACCTTCAACGACCTCGTCTCCGACGGCCAGCCCATCGCAGCCGTCGACCCGCTCGACGGCCGCAGCCTGGCCGGCATGCTTCACGGCAGCGACCTCACGCGCGGCGACGACGTGATGATGGAGTTCCTCGGCGAAGGCGTCTATGCGCCGGCCTGCATCCTGCGCCAGGACGGGTTCAAGTACGTGCACTGCCGCAACGACCCGCCGATGCTGTTCGACCTGCACACGGACCCCGACGAACGCGTGAACCTCGCGGGCCAACCTGCGCATGCGGCGGTCGAGGCCCGGCTGCGCCGCGAGGTGCACGCGCGCTGGGACTGCGACGCCCTCGAGCAGCGCATCCTCGCCTCGCAGCGCCGGCGACTGTTCGCGCAGGAAGCGCTGCTGCAGGGCCGCTGGACAGCCTGGGACTACCACCCGCCGGTCGACGACGCGCGGCGCTACGTGCGCGGCGCCGTGGACCCGAACACGACGGCGACCAAGGCCAAGAAGCGCTTTCCCTTCGTCGTCGAGCGCAAGCCCGACCACCCGCGCGACCCCGCAGCCGCGCTGCCTGCGGCGACTTCCGTGCACGGCCCTGGGCCAGGCGGCGCATGAACATCGGCGCGCTGTTCGACTTGCAGGGCCGGCGCGCGCTCGTCAGCGGCGGCAATTCCGGCATCGGCGAGGCCATGGCGCAGGCCCTCGGCCTGGCCGGCGCGCAGGTGCTGCTGGTGGCCCGCCGCGACGCCGAGTTGCGCGCGGCGGTCGAACGCCTGCGTGCCGACGGCATCAGCGCCGACAGCCTGAGCGCCGACCTGTGCGACGTCGAGGCCCTGCGCGGCGCCGCCACGCAGGCCGAGGCGCTGCTGGGCGGCATCGACATCCTCGTCAACGCCGCCGGCGTCAACCTGCGCCAGCCATTTGCCGAGGTCACGCCGCAGGCCTGGCAGACGCAGATCGCGCTGCACCTGACGGCACCCTTCTTCCTGACGCAGGCGCTGGCCCCGGGCATGGCGACCCGCGGCTGGGGCCGCATCCTCAACATCGCGTCGCTGCAGAGCGTGCGCGCCTTCCCGAACAGCGCGCCCTACGGCGCCGGCAAGGGCGGCGTGCTGCAGCTCACGCGCGCCATCGCGCAGGAATGGTCCGCCCGCGGCATCACCTGCAACGCCATCGGCCCGGGCTTCTTCCCCACGCCGCTGACGGCGGCCGTCTTCGACAACCCCGAGCTCGCCGCACGCAATGCCGCGCAGACCTGCGCCGGCCGCAACGGCAAGCTGCAAGACCTGCACGGCGCCACCGTCTTCCTGTGCAGCGACGCCTCGGCCTACATCACCGGCCAGACGCTGATGGTGGACGGCGGCTACACCGCAAAGTGAGTGCATGATGCGCGCCCCTGCACTCGATGCCTTCTGGATGCCCTTCACGCCGAACCGGCAGTTCAAGGCCACACCGCGGCTGGTGGTCTCGGCGCAGGGCCTGAGCTACCGCACGGCCGACGGCCGCGAGGTGCTGGACGGCACCTCGGGCCTGTGGTGCGTGGGTGCCGGCCATGGCCACCCGAAGATCGCCGAAGCGATGAAGCGGCAGATCGACACGCTGGACTTCGCGTCCAGCTTCCAGGTCGGCCACCCCGGCGCGTTTGCGCTGGCCGAGCGCATCGCCGCGCTGGCGCCGCCAGGGCTGGACCGCGTGTTCCTGGTCAACAGCGGCAGCGAGGCCTGCGACACCGCGATGAAGATCGCGCTGGCCCACGCCCGGGCCCGCGGCGAAGGCCAGCGCACGCTGTTCATCGGCCGCGAGCGCGGCTTCCACGGTGTGGGCTTCGGCGGCATCAGCGTCGGCGGCATGCTCAACAACCGGCGTGTCTTCGGCGGCGCGATGCTGCGTGCCGACCACCTGCAGGCCACGTGGGACCCGCGCTGGAACGGCACACCGCAGGCCTTCGTTCGTGGTCAGCCCGCCACCGGCGCCGAACTGGCCGACGAGCTGGAAATGCGCCTGATCGCGCTGCACGGCGCCGAGCAGATTGCGGCCGTCATCGTCGAACCCTTTGCGGGCTCCACGGGCGTGCTGGTGCCCCCCGTGGGCTACCTGCAGCGCCTGCGCGAGATCTGCACGCGCCACGGCCTGCTGCTGGTCTTCGACGAGGTCATCACCGGCTTCGGCCGCCTGGGCGCGATGTTCGCGTCGCAGGCGCTGGGCGTGGTGCCCGACATGATCCTGTTCGCCAAGACGGTGAGCAACGGCGCCGCGCCGCTGGGCGGTGTGATCGTCAGCCGCGCCATCCACGACACGCTGATGCACGGCCCGGCGCACCTGGCCGAGCTGATGCACGGCTACACCTGCTCGGGCCACCCGCTGGCCTGCGCGGCCGGGCTGGCCATGCTGGACGTCATCGAGGAAGAGGCCCTGCTGCCGCGTGTGCGCGAGCTGGCGCCGCACTTCGAGGCCGCCGTGCACACGCTGGCCGATGCCCCCGGCGTGGTCAGCATCCGCAACATCGGCCTGGCCGCGGGTATCGAACTCGCCCCCGTGCCCGGCGCGCCCGGGCAACGCGGCGCCGCCGCGCAGGCTGCCGCCTTCGATCACGGCCTGCTCACGCGTGCACCGGGCGACACGCTGGTGCTGGCCCCGCCTTTCATCAGCACGCCAGCCGACATTCACCGCATGGTCGAACTGCTGCGCAGTGCGATCCAGCACAACGCAGGAAGCCCCCCATGAAAGCCCTCGTCTACACCCAACCCGGCGAGATGCAGCTGCTCGACCGCCCGATGCCCGCGCTCGCCGAAGGCGAGGTGGTGCTGAAGATCGAAGCCGTGGGCATCTGCGGCTCGGACATGCACGCGTGGCACGGCCACGACCCGCGCCGACAGCCGGGGCTGGTGCTGGGCCATGAATTTGTGGGCCGCATCGCCGAAAGCGCCGCGGCGGGCTTCGATGCCGGCACACGCTGGACCGGCAACCCGCTCATCACCTGCGCCGAACCGGGCAGGATGTGCGAATACTGCGTGCAAGGCCGCAACAACCTCTGCGCCCACCGCACCATGGTGGGCATGACGCGCCCGGGCGCCTATGCCGAGTACATGAGCATCCCGTCGGCCAGCCTGATCGCCATGCCGCAGGACATGCCGGCCACCGCGGCCGCGCTCACCGAGCCGGCGGCCACGGCCTGGCACGCCATCAACCTGTCGATGCGCGCGCTGGTGCGGCCGTTGCACGAGTGCCGCGTGCTGGTGATCGGCGGCGGCGCCATCGGCATGCTGGCCGCGCTGCTGCTCAGGCACCTGGGCGTGCAGCAGCTGATGGTGACCGAACCGAACCCGCTGCGCCGCCAGGCCTTGCAGCAGGCGGTGGGCTGCGAGGCCATCGACCCGCGCCAGCAGCCCCCGGCTGAAAGCGCCTTCGACTACGTGATGGACGCGGTGGGCAGCAAGCTCACACGCCAGCAGGCCTTCAGCAGCATCAAGCCCGGCGGCGTGATCATGCACATCGGCCTGCAGGACTGGGCCAGCGAAATCGACATGCGCAAGCTGACGCTGGCCGAGATCACGCTGCTGGGCACCTACACCTACACCACGGCCGACCTGCGCGCCACCGTGGACGCGCTGCACCGCGGTGTGTTCGGCGCGCTGGCATGGGTGGAAGAGCGCACGCTGGCCGCCGGCCCGCAGGCCTTCGTCGACCTCGACCGCGGGCACAGCGCGGCGGCCAAGATCGTGCTGCGACCCTGAAGCCGCCCAGCCCGGGCAGCAGCGTCAGCGGCTTCAAGCGGGCCGCGACAGCAGGTTGACGTAGTCGTGCTGCGTCGTCAGCACGGTGCTCACACGCCACTCCACGGCCTGACCGCCCAGCGCGATGGCCACACGCCGCACCTGCAGCACCGGCGCGCCCGGCGCCACGCCCAGCACACGCGCGGCGGCGCGGTCGGCGCCCACGGCACGCAGGCGTTCATGGGCGCGCACGACGCTGATGCCGAACTCGGTCTGGTAGAGGTGGTAGATGGTGCTGGGGCGTTCGCGCCAGCGCTTTTCGTTGAGGCCGCGGAACAGCGCCGCCGGGATCACCAGGCGGTCGTGCACCACGGCGCGCCCCTGCAACTGCAGGCGGTTCTCGATCTGCAGCGCCGGCTCGCCGGCTTTCAGCCCGAGCGCGGCAGCGGCTTCGTCGTCGAGCCGCGTGCGCTCGAAGGACAGCAGTTCCACCTGCGGCGGCTCGCGCAGGCCGTCGCAGCGCTCGATGTGGAAGAACTGGAACAGGAAGCGGTCGCTGGTGTGTGTGGCGACGAAGGTGCCGCGCCCCTGGCGCCGCACCAGGATGTGTTCGGCCACGAGGTCGTCGACCGCCTTGCGCACCGTGCCCACCGAAACACCGAAGGTGGCGGCGAGGCCGGTCTCGCTGGGCAGCGCCTGCCCCGGCGCCACGCTGCCGGCCTCGATGGCCAGCAGCAGGGAACGCCGCACGGCGCGGAACAGCGGCATGCCCACGGTTTCGGGCTGCAGCGGCGCAAAGCTTGCCGTGTGGGCAGCGGCGGGGCTGCGGCGGGCGCTGCTGCGAAAGGTCGTGGCGGCGGGCATCACGACATTCTAGACAGCGGGGCCTGCTACCTCCATGTCATATAGATGACCTGTTTGACGCGGGGAATCGGGGCCCCGATACTCGCCGCCGGCCCGCGCCATCCAGCGGGCAACACAGGAGCACAGGATGATTCATTTCGTGTTGCACGACAAACAGGATTCCGTCGCCGTCGTGGTGGTGGAAGGGGTTAAGGCGGGCATGAAGCTCAAGGGCTGGATCATGGACGAGGACAAGTCCACCTCCGTCACCGCCAAGCAGGACATCCCCATCGGCCACAAGGTGGCGCTGCGCAAGATGGCGGTGGGCGAAACCGTCGTCAAGTACGGCATCGACATGGGCAAGGTCGTGCAGCCCATCGCGGCGGGCGAACACGCCCACGTGCACAACATCAAGACCAAGCGCTGGTGAACAGACCACCCCCGAAGCGGCTGACGCCGCTCCCCCTCAAGGGGGCCGAGCCCGGCGGCCGCCTGATCTGTCGCAGCGTATTCACCGAAGGACACCCATGAGCATCGTCACCAAGAAGACCACCTTCCTCGGCTACCGTCGCGAGAACGGCCGCGTCGGCATCCGCAACCACGTCATCATCCTGCCGCTGGACGACCTGTCCAACGCCGCGGCCGAGGCCGTGGCGCACAACATCAAGGGCGCGCTGGCCATTCCGCACCCCTACGGCCGGCTGCAGTTCGGCGCCGACCTCGACCTGCACTTCCGCACCCTCATCGGCACCGGCTGCAACCCCAACGTGGCGGCGGTGGTCGTCATCGGCATCGAGGACGGCTGGACGCAGAAGGTGGTCGACGGCATCAAGGCCACCGGCAAGCCCGTGGTGGGCTTCGGCATCGAGCAGCACGGCGACCACGACACCATCCTGCGCGCCAGCAAGGCCGCGCGCGGCTTCGTGCAGTGGGCCAGCGAGAAGCAGCGCGAGAAGTGCAACATCAAGGAGCTGTGGGTCAGCACCAAGTGCGGCGAAAGCGACACCACCAGCGGCTGCGGCGCCAACCCCACCGTGGGCGACGCCTTCGACAAGCTGCACAAGCTGGGCAGCTACCTGTGTTTCGGTGAAACCACCGAACTCACCGGCGGCGAGCACATCGTGGCTGCGCGCTGCGCCAACGACAAGGTGCGTGAGCAGTTCATGTTCATGTTCGACCGCTACCAGGACGTCATCAACCGCCACAAGACGAGCGACCTGTCGGACAGCCAGCCCACCAAGGGCAACATCCTGGGCGGCCTGACGACGATCGAGGAGAAGGCGCTGGGCAACATCCAGAAGATCGGCAAGAAGTGCACGGTCGACGGTGTCATCGACAAGGCCGAGATGCCCACCCACCCGGGCCTGTGGTTCATGGACTCGTCCAGCGCCGCGGCCGAGATGGTGACGCTGTGCGCGGCCTCGGGCTACGCGGTTCACTTCTTCCCCACCGGCCAGGGCAACGTCATCGGCAACCCCATCCTGCCGGTCATCAAGATCTGCGCCAACCCGCGCACCGTGCGCACGATGAGCGAACACGTCGACGTCGACGTGACCGGGCTGCTGCAACGCGACCTCACGCTCGACGACGCCGGCGACAAGCTGCTCGACTGCATGCTGCGCACCGCCAACGGGCGCCTGACGGCCGCCGAAGCGCTGGGGCACCGCGAGTTCGTGCTGACGCGCCTGTACGAATCGGCCTGACGGAAGGAGGCCGCGCATGGCACGCATCGTCATCACCGAATTCATGGACGAGCGCGCCGTCGCTCGCCTGCAGAGCGCCCACGACGTGCTCTACGCACCGCAGCTGGTGGACGACGCGCCGCGCCTGCTGGCCGAGGCCGCGCGCGCCGACGTGCTGGTGGTGCGCAACCGCACCCAGGTGCGCGGCGAGCTGCTGGCCGCGCTGCAACGTTGCAAGGTGGTGGGCCGTCTGGGCGTGGGCCTGGACAACATCGACGTGGCCGGCTGCGAAGCGCGCGGCATGCGTGTCATCCCGGCCACTGGCGCCAACGCGCTGAGCGTGGCCGAATACGTGATCACCAGTGCGCTCGTGCTGCTGCGCGGCGCCTGGCTGTCGAGCGCGACGGTGGCCGCCGGGCAGTGGCCGCGCACGGCGCTGTCCAACGGGCGCGAGGTGGCCGGCAAGACGCTCGGCCTGGTGGGCTTCGGTGCCATCGGCCAGCTCACGTCGAAGTTGGCGCGCGGCCTGGGCATGCAGGTCATCGCATTCGACGCCATGATGGACGAAGACCACCCGGCCTACGCCGAGCACGGCGTGCGTTTCGCGGGCCTCGACGAGGTCATCGGCACGGCCGACGTCGTCAGCCTGCACGTACCGCTGGTGGACAGCACTCGCGGCCTCTTCGACGCCGCACGGCTGGCGTCGATGAAACCCGGCGCGGTGCTCGTCAACACCGCGCGCGGCGGCATCGTCGACGAAGGGGCGCTGGCTGCGGCGCTGCGAAGCGGCCACCTGGGCGGCGCGGCCATCGACGTCTTCGGCGCCGAGCCGCTGGCGGCCGCCGAACACTTCATCGGCTGCCCTAACCTGCTGCTCACGCCGCACATCGCCGGCGTCACGGCCGAGGCCAACGACCGCGTCAGCAGCTTGATCGCCGACAAGGTGCTGGAGGCCATGAAGTGATGCCCCCAGGCTCGCTCGCGCTCGCTACCCCGCAAGGGGGCCGTCCGCCTGCGGCCCGGCAAAGCCGGTTCCGCGTCGGGCAGCTTGATCATCGCGGAGTGTTGGCATGAAGATTCCACTTCACGATCTCGAGGCGCGCGTGACCGCGGCGCTGCAAGCCGCAGGCGCTTCGCCCGCGATGGCGCAGGCCACCGCCGCGGCGCTGGTGCTGGCCGAAGCGCAGGGCCTGGGCTCGCATGGGCTGAGCCGCGTCGGCCAGTACGCCACCCATCTGCGCATTGGGCGCGTCAACGGCGCCGCGCAGCCGCGTGTGCTGCGCCGCAAGGGCGGCGCGCTGGTGGTCGACGCCGATGAAGGCCTGGCGTTCCCGGCCTGCGCACTGGCGGTGCAGGAAGCCGTGTCCGCCGCGCGTGAACACGGCATCGCCGTGGCCGGCGTGGTGCGCAGCCACCACTGCGGCGTGGTCGTCGACCACCTGCGCGCTGCCGCGGCCGCAGGCTTCGTCGGCCTGGGTTTTGCCAACTCGCCCGCGGCCATGCCGGCGGCCGGTGGCCGGCACCCGGTATTCGGCACCAACCCGGTGGCGGCCATCTTCCCGCGCGGCGCGGCCGAGCCGCTGCTGATCGACCTCAGCCTCAGCGAAGTGGCGCGCGGCAAGGTGATGGTGGCGGCCAAGGCGGGCAAGCCCATCCCGGCGGGCTGGGCGCTGGACGCCGACGGCCAGCCCACCACCGACGCGCAGGCGGCGCTGGGCGGCTCGATGCTGGCCATCGGCGCCGCCACCTCGTCCAAGGGCGCGATGCTGGCACTGGTGGTCGAACTGCTGGTCACCGCGCTGATCGGCGCCAACTTCGGCTTCGAGGCCTCGAGCTTCTTCGTCGACGAAGGCAACCGCCCGGGCATCGGGCAGGCCTTTGTCGTCATCGACCCCGGCGCGCTGGCCGGCACGGCGCATTACCTGGCGCGTGTCGAAGTGCTGGTGGCCGAGATGCTCAAGGACGACGGCGTGCGGCTGCCCGGCGCACGCCGCGCCGCGCTGCTGCGCCAGGCCCAGGCCGAAGGCCTGGACGTCGCCGATGCCACATTGCAGGCATGGCTGCCCGCTTGACGCGGGCCGCGCTCGAAACCCACCCCCAGGCGGCCCCGGCCGCCGTCCGATCGACCCCGCACAGGAGTGCACACGCCATGCAACGCCGCCACCTCATCCAGACCTTGCCGCTGATGCTGATGCCCGGGCTGTCCTGGGCCCAGGACTACCCGCGGGCCGGCGCCACGCTGCGCTACGTCGTGCCCTTCCCGCCTGGCGGCCTGACCGACGTGATGGCGCGGCTGGTGGCACAGAAGCTGGGTGAACGCTGGAAGATCAACGTCGTCGTCGACAACAAACCCGGCAACGGCGGGCAGATCGGCGCGGCCGAGGTGGCCAAGTCGGCGGGCGACGGGCAGACCATCCTGGCCATCACGATGACGCACGCGGCCAACGCCACGCTCTTCAAGGGCAAGGCGAACTTCGACTTCGTCAAGGACCTGCGCCCCGTGGCCCTGCTGGCCGGCAGCCCGATGCTGGTGGTGGTGCCTGCCGCCAGCCCGGTGAAGGATTTCAAGGACCTCGTCGCGCGCGCCAAGACGCAGAAGCTGAACGCGGGCAGCAGCGGCAACGGCACGCCGCCGCACCTGACGCTGGCGCTCTTCAACGACCTCTACAAGACCGACGTCCAGCACGTGCCCTACAAGGGCGGCGCGCCGTCCATGACCGACCTCATCGGCGGCCAGCTCGACGTGATCTTCTCGAACTTCCCCGAGAGCGTGGCCCACGTGAAGAGCGGCCGGCTGCGTGCGCTGGCCATCGCCAGCAGTGCGCGCCACCCGGCGCTGCCCGAGGTGCCGACGACGGCCGAAGCCGGGGCACCCCAACTGACGGTGGAAAACTGGACCGCCATCATGGCGCCGGCCAGCACGCCCGACGCGGTGGTCGAGGCGCTGGGTGCCGAGGTGCTGCGCATCATGGCCGCGCCCGAGATCGAGGAAAGGGCGCGCACACAGGGCTTCCGCGTCGATGCGCGCGGCCCGCAGGCCTTCGGTCGTTTCCTGGGCGACGAAGTGCAGCGCTGGGCGAACATCATCACGGCGGCGAAGATCAGCGTCGAATAAGCCGGCAGGCGCCGGGCGCGGCGCGCGGCCTGCGGCCCGGGCCTCAGGCGCCTTCGTCGTCGTTGGCTGCGCCGCCCCTGCCACGTTCGGCGTGCGCGGCATAACCCTCGCGCCCCATCGTCGCCACCGAAGCGGCCTGCGCCGTGGCGCGGCGCAGCAGGCTTTCGGCGTCCTTGCCATGCGCCGGGTACAGCGCCATGCCCACCGCCGCCGACACCGCGCAGGGCTGGCCCGCCACCACCAGCGGCTGCTGCAGGCTACGCACGAGCTTGGCCGCGACCCGTTCACCGTCGGCCAGCGCCTCCAGGTGGCCCAGCAGCACCGCGAAGGTGTCCGGCCCCAGCGCCGCCACCACGTCGCCCGCGCGCAGGCCGCCGCGCAGGCGCACCGCCACCTTGCGGCGCAGCACGTTGGCCGCCTCGGCGCCCAGGCGCGCGGCCACGGCGGTGTAGCCGTCGATGCGCAGCACCAGCAGCACCATCGGCGCCGGCACCCGTTCACGCAGCGCCAGCAGCTGCGTCATGTGTTCGAGCAGTTGCACCTGGTGCGGCAGCCCGGTGGCCAGGTCGGTGGCGTAGGCGTTGCGCGCGTTGCGTTCGTGGCGCTTGCGCAGCACGGCGTGGCGGATGGCGCGGGGCAGCCCGGGGTCGTCGGCGGCCAGCACGTCCTCGACGCCCAGGCCCAGCAAGGTGGTGGTGGTGGCTTCGTCGGCGGCGGCGGTGAGCACCAGCACCGCGGCGTCGAAGGCGGCCGGCGTGAGGTCGGCGCGCTGCAGCAGCGCGGCCAGCGCGGCGGGCGTGGCCGCACCCAGGAGCACGGCGTCATGGCCTCGCGCGCCGCTGGCATCGGCAGCCTGTGCGAGTGCGAAGCCGGCCACGCGCAAGGCGTGCGCCAGCCCTGGAAGCTGCGGTTCCACGAGCAAGACCGAGAGCACGGGTGCCGCCATGCGCCGATCATGCCGCAAGCCACCGCGCACGACCACCGCCACCGCGTACGACCACCGGGCCTGACACGGGGCCGCCACGGCCGCGCGCGCCGGCCGCGTAGGACAGCAACTACGCGCGCTGGTGGCGGCGTCCGACCGCTGCGGCGCCGCCCGGGTCGCACACTGCCAGGCAACGGAGGGCACCGCCCCCCGTGTCCCCTGGCTCCCTGGAGAACGCCATCAACACCCTGTCGAAAATTGCCCTGGCCCTGGCGAGCACGGCGATGGCGTCCCACGCCGTCGCGCAGATCACCTTCTACGAACGCGACGCCTACCAGGGCCGCTCTTTCAGTACCGATGGCCAGGTCAACAACTTCGAGCGCTTCGGTTTCAACGACCGGGCGTCTTCGGTCGTCGTCAAGGGTGAGCGCAACGTGCGCTGGGAAGTCTGCGAGGACCGCCGCTTCCGCGGCCGCTGCGTCGTGCTGCGCCGCGGCGAGTACCCGAGCCTGGGCGCGATGGGCCTGAACAACCGCATCTCGTCGGTGCGCGCCGTGGCTGCGAACACACGCGTGGCCGACAACCGCTATGCACCGCTGCCCGCACCGCAGGCCCCCGAAGCCGGCATCGTCTTCTACCGCGACGAAGCGTTCCGCGGCAACAGCTTCACCGCCGACGCGTCGGTGGCCGACTTCCGCGCCAGCGGCTTCAACGACCGCGCCTCTTCGGCGGTGGTCAACGGCGGGCGCTGGGAAGTCTGCGACAACACTCGCTACGAGGGCCGCTGCGTCGTGCTGCAGCGTGGCGAGTACCCCAACCTGGGCGTGATGGGCCTGAACGACCGCATCTCTTCGGCACGTGTGCTCGGCCGCAACCCGCGCCCTGACGACGATCGCCGGCCGCCGCCGCCGCCCGTGGTGACCGCACCGCCGGCGCGTGTCGGTCAGATCGACTTCTACGAGAACGAGGCCTTCCAGGGCCGCAGCTTCTCGACCCAGGCCGCCGTCGAAGACCTGCGCCGCAGCGGCTTGAACGACCGCGCCTCCTCGGCCGTCGTCACCGGCGAGCGTTGGGAGGTCTGCGACGACGGCGGCTACCGCGGCCGCTGCGTCGTGCTGCGCCCGGGCCAGTACCCTTCGCTGACGGCGATGGGCCTGAACGACCGCATCTCATCGGTGCGCACCGTGGCCGGTGACGTTCGCGTCGACGACGGCCGCTACGCCCCGGCACCCCTGGTCTCGCGCGACTACCGCCGCCGCGACAACGAGCCGCTGTTCCAGGCCGACATCACCTCGGTGCGTGCCGTGGTCGACGATGCCGGCCGCCGCTGCTGGATGGAGCGTGAACAGGTGCAGCAGGAACGCGCTGGCGCCAACGTGCCCGGCGCGCTGCTCGGCGCCGTGATCGGCGGCATCCTCGGCCACCAGGTCGGCGGCGGCACCGGGCGTGACGTGGCCACCGGCCTGGGCGTGGTGGCGGGTGCGGCCATCGGCGGCAACACCGGCCGCGGCGATGCGCAGGCCGCCGCGACGCAGGACGTGCAGCGCTGCAGCGAAGCCACGCGTGCCGCCCGGCCGACCTACTGGGACGTGACCTACCGCTTCCGCGGCCAGGACTTCCGCGTGCAGCTGGCGTCGCAACCCGGTGCCACGATCACGGTGAACGGCCAGGGCGAGCCGCGCGCCTGAGCGCACGCACTGCGCAGTGCAAGGGCGGCCCTTCGGGGCCGTTTTTGCTGGGCTTCGGCGTCGTGCCCGGCAGGCTCGCCGGCGCGCCGCGTGCCGGGGCGGCAAGGTGTCGCCGTTGCGGCTGGAGCGGGCGAAGGGAATCGAACCCTCGTCTTAAGCTTGGGAAGCGTCGTCTCAGTCTCTGAACGCTTCATGCAGACGCATGAAGCACTCCGCGACTGCCCAACCGTTGAAGCTCTTCGCACGTCCCACACGGTGGGCTCGATCCTGTCACCACGCGGCGAGCGACGATGGTAGCAGTGGAGCGGGTGACGAGGATCGAACTCGTGCCTGAGGCTTGGGAAGCCGCCGTTCTACCATTGAACTACACCCGCGCACACACGGACTTTACGCGATCGCGCACCGTTGGCGCACAGGCGGAACGCTCCTGGCGCTGGCCGATTCCACGTAGCCGGGGTTGCTCGTAGCCCACGCCCGAGCCTCGATCTGCCTCCAAGTGGTTCCTACCAGTCAGTCGGTAACAATCAGCTCGGGAGCACGCGGGCGCCAGTCGGCAATCACTTGCCTTTGCTCAATCGCTTCGGGGCCTTCTTGGAACCTTTTGATGGCTCTCTCGCAGCGACAGTCTCAGTTGCTCGATTCAAGTAGTCAGAGGCTGCTGCTTCTGAGTCGGCAAGTGCAACGTCGACAGCCTTGTTGGCAGCGTCAAGAAGGGTCGTGGCGCACCACTTCGCCTCTCGGGCGCGCGTGACTTGCTCATTCACTTGGCTCTGCGTTTGCGCTTCAATTGCAGGAATGGGGATCGCCAGCAGATCATGTTCAGAGATCGCTGGATACATCGTCGCGCTCGTGAACAGGTCCATCAACTCGCACACCAACGGCAGTCGGAGGTACACAAGCAGCACCGAACCGAGGACATGCTTCGGCTCAAGCACTACGAAGCCGGATGAGCACACATTGCCATCTTGGCCATCCTCGACAAGGGCCGACAAACGTCGAATCGGTCGAACCATAGAGGTGATTACGTCGCCCTTTCGCACGATCTGCGAGGCACGGCTTGGGGCCTCTTGGTGTGCAACCTCGAGTGACCCAACAGAACCGTCAGACCGTACGCCACCAATCTCAAGGTAGTTAAACGTCCCGTCCGTCAGCGGAACAAACTTTTCGTGACGCACAGGTGCCATGTCAGAAATGGACTGATTGTCTCGACCAAGTAGGCGCAACAAACTGAGATTTCGGGGCGTGAAGAACTGAGCGTCGAGCCGACCTGAGTCGAATACTTCCACCCGGTTTCTGGTGTAAGTCAATGGCTCCGAAGCGCTCCATTTGTCCAACCCGAGTGCTGTTGTCATCAGCAACTCCGCACGCTCCATAGCGCCCAGGGATGTTCGTCGCTGGGTTTCCGCACTCTGGAATGCCTTGGCGATGTCGCTCTGAAGGTTCTTTCCCAGGCGCGGGATTGGAACCTTGCGACCATCATCGAGGCCCAGGTGCAACTGCACGTTGCCTTGGAACTGCCTGAGGAGCAATGTCTTGCCAATCGAACTATTTAGGTACGCAACAACTGCCTCGGGTCTGTACTCTCTTTTTCCGTAGGCCGACAGCGTTGTGGCGATCGTGTCCTGACTCGTATTGCAGCGGTCGACTGTGACGAGTGACGCCGCAGGATATGCGGTCTTTGACAGAACAATTTCACCGCGAAGGAGTTCGGTCTTTGCTTCCGCCAAGTGAACAGGCTCCGGAATCAATGCGAGATTACTTTCGTCAATAGTGCCATTCCGGAGGTTGAGGATTCTCAAAAACGGAACGCCTTGCTCGGCATACGATTCTGCGTTTATGTCAAAGATCCCCTTCACGAACCGCGAAAACAGTGCACCCAGTTCATCGAAGCCGCCCGGATAAGCTCGCACCAGCTTGTCGGCCGCAAGCACTGGCTTAGCGAAGTACCCACTGTCCAGCCTGAGCTTGTTATTCTCGTGTCGCACCTCCGACAGGCGAAGTTCCGTGGCCTCCAATTTGTGAAGCATTGCCTTGTAAAGCGCCTTGTCGAACCTACTCATCGGGCAAAGCTCAGCTTCTCACGCTTTGCAAACATGGCGAATGCTTCCGCAATGCCGTCCTCAGTGAGCCCTTCATGGTTGAAGAGGTCGTGCTTGACGATCAAATGGCCGTGCGCGTCAAGGAGTGGAGTCCCGTCAGCGGCTTGGCGATAGATCTTGTCGCCGGATGAATCCTTACTTGGCTCGCGCATCGTGGCAAAGAAGATGGGATAGTCAGTCAGCCGTGGGCACAAAGGCCCTGCCTTTACGTCCTCGTTCCACTTTTGAACGAACAGGACACTGGTACGTGTTCCTGTGTGGGGCTTGAATACATTCTGATGGAGGCCAACGACCGCGAGAATTCTGCAGTTGGCATCTAGGAACTCGCGAAGGTCTTTATCCTGAGAGTTGTTAAAGCGACCCTGGGGCAAAACCACCGCCATACGGCCACCGGGCCGCAGGAAGCAGAGGTTCCTTTCTATGAACAGGATGTCACGGCCGACCTTCGTTTGGTGCTTGATCTTTGCCTTTCTAAAGGTTCCATCCGGCATCTGGAAGATGACTTCGTGACTCGCATGTACTGCTTCTGGAAATGACGGTGCACGAGTCCGACTGTCAATTACATTTGGATCTGATGGTTTGACCTTTAAAACCTTGTCGAACGAGACAGATTTAGCAAGCTCATATTTTGCAAGGATCCGCGTTTCTTTGATGTCGCCTGCAAAAGGAGGATTAGCCATTAACACGTCAAAGCCGAAGTCCCGATTGCTCAACTTCGCTGTCCGCATCTTTCTGAGGCGCTTCCAGCCGTCGCCGTAGACATCGCTCCATGACTCGTCGCCCGTTCTCTCGTCCCACCGTTCAAAGTCCAAGGTGTTGAGATGTAGGACGTTGGTTTGCCCATCTCCGGCGATTAGATTAAGAGTGCGTCCAACACGCACCGCCTTCTCGTCAAAATCAATCGCGAATACCTTTTGGCGCACATAGTCTTCGCAGCGAGCAGGTTTCTTCTCCGTCGTAAAGAGATGGCTTCGTGGAAGCCCCTCCTCTTTCAATATCTGCTGCCAAACGTGGAAAATGGAGTGAACCGGAAAGCCACAACTTCCAGATGCCGTATCTATGAGCGTTTCTGTGTCTCGCGGATCGAGCATCCTTACGCACATGTCTATCACATAGCGGGGTGTGAAGTACTGCCCTTTTTCGCCCTTGCTGGTTTGATTTATTAGGTATTCGAAAGCTTCGTCGACGACTTCCAAGTTTGAGTTGAAGAGCTTGACCTTCTCAAGCGACGAAACGCATACCGCCAAGTGGCTTGGAGTCAGTTCGATCTTCGACCCGATTGGAAACACGCCTTCCCACGTCGACTGTGCCCTGTCGAAGAGGACTTGAATCTTCGTGCGCAATTCAGTTTCCGTGTCGCCATAATTCTTGAAGGCGAGGTGTCGCTTCTTGTCGCGACCACTCTCCATCTCGTCATACAGCTTGGTGAAGATGAGTTTGAAAAGCTCTTCGAACACATCAACACCGGCGTTCGCGAGTACCTCGTCTTCCATCTCGAGAATGAGATCCTTAAGAGACTTTCTTTCAGTGACGAGCTTGTCCAGTCGCACCAAGTCATCGATAGTCCAGCGCTCAGCGAGGATATCTGACAGCTTTTCGGCCGCCATTGGTATCCCCGGAATGTCTTCAAAATAGTTCGGGTCTTTGCGGTGGTAATAGGAAATTTGCTCGCCATTTGTCCAGACGCCCATCGGCGCGCCAGTGGCGTTGCAGTAGCTCTTGAGCTGTTCCTTGCCGTCCTTTAACTTGGGCTTCTTTACTTCAACGAGGAGGTAGGGAGAGGTCGTTTTATCCCTATCGAAGATGCAGATGTCAGCACGCTTCTTTTCCCGGCCAAAAGTGACTTCATATTCGACGGCAATGCGGTTAACCGGATAACCCAGGTCATCACGCAGAACCATCAGGTACCTTCCCGCCAAACCGGCAATGAGGCAACAGCGCCACAGCGAGGTATGGCCTGACCTTCAGGCTCTGCGTACCCAAACTCGACCCGTTTTCAGGTTGTGTTCTTTGGGGTCATGGTCAGACGAGGTCCACTTCGTGAGTCGAGTCGGACCCCTCCGGGTTCCTTCCTCGACCGGGTGTTCTTTGGGGTCAAGGAGATAGGAGATTCGACCGTTTCCTATGATTTTTTTTATTCTGATAGCTTCCTCGGCCTCGGCGGCACGTGGCTGGACACGGTGGATTCACGGTTCCAACGGTGTCACAGGCAGTCTCAGACATCGACGGTCCGGAAGATCGGGAATACAGGTGGTCTACACCGTCAGGATCGATGTACGAGACAGTCGAGGTGACGGTCGAAGGTGTCACCGTGGCGGTGACTGTGACCAGACCTTCATCGAACCGGGTGTGGGCCCCGAAAGAGGCCCCGGTGGCGGCGACGTGGCGAAGCCAATCGCCGATCGACGGAGCCCGTGTCGGGCTCGATGGTCGGGTGACCTACATCCGCTTTTTGGGAAGCTTCAGCTCTGCCATTGAGCTACGCCCGCAACGGGCCCGGATTCTAGCGCCGTGCCGTGGGCACACTTTGCGCACCCGCCATTGAATTCAACTGAATTCAAGTCTACATTCAGCATCCCCTGTCCGCCGAGAGCCGCCCTTGAGACTCGCCACCTTCACCGCCCCCGACGCACCCGACCGGCCCCGTGTGGGTGTGCTCGCCGCCGGCCGCATGCTCGATCTGGGCCTGGCCGCCGCCTTGCTGGAACCCGGCGTCGCGCCGCCGCCGATGCACATGCGCACGCTGCTCGAAGGCGGCGCGGTGGCACTGGCCCAGGTGCGCCGCCTGCTGACGGCCGCCGAGGCGCGACCCGAGGTGCGGGCCGAGGCCTCGCACGCGCTCGACGTGGTGCGGCTGCTGCCGCCCATCCCCGACGCACACAAGTTCCTGTGCGTGGGCAAGAACTACCGCACCCACCTCGAAGAGCTCAAGCGCACCGACCTCATCAAGGAACTGCCCAACGAGCCGACGGGCTTCATCAAGCTCAACGAATGCCTGGCCGGCCACGGCGCCGACGTGGTGCGGCCGGCCACCGTGACCCATCTCGACTACGAGCCCGAACTGGTGTTCGTGATCGGCAAGGCCGCCTACCAGGTGAAGGCCGAAGACGCCTTCGAGCACGTGGCCGGCATCACGATCCTGAACGACCTCACCTGCCGCGACACGCAGAAGCGTGAAGTGGCCTCGGGCTCACGTTTCTGGACCGCAAAAAACGCCCCCGGCTTCGGCCCGCTGGGGCCCTTCATCATCACCATGGACGAGGTGCCCGACCCCTACGACATCTGGGTCACCTGCAGCGTCAACGGCGAGCAGCGCATGCGCGTCAACACCAGCGACCAGATCTGGAAGCTGCCGCGCATCATCGAGCACTTCTCGCGCCTGGTGCCGCTGCTGCCCGGCGACATGTTCTCCACCGGCGCACCGGGCGGCGTGGCAGTGGGCAAGCCCAACGCCGAGGAACTGTTCCTCAAGCCCGGCGATGTGGTCGAGTGCGCTTTCGAGGCGCCGCAGATGGTGCTGCGCAACCGCATCGTCGCGCCGGCCTGAGCGCCCGTGACGCATTCCAGAACAACGAAGGAGACCCACCCCATGCATCACCTGCACACCCCGCGCCGCCACTGGCTGCGCTCGACCGGCCGCGGCCTCACGCTGGCCGCGCTGGCCGCCGCAGGCCTGGCCGGCGCCGGAGCCGCCCAGGCGCAGGCCTGGCCGACGCGCACCGTGACCATCGTCGTGCCCTTCCCGCCGGCTGGCGGCGCCGACTCGCTGGCGCGCATCCTCGGCGCCCACCTGAGCCAGGTCTGGAAGCAGACGGTGGTGGTCGAGAACCGCGCCGGCGCGGCAGGCAAGATCGGCGCCGGCCATGTGGCGCGTGCGCCGGCCGACGGCTACACACTGCTGATGAGCTCGACGGCCTCGCTCGACCTCGACAACGTCAAACAGTTCGCGCCCATCGCGCTGGTCTCGGCCTCGCCCTATGTCGTCACGGTCAACCCCAAGCTCGGGCTGACGAGCGTGAAGGAGCTGGTGGCGCGGGCCAAGGCGCAGCCCGGCAAGCTGACCTTCGGTTCGTCGGGCGACGGCTCGGCGTCGCACCTGTCGGTGGAACTCTTCAAGCAGCTGGCCGGCGTCGACATGCTGCACGTGCCCTACAAGGGAACCGGGCAGGCCGTCACCGACCTGCTGGCCGGCACCATCGATGTGATGTTCGCGCCGGGGCAGACCGTCTCGCAGCACGTCGCGGCGGGCAAGCTGCGGGCGCTGGCCGTCACCAGTGCCGTCAAGGCCAAGGCGATGCCCGAGCTGCCGACGCTGGCCGATTCGGGCGTGCCCGGTTATGCCGCGGTAGGCTGGTTCGGCCTGCTCGCGCCGGCGGCCACGCCCAAGGCCGTGGTGGCCCAGCTGGCCGCCGACGTCAACGCCGCGCTGCGCGACCCCGGCGTCGAGAAGACCATGCTCGCTGCCGGCGCCGAGCCGGCCGAGGGCACACCCGAGCAGTTCGCGAAGTTCATCCTCGACGAACTGGCGATGTGGGCGCGGGTGACGAAGCAGACTCCGGCCGGCACGGCGCGCTGAGGCCGGAAGTACAAGGCCGCCAGGCCTAACACGCCAGACGAAGACCCGCGCGCGACTTCACGCGTGCGGGCCGAGGCGCCTCAGGACTGCTCGCGCTGCATCATGTGGCGCAGCCGCGAACGCTGCCCACCTGCGAGGTGGCGCGTGATGGCGGCGCGCGCCGCCTCGACATCATGGCGCGCGATGCTTTCCACCAGCTCGATGTGCTCGGCATAGGCGCTCTCCAGACGCGCGGGGTCGCTGGCCGTGGCCGGGCCGAGCAGGATCATCGGCGTCTGCAGCGCCTTCAGGCTGGTGAGCAGGTAGCGGTTGTGCGCGCTGCGGTAGAGGGCCTCGTGGAAGCGCCGGTTGTGGCGCTCGCGCTGGATGGGGTCGGCCAGCGCCTGCTGCTCCATCTCGAGCATGTCCTGCAGCACGGCCACCTCGGCCTCGGAGGCGTTCTGCGCCGCCAGCCCGGCAGCCGTGGTCTCCAGCACCAGGCGGATGGCGTAGAGCTCGGTGATCATCTGGCGGTCCAGCGCCGCCACCACGCGGCCCAGGTAGGGCTCGTGCACGATGAGGCCGTCGGTCTCGAGCCAGGCGATGGCCTCGCGCACCGGCGTGCGGCTCATCTGCAGCGTGTCGGCCAGCGCGTTGACGCTGATGCGGTCGCCGGGCTTGAGCACGCCGGTCTCGATGGCCTCGTGCAACTGCGCGTAGGCGGCCTGCCCCATCGAACGGCTGGAACCGACCGGGGCGGACGCTGGCGGGGGGCTGTGGGCTGGTGGCATGGGCGTGGGTGGGGCTGGGAGCGGTGAAGTCGGTGGAGCTTGCGTTACCGCAGAAAGCCGGCGCGTCGCGCGGCGGTGCACGCGGCGCTGCGGCTTAGCATCGTGTGGCGTGCATTTTCACTGCACCGCAGGCTTGAACGCCATGACGACGACCGCCACCCGCCCCACCGCCCAGGACACCCGCCCCGACCCCTACAGCGCCCTCGACGACCTCGTCCACGCCCGCCTGGCCGACACCAGCATGGGCCTGTCGCCGATCTCGCTGGCCCTGGCCCAGGCCGACTGGGCCTGGCACCTGGCCGTTTCGCCCGGGCGCCAGTTGCAGCTGGCGCAGAAGGCGCAGGCCCTGGCGCTGCAGGTGCTGTCCCGCGCGCTCAACCCCGCAGCCGCCGAAGAAGCAGCCGCGGCCGCCGAAAGCGACCTGTACTTTGCCGACGAAGGCTGGCGGCACTGGCCCTACCGTGTCTGGAAGGACACCTACAAGGCCACCGAAGCGTGGTGGCGTGAAGCCGTGCAGGTCGAAGGCATGTCGGCGCACCACCGCCACATGATCGACTTCTTTGCACGCCAGGGCGTCGACACCTTGTCGCCGGTCAACTGGGCCGCCACCAACCCGCAGGCCGTGCAGGCGGCACTGGACAGCGGCGGGCAGAGCCTGCTGCGCGGCGGCCAGCGTGTGCTGAAAGACGTGATGGAACTGCACAGCGGCAGCACGCCGCGCGAAGACGGCGCCGGCGACCAGACCTCGCCGACCATGGCCGCCCTGCCCTTCGTGGTGGGCAAGGACGTCGCCATCACGCCGGGCAAGGTGGTCTTCCGCAACGCGCTGTTCGAACTCATCCAGTACACGCCCACCACGACGCAGGTGCAGGCCGAGCCGCTGCTCATCGTGCCCTCGTGCATCATGAAGTACTACATCCTGGACCTCAGCCCCGCCAACTCGATGGTGCGCTACCTGGTGGAACAGGGCTTCACCGTGTTCATGATGTCGTGGCACAACCCCGACGCCGCCGACCGCGAACTTGGCATGCAGGACTACCTGCGGCGCGGCGTGATGGAGGCCATGGCGGTGGTGAAGTCGCGCGCCGACGCACCGCGCATCCATGCCCTGGGCTATTGCCTGGGCGGCACCTTCCTGGCCATCGTGGCGGCCCTGCTGGGCCGGCTGCAGCGCCAGGCGGCGGCCCGGGGCGCGGCACCCGAGGCCCGCGCCCCCACGGCCGGCCAGACTTCGCTGCGCCGGCGCGGCGACGACCTGCGGCCCGAGGCGCTGCCCGAACTGGCCAGCGTCACGCTGCTGGCGGCGCAGACCGACTTCGCCGAGCCGGGCGAACTGGGCGTGTTCATCGACGACGACCAGCTGCGCACGCTGCGCGAGAACATGGCGCGCAAGGGCTTCCTGTCGGGCCGTGCGATGGCCGGCTCGTTCCAGTTCCTGAACTCGCGCGACCTCGTCTGGTCGCGCAACACGCGCCGCTACCTGCTGGGCCTGGACGACACCGGCAACGACATGATGAGCTGGAACGCCGACGTCACGCGCCTGCCCGAGCGCATGCACGACGAGTACCTGTCGTCGCTGTTCCTGAACAACGCGCTGGCAGCCGGCCACTACCGCTGCGGTGGTGAAGGCGTGGCGCTGCGCGACATCAACATGCCGCTGCTGGTGGTGGGCACCGTGCGCGACCACGTCTGCCCGTGGCGTTCGGTCTACAAGATCCACCTCCTGACCGACACCGACACCACCTTCGTGCTGGCCGCCGGCGGCCACAACGCGGGCATCGTCTCCGAGCCCGGCCACGCCAACCGCAGCTACCAGATGGGCCACACCCCACGCGGCCACGGCTGGACCGACCCCGACGCCTGGCTGGCCCAGGCCGGCACGCGCCCCGGCTCGTGGTGGCCGGCGATGGCCGACTGGCTGCGCGCACAGTCGTCGGGCCCGCGCAAGCCGCCGCCCATCGTGCGTTCGTCGGTGCTATGCAAGGCGCCGGGCAGCTACGTCATGGTGCGCTACGACGATTGAATTCCCCTCCCCTCCTGAAGCCTCCCCCTGGACCCCGCATGAACGACATCCGCACCACCGAATGGCTGGAGAACATCACCTACGACGAACTGAAGATCGGCCAGAGCGCGCGCCTGCTGCGCACACTGACGCTGGCCGACATCCAGGCCTTTGCCGCCGTCTCGGGTGACACCAACCCGGCCCACCTGAGCCCCGAATACGCCAACGACACGCTGCTGCACGGCGTGGTCGCGCACGGCATGTGGGGCGGCGCGCTGATCTCGGCGCTGCTGGGCACGCAGTTCCCCGGGCCTGGCACGATCTACATCGAACAGGCGCTGCACTTCACCAAGCCGGTGCGCATCGGCGACACGCTGGCCGTGACGGCCACCGTGATGGCCAAGGATGACGCCAAGAAACACGTCGAACTGCGCTGCGAGGTCACCAACCAGAAGGGCGTGATGGTGCTGCACGGCACCGCGCGTGTGCTGGCACCGACGCAGAAGGTGCGGCTGCCGCGGCCCGGCACGCCGCAGATCCAGCTCTTCGACCCCGACGCACGGTTCCGCGACCTGCTGCGCCTGGGCGACGGCATCACCGCGGCGCGCTGCGCCGTCGTGCACCCCTGCGACACCGAGTCGCTCACCGGCGCCATGGACGCGGCGCGCTACGGCCTGCTGATCCCGGTGCTGATCGGCCCCGAGGTGCGCATCCGCCACCTCGCCGAAGAAGCCGGCATCGACCTCGCGGGCGTCGAGATCGTCTCGGTGCCGCACAGCCACGCCGCCGCCGAGGCCGCCGCCGAGATGGCCGCCAAGGGCGGCGTCGAGGTGATGATGAAAGGCAGCCTGCACACCGACGAGATGATCCTGGCCGTGCTGCAGCAGCCCACGCTGCGCACCGGCCGGCGCATGTCGCACGTGTTCCGCTTCGACGTGCCGCTCTACCCCAAGCCGCTGCTCATCACCGACGCCGCGCTGAACATCGCGCCGACGCTGGCCGAGAAGGTCGACATCATCCAGAACGCGATCGACTTCGCGCGCATCCTGGGCGTGGCCAAGCCGAAGGTCGCCATCCTCTCGGCGGTGGAAACCGTCAACCCGGCGATCCCGTCGACGCTGGACGCCGCTGCGCTGTGCAAGATGGCCGACCGCGGCCAGATCAAGGGCGGTGTGCTCGACGGCCCGCTGGCGTTCGACAACGCCATTTCGGCGCACGCGGCGCAGGTCAAGGGCATCGTTTCGCTTGTGGCCGGCGACGCCGACATCCTGGCCGTGCCCGACCTCGAGTCGGGCAACATGCTGGCCAAGCAGCTGGAGTACCTGGCCGGCGCCTCGGTCTCGGGGCTGGTGCTGGGCGCACGCGTGCCGATCGCGCTGACGAGCCGGGCCGACGGCCCACGTGCACGTGTCGCTTCGGCGCTGCTGGCGCTGCTGGCCGCGAACAACGCGCGCCGCGATCAGGCCCGCGCGGCCTGGCCGGCCTGAACGACCGTCGCAACCAGCCCAGGCGCATGGCCATCCTCGCCGTCAATGCGGGTTCGTCGACGCTGAAGTTCTCGCTCTACCCGCGCGACGGGCGTGAGGTCGGGCCCAGCGTGCTGGGCGGCAGCATCCAGGGCCTGGAGCCCGGCGGCCAGCCGCACGTCGAATGGACCTGGCTCGGCCGCACCCAGGCGCAGACACTGCCGCAGGCCGGGGGCGACGCCTTCGCGCCGGCGCTGCAGCACCTGGGCCAGTTGCTGGCAGCGCAGGCCGACCTGCCGGCCATCGACGCGGTGGCGCACCGCGTGGTGCACGGCGGGGAGGACTTTTCGGCCAGCGTCGTCGTCACCGCGGCCATCGTCGAGCAGCTCGCCCGCTACAACTCGCTGGCGCCGCTGCACCAGCCGCAGAACCTGCAGGGCATACGCGCCTTCATGCGGGCCTTTCCGGGGCTCATGCAGGTGGCGTGCTTCGACACCGCCTTTCACGCCACCATCCCCGAGGTCGACTACCGCTTCGCGCTGCCGCGCGCGCTGTGGGCGCAGGGCCTGCGCCGCTTCGGTTTCCACGGCCTGTCCTACCAGTACGTGATGGGCCGGCTGCAGCGCCACAGCACCCGCGCCGGCGGCCGCGTGCTGATGGCCCACCTGGGCAACGGCGCCAGCCTGTGCGCGGCGCAGGACGGCCGCAGCCGCGCCAGCAGCATGGGCTTCAGTGCGCTCGACGGGCTGATGATGGGCACACGCTGCGGCACGCTCGACGCCGGCGTGCTGCTCTACCTGATGGAGCAGGGCTGGGACCACGACCGCCTGCAGACGATGCTCTACAAGGAAAGCGGGCTGCTCGGCGTGTCGGGTGTTTCGGCCGACATGCGCCGGCTGCGCGCCGACCACAGCGCCGAGGCGCGCTTCGCGATCGAGCTCTTCACGCAGCGCGTGCTGCGCGAGGCCGGCGCCATGGTGGCGTGCCTGCAGGGCCTGGACCTGCTGGCCTTCAGCGGCGGCATCGGCGAACACGACGTGCAGCTGCGCGCCGATGTGTGCCACCAGCTGGCGTGGCTGGGTGTGCAGCTCGACCCCGCAGCCAACGCCGCCGCGGTGGGCGACAGCGTGCGTTCGATCCACGCCGCGGGCAGCGCGGTCGAGGTCTGGGTGGTGCCCACCGACGAAGGCAGCGTGGCGGCGCGCGACGCTGCCGCATTGCTGTGCGGGGGGCCGCTGACGGCGTAGCGCGGCGAGAGCGCTGCGGCGCACGCCACTACACTCGCGGCCCGATGAACAAGCCCGAGACCCCTGCAACGCCGCCCACCACCGGGCCGGCAGACACGCTGCGCAACCGACCGCTGCGCAGCTTCGTGCTGCGCGCCGGCCGCCTGGGCACCGGACAGCAGCGGGCGCTGGAGGAACTGGGCCCGCGTTACCTGCTGCCCTACACCGCGCAGCCGCCGGACCTGGACGCCCTGTTCGGCCGCCACGCGCCACGCGTGCTGGAGATCGGCTTCGGCATGGGCGACGCCACGGCGCAGGTGGCCGCGGCCCTGCCCGGCACCGACTTCATCGGCGTCGAGGTGCATACGCCGGGCGTGGGTGCGCTGCTCAAGCACATCGGCGCACAAGGACTGAGCAACCTGCGCCTGGTGCAGCACGACGCGGTGGAGGTGATGGAACACATGCTGGCGCCGGGCGCGCTGGCCGGCGCGCACATCTGGTTCCCCGACCCGTGGCACAAGAAGCGCCACAACAAGCGGCGCCTGGTGCAGCCGGCCTTCGTCGCGCGGCTGCTCACGCGCCTGGCCCCGGGCGGCTACCTGCACTGCGCCACCGACTGGCAGCCCTATGCCGAACAGATGCGGGAAGTGCTGGCCGCCGAGCCGCAGCTGATGAACACCAGCGACGACCCCAGCGGCTACGCGCCGCGCCCCGACTGGCGGCCGCTGACGAAGTTCGAGCAGCGTGGCCTGAAGCTCGGCCACGGCGTGTGGGACCTGGTGTACAGGCGCGTGCCGGCCGCGCCCGGGATAATCGGGCCATGACGTTTTTCTACTGGTTGATGGGCGTGCTCATCGTCGGCACGCTGCTGCCGTCGGTGTTTTACTTCCTGCTCTACGCCACCACCGGCGAACCGGCCTGCGAACGCCGCGCGCGCACCTTGTGGAACGTGTCGCGTGTGTTTGCGCTGGGCGGCTTCAATATCCTGGTGTGGGGCCACGTGCTGGTCGGCCTGTGGCGGGTGATGTTCCGTTAGTCGAACCCCCGCCGCCGCAGCCGCGCCCGCAGCGCCGCCAGTTCGTCTTCGAGGTCGGCCACCAGCGCCGCCAGCTCGGGCACCGCGTCGAAGTCGCGCTCCAGGCCGGCCAGGCGGCGCGCACGGCGCAGGTCGGCGGCGTCGAAGCGCACCAGCTCCCGGCGCTCCAGCGCGCGCGGTGGCAGCAGGCCCTGCGCCATGCGCTCGCGCAGCCAGGGCTCGGTGACACCGGCCAGCCGGCACAGCGCGTCGAGGTCGAGCCAGAGGTCGTCGAGCAGCGCCTCGATCGTTTGCGGGGGCAGGTTCATGACGTCTCCTCGGCGCCGCTGCGCCCGGCTTCGGCCGCCGCGACCTGGCGCGCGTCGAACTCGGGCAGCTCGCTGGCCATCTGTTCGTAGAGCTTCTTCGCCCGCGGGTCGAAGGCGCTGGGCAGCACCACCCGCAACTGCAGTTCCAGGTCGCCCGGTGTGCGCGCCGGCAGGCCGCGGCCGCGCACGGTCACGCTCTGGCCGCTCTGTGCGCCGGCCGGCACACGCACCTTGAGCGTACTGCCGTCGGGCAGCGCCACCGGCACCACGGCGCCGAGGGCCGCCTCCCAGGGCGCCACGGCCAGTTCGGTGACGAGGTCAGCGCCGTCGACGCGGTAACGCGGGTGTGGCTTGAACTGCACTTCCAGCAGCAGGTCGCCGGCCGCCGCGCCGCCCAGGCCCGCCCCGCCCTGCCCGGCCAGGCGGATGAGCTGGCCGGCCTTCACGCCGGCGGGGATGTGCACGTCCAGCGTGCGTTCGGCCAGGTGCACACGGCCCTGCGCGTCGACCTGCGGCACCTTCAGCGTGAGCCGCCGCTGCGCGCCGCGCCAGGCGTCCTCGATGTCGAGCAGGATCTTGGCGTGGTGGTCCTCGCCCGCGGCACGGAAACCGGCGCCGCCGGTCGCACCACCGGCCGCGTGTGGCGCCGCGCGCGCCTGGCGGCGTACACCCTGGCCCATGCGGCCGAAGAGCTCGGCGAAAAAGTCGCTGTACTCGCCGGCGTCCATGCCCTCGGCGCCCGGGCCGCGGAATTCAAAACCGGCGTCCCAGTCGGGCGGCGGCGTGAAGCGTTCGCCGGCCCGGTGGCCCTGGCCGATGGCGTCGTAGGCGGCGCGGCGCTCGGGGTCGGACAGCACCGCGTTGGCCTCGTTGATCTCGCTCATGCGCGACGACGCGTCGGCCTCCTTGGAGACGTCGGGGTGGTACTTGCGCGCCAGCTTGCGGAAGGCCTTCTTGATGTCGTCGGCGGTGGCGTCGCGCGCGACGCCGAGCACGGCGTAGTAGTCCTTGAACTGCACGGTGGCTTGCCTCCAACAGGGCATGTGGATGTGCGTCGGCGGGAATCAAGCGGGCTCTTGAAACCGCCTTGCCGAACCCCATCATCCTCCCTGTTCCGGGGGCCCCTGCCGTTCGGTCGGTGGCCCCTCCAACCGAAGGAGGTCAACACCATGTACCGCAGCCTGTTTTCCGGCGACCTGTTCGCCGAAGTGGACCGCCTGCAGCGCCAGTTGCAGCAGGCCTTCGACATGCCCTCGCCCAGCATCCGCGGCCTCGCGGGTGGCTTCCCGGCGGTGAACGTCGGCCAGACGCCCGGCTCGACCGAGATCTACGCCTTCGTGCCCGGCATCGACCCGGCCAGGATCGACGTCACGCTCGACCGCGGCGTGCTGTCGATCACCGGCGAACGCGCCGCCGCCGTGACGGCCAGTGACGCCAAGCTCACGCTGCACAGCAACGAGCGCTTCGACGGCCGCTTCCGCCGCGTCGTCAGCCTGCCCGACGACAGCGACCCGAATGCCGTCAGCGCCGACTGCCGCGACGGCGTGCTGCACATCACCGTCAAGCGCCGCGAGGCAGCCCTGCCGCGCCGCATCGAGATTCAGTGAGGCGCGGCGACCTGCCCGCCCCGATCGAACAGGAGTGACCCCATGAACAACACCGTCGTGAAGACCCCCGAGACCTCCACATCCACCCAGGGCAGCGCACCGGCTCGCGACGAGCGTGCCCTGCTGCCGCCCGTGGACGTGGTCGAGGACGCCACCGGCATCACGCTCTACGCCGACCTGCCCGGCGTTTCACGCGAACGGCTGCAGTTGCGTGTCGAAGGCGACACCCTGGCCATCGAAGGCGAGGTGAGGCTGCCCGTGCCGCAGGACATGCAGGCCAGCCACGCCGAGGTGCAGCAGTCGCGTTACCGCCGTCTGTTCACGCTGAGCAAGGAGCTCGACCCCACCGGGATCGGCGCCGAGCTCGCCCAGGGTGTGCTGCGTGTGCGCATCCCGAAGGCCGAGCATGCGCAGCCGCGCCGCATCGAAGTGAAGGTGAGCTGAGCCGCAGCCGAACGCGGGCCGGGCGCTCGACGGCGGGCCTCCGGCCCGCCGCGCTCGTGGTCACACCGTCACGCCGTCCAGTTCACCAGGCCGCTGTAGGCCGTGGCCAGCACGATGCAGCCGAAGACGATGCGGTACCAGGCGAACCACGTGAAGTCGTGGGTCGAGATGTAGCGGATGAGCCAGCGGATGCACAGCAGCGCCGAGAAGAACGAGACCACGAGGCCCACGGCGAACATCGGCACGTCGTGCAGGTGCAGCGCGGCGCGTTCCTTCCACACCGAGTAGGCGCCCGCCGCCATCAGCGTGGGGATGCCGAGGTAGAAGCTGAACTCGGTGGCGCACTTGCGCGAGAAACCCAACGTCATGGCGCCGATGATGGTGGCGCCCGAACGGCTGGTGCCCGGAATCAGCGCCAGGCATTGCAGCAGGCCGACCTTCAGCGCGTCGAGCATGCCCATGTCGTCCACCGTCTCGACACGCGCGCGGCGTGTGCCTTCGAGGTCACGCTCGCCGTACTTGCGGTGGTGCCAGCGCTCGACGATCAGGATCACGATGCCGCCGACGATGAAGGCCAGCGCCACCGGCACCGGATGGAAGAGGTGCGTCTTGACCATCTTGCCGAACAGCAGGCCGAAAAACGCCGCCGGCAGGAAGGCCACGAAGACATTGCGCGCAAACCGCTGCGCCACCGGGTCGGTTCCGATGCCCTGCACCGTGGCGAGCAGCCGCACGCGGTACTGCCAGACCACCGCGAACATGGCGCCGGTCTGGATCGCGACGTCGAAGACCTTGGCCGTCTCGCCGGTGAAGCCCAGCAGCGAACCGGCCAGGATGAGGTGGCCGGTGGACGAGATGGGCAGGAACTCGGTGAGCCCCTCCACCACGCCCATCAGGGCGGCCTTGATCAGCAGTATCGGGTCCAAGTGCGGGGGCTCCAGCGGGTGCCGTGACGGCGGGGGGCTGCCGGGCGGCAGGAAGGCGGCGGATGATAGCCAGCGCCCGTATCGGCGCCGGCACCGCCTCAGCGCGGCGCGGCGCCCGCGTCGGCCAGCGGCACGAAGCGAATCTCCAGCCCCCGCCCCGTGACGTCCACGCTGCCGGGCCGGTAGCCCTTTTCGCGCAACTGCGCCGCGCGCTCGGCCGGCAGGCGGTAGATGGCGCTGTCTTCCAGCACGCGCTCGGCCAGCGCGGCGCCCAGGCGCTCGACCGTGTTGCGGTTGAAGGCGCCGGGGTCGACCAGCGCCAGGTCGCGCACCCGCACCTGCGACAGGCGCACCGTCTGGTCGGTGGGCTCCCAGCGCAGCGCGGCGTCGAAGTCGATCTGGCCCTGCCAGCCCAGCGCAAACAGCCGGTTGCGCGCGCGTACGCCGACCGTGGCGGCAATGCGGTTCGCTTCGGGCAGCAGGCGCACACGCGGTGCGTTGACGGTGACGTCGAAGATGTCCAGCAGCGTGCGGTCGACCGGGAAGTTGCGCTCCATCAGGCGCGCGAGTTCGGCCTCGCTCAGCGTCACCGTCGGCGGGCCCAGCAGGCCGGCGCAGCCGCCCATCGCCAGCGGCACCAGCAGCGCCAGGACGGGGGTGGCGCGGAGCAGGCGGCGGCGTTGCATAGGTCCATTCTAGGAGCCGGCGGCGGGACCGGCGGCGGCTTGACCCGGCGGCGGGCAGCACGTTACATTACTGACCAGTCAGTCATTAATATGAGCACTGCCCACCCGAGCGCCGAGCCGCCCCAGCCACCCGCCCGCCAGCGCCGCAAGGAAGCGCGGCCGCAGGAGTTGCTGGACGCCGCGCTGGCGCTCTTCGTCGACAAGGGTTTTGCGGCCACACGCGCCGAGGAAGTGGCGCAGCGCGCCGGCGTTTCCAAGGGCACGCTCTATCTCTACTACCCGAGCAAGGAAGAGCTGTTCAAGGCCGTCGTGCGCAGCAACCTGGGCGCGCTGATCGCCGAGGGCATCGAACTCGTCGAGTGTTTCGAAGGCAGCAGTTCGGAACTGCTCAGGGCGCTGATGCACACCTGGTGGAACCGCTTCGGCAACACGCCGGCCGCAGGCATCCACAAGGTGGTGATCGCCGAGGTGCGCAACTTCCCCGAACTGGCCCAGTTCTACAGCGACGAAGTCATCGTGCCGGCCGACCGCCTGTTCGGCAACTGCATCCAGCGCGGCATCACGCGTGGCGAGTTCCGCCCCATGCCCTTGCACGAGGCCGCACACACGCTGATGGCGCCGCTGCTTTTCATGGTGCTGTGCCGCCACTCCTTCGGCAGCTGCGCCATCGAGGGCCGCGTCGAAGTCGACCCCACGCTCATGCTCGACACCCACCTCGACCTCGTGCTGCGCGGCCTGGAGGTCCGCGCGCCCGGCTGCGCATGAAAAGACACCACGGCCGCACCCCGCCCGTCGCCGCGCAAGCCCGTGCAAGGGTGGCAGCCTAAAATTCATCTGTCGCCCTCGACCCGCCCCTGACCCGCCCGCGTACCGACATGGACACCGAACTCGCCCGCTTCAACATGATCGAGCAGCAGATCCGCCCCTGGGAGGTGCTCGACCAGGCCGTGCTTTCGCTGCTGGCCACCGTCAGGCGCGAAGACTTCGTGCCGCACGCGATGCGCGCGCTGGCCTTCGTCGACACCCCGGTGCCGCTGGGCGACGGCCAGCACATGCTCGAGCCCAAGGTCGAAGCGCGGCTGCTGCAGGAACTGCAGGTGCAGCGCCACGAAAAGGTGCTGGAGATCGGCACCGGCAGCGGCTTCATGGCCGCGCTGCTGGCGCACCGCGCGATGCGCGTGCTGACGCTGGAATGCCGGCCGGCGCTGGCGCAGGCCGCGCGCACGCACCTCGCTGCCAGCGGCATCGTCAACGTCAAGGTCATCGACTGCAGCGCGGCCGATGGCGCGCGTGGCCTGCCGGGCGAGGCGCCCTTCGACGTCATCCTGCTCTCGGGCTCGGTGCCCGAGGTGCCGCAGGCGCTGCTCAAGCAACTGAAGGTCGGCGGCCGCCTGGCGGCCGTGGTGGGCGACGAACCCGTGATGCGGGCCCGCCTCTACACCCGCGCCGGTGACGCCGCCTGGTCAGAAACCGACCTCTTCGACACCGTGGCGCCGCGGCTGGAAGGTTTTGCCGAGCCGACACGTTTCCACTTCTGAAGACCCACACCTTGCCCCGCCGCGCCCCTTCGACCGCCTGCACCGCCTGCACGCCGCACCCGGCGCGCGCCGTTCGTCGCCGCTGCGCCGGCGCCTGGCGCCTGCCGGCTGCAGGTCGTCGCATGGAGGCGGCCGCAACCGTCCCACCCCCGCTATAACCTCGCCGGCCTGCACGCCGCCGCGCGGGCCTGTCCCGGCCGGTGGCCGTCGCCACCGAACACTCTCCAAGGAAGCTGCATGCACTCGACCTTCTCCCCCCGGCCCTCGGCCCTGGCCGCTGCGCTGCTGCTGGCCCTGCCGGCCCTTGCCTGGTCGCAAAGCCTGCAGGAGCTCTACGACGCTGCACGCGCCTTCGACGCCACCTACCTGGCGGCCAAGGCCAACGCCGCCTCGGTGGAGTACCGCGCCGCGCAGAGCGAGGCCCTGATGCGGCCTTCGCTGGCCGCCACCGCCGGCGCCAGCACGACCCAGACCGACCCGCCCAACATCGGCGCCAAGGCCACGAACACGGTGCAGGGCGCGCTCAACGGCCGCTTTCCGCTGTTCAACCGCGCCAACGGTGCCACCATCGAGCAGGCGCGCAAGCTGCTGATCACGGCGCAGGCCGATCTCGAGACCGCCGAGCAGGACCTCATCGTGCGCGTGGCGCAGGCCTACTTCGACGTGCTGGCCGCGCAGGACACGCTGGCCACCACACGCGCCAACAAGGCCGCCACCGCCGAACAGCTGGCCTCGGCCAAGCGCAACTTCGAGGTCGGCACCGCCACCATCACCGACACGCGTGAAGCGCAGGCGCGTTTCGACCTCGGCACCTTCCAGGAACTGTTCGCCGAGAACGATCTGCGCACCAAACGCCTGGCACTGGACACGCTGGTCGGCCGCAGCGCCGTCGAGCCCAGGCCGCTGCTTGTGCCGGTGGTGCTGCCTTCGCCGGTGCCGGCCAACCCCGAGGAATGGGTGACGTTGGCCGACCAGGGCCACCCGGCCGTGCGCCGCGCGCGCATCGGCCTGGAAGTGGCGCAGCTGGAAACCACCAAGGCGCGTGCCGGCGACAGCCCCACCGTCGACGCCGTGGGTTCACTCGGGGCCAGCGACAGCCGCGGCAGCCTGCCCAACCTGAACCGCAACGCCGGCACCAGCACGGTGGCCAGCCTGGGCGTGCAGATGAACTGGCCGCTCTACACCGGCGGCGCGACGCAGAACCGCATCAAGGAAACGCTGCTGCTCGAAGAGAAGTCGCGCAACGACCTCGAAGCCGCGCGCCGCGCCGTCGTGCAGGGCACACGCGCCACCTACTTCGGCGTGCAGTCGGGCTTGTCGCAGGTGAAGGCGCTGGAAGCCGCCGAATCGTCGAGCCAGCTCGCGCTGGAAGCCACGCAGCTGGGCTACAAGGTCGGCGTGCGTGTCAACCTCGACGTGCTGAACGCGCAGCTGCAGCTCTTCCAGACGCGGCGCGACCTGGCCAAGGCACGTTACGACGTGCTCGTGGGCAGCCTGAAGCTGCGCCAGGCCTCGGGCCAGCTGACGCCGACCGACATCGACGCCGTCAACCGCTTGCTGGCGAAGTAGCCGCGCGCCGGTCAGAACCCGTAGGTCACGGCGGCCACCAGGCTCACGCTGCCGGCCTCACGCGTCAGCGGGCTGGCCTTGGCGTCGCCGAGCAGCCGGCCAGCCGAAAGCGCCGCGAACACGCCGACCTTCTGGCTGAAGCCATGCGCCAGCGACACGTTCAGGCGCAGGTCGCGCAGGCCCGCGCCGGGCGCGTAGGCCGCGTAGCCACTGGTGAGGGCCTGCCGGGCCGTCACGCCGAAGTACGACTGCTGGTAGCTGGCGTTGGCATAGGTGGTGGCCGCGCCCAGCCCCAGCCGCCAACGCGGGGCCACTTCGGTGGCGTAGACCGCGCCCACGTCGAGCAGCAGGCCGTTGCGGTCGACCCCCGCGCCGTAGCGCAGCGACGAGGTCAGCACCAGCTCGCGGTTGAGCGAGAAGTTCAGGAAGCCCCCGACTTCGGCGGCGGCGTTGACATTGCCCATGCCCTGGAGGTACCGCGAACGGCTTTCGCTGCGGCCGAAGTCGGCTGTCAGGCGCAGGCCGTAGGACATGAGCGGCTGACTCGAGAAGTTGTAGCCCACGCCGTTGGCCGTGCCGGCAAACCAGCCGTTGCTCCAGACGTAGTCCAGCCCCGGCAGCAGCATGGTGCGGCGTTCGTCCGATCCGGCGTACTTGCGCCCGTTGACCAGCGCCAGGCCGAAGTTGCCGCCGTCCCTGGCGGGCGCCGCGCCGTACAGGCGCACCGCGTCGAAGGCCTGGGCGTGGGCGCTGGGCGACATCACCAGGCCGGCCAAGGTGGTAAGGGCAGCCAGGGCGGTGCGGCGCAGGGGTAGGGCGTGGGTCATGTCGGTGGTGTCGGCGGGTGCGGAGCATGGAGGTTAATCGCCGGCGACGTGACCAGCCTCGAACGGCCACGCCCATCCCCACGGCGCAGCGGCCTATCGCGGTCGATGTGCGAAACCTTTCTTCACCGGGCAGCCACGCCGGGCCACAAGGCCGGCCCCACACTGCGCGCCATGGAGACATGGCCATGACGCAGAACACGCTACGCGCCGCGCTCGCCGCGCACCGCTTCGGCCTGGGCGAGGCCGACCTGTCGGGGCCGGGCACCGACGCCACGGGCTGGCTGCTGGCCCAGCTGGGGCCGGCCGAGCCGCAACGCGGCAGCGGTCTGGCCAGCGGCGTGGAGGGGCTCAAGCGCTACACCGAATTCCTGGCCCGCCAGCGCGAGCTGCGGCCGGCCGCCCTGCCGGCGGCGACGGCCGACGGCGAGCCGTCTGCCGCGATGGCCTCGGGCGCGGCGTCCGCCGCAGCGCCGGCGCAGCTGATTCCCTACGAGCCGCTGCGCCGCGTGGTGCAGGCCGACGTGCGCGCCCGCCTGAGCACCGCCACGCTGAGCACGCAGCCCTTCAACGAACGGCTGGCGCTGTTCTGGGCCAACCACTTCACCGTGTCGCTGGCCAAGAACAGCACCCGCGGCATCGTCGGCGCCTACGAGCGCGAGGCCATCCGCCCGCACATCGGCGGCAGCTTCGAGACGCTGCTGCATGCCGCCGTCACCCACGCCGGCATGCTGCGCTACCTGGACAACGACAACTCGGCCGGCGCCGACTCGGTGATCGTGCGCCGCCTGGCGCGGCGGCCGCGTGATGCCGCGCAGCCCGGCCCGCGCATCAGCGGCCTGAACGAAAACCTGGCGCGCGAGATCCTCGAATTGCACACGCTGGGCGTCAACGACAGTGGCACGGCCTACGGCGGCTGGGGCGGCTACACGCAGGCCGACGTGACGGCCTTCGCCAGCGTGCTGACCGGCTGGCGGGTGCCGCTGCGCGAGATCGTCGCGGCGCCCGAAGGCACGGCCGGTTCGGGCAGCCGCTTCGAAGCCGCCTGGCACCAGCCCGGCCCGAAGACCGTGCTGGGCAAGCGCTACGACGAAGGCCCCGACGCGCTGCGCGCGGTGCTGCACGACCTGGTGCAGCATGCTTCGACGGCACGCTTCGTCTGCGCCAAGCTGGCCCGCCACTTCGTGGCCGACGCGCCGCCGCCGGCCCTGGTGGCGCGGCTGGAAGCCGCCTGGCGGCGCAGCGGCGGCGAACTGCCGCAGGTCTACCGCGCGCTCGTCGAGGCGCCCGAAGCCTGGGCGCCGCAGCCCGTCAAGCTGAAGACGCCCGAAGAGTTCGTCGTCAGCAGCGCCCGTCTGCTGCGCCTGGGCGAGGCCGCCTACGCACGGGTGCCCGACGGCGGCATCGGCGCGCTGGGCCAGCGTGTGCAGGGCGCGCCCTCGCCGGCCGGCTGGCCCGACCGCGCCGAAGAGTGGCTTGGCCCCGACGCGGTGTGGAAACGCGTGGAATGGGCCACACGCGTGGCCGAGCGCATGGGCCGGCAGGTCGACGCCCGCGCGCTGGCCCAGGCCAGCCTGGGTCCGCTGCTGCACGAAGACACGGCACGCCAGATCGCGCGCGCCGCCGACGGCCCGCAGGCGCTGGCCCTGCTGCTGCTGTCGCCCGAGTTCCAGCGCCGTTGAACCGCAGACCCGCCGAACCGAAGACCCGAGGACTCCCCCCATGAACTCCCGTCGCCAACTGCTGCGCCAGGCCTTCGCCGGCGCCTTCGCCGGCACCCTCACGCCATGGGCCCAATTGAGCGTGGCGGCCGCGCCCGCGGGCGGCGGCACCGCCACGCGCCGCTTCGTCTTCGTCATCCTGCGCGGCGGCATGGACGGCCTGAACGCCGTGCCCGCCGTCGGCGACCCGGCCTTCGCCGAGGCCCGCGGCGCGCTCGCCAGCTTCCCGGCCGACGCACTCAGGCTCGAGGGGCCCTTTGCGCTGCACCCGCTGCTGCCGCAGCTGCACACGATGTACGGCCAGGGTGAACTGGCCGTGGTGCACGCCACCGGCCTGCCCTACAAGGAACGCAGCCACTTCGACGCCCAGCAGGTGCTGGAAAGCGGCGGCAGCCGCCCGCACGAGCTGGCCACCGGCTGGCTGGGCCGCGCATTGCCCGGGGCGAAGCTGCGCGCCGTGGCTCTGGAAACCGCGGTGCCGCTGGTGCTGCGCGGTGCCGACGAGGTCGACACCTGGGCCCCCAGCGTGCTGCCCGAGCCTTCGATGGACCTCGTCGCGCGGCTCGAATCGATGTACCGCGCCGACCCCGCGCTGGCGCAGGCGCTGGCGCGTGCCCGCGGCCTGCGCGACGAGCCCGGCATGGCCGCCAACCCGATGGCGATGGGCGCCGGCAGCGTGCCCGCGAACGCAGGCCGCGCCGCGGCCGTGACACTGGCGCGCAAGGCGGCCGAGTTCCTGCAGCGGGGCGCGCAGGTGGCCGTGCTGGAACTCGGCGGCTGGGATTCACACGCCAACCAGGCCAACCCCAACGGCGCCACGTCGAACAACCTGCGCACGCTGGACGCCACGCTGGCCGCGCTGCGTGCAGGCCTGCTGGAAGGCGGCACCTGGGGGCGCAGCGCCGTGCTGGTGGCCACCGAATTCGGCCGCGAGGTGGCCGGCAACGGCACCGGCGGCACCGACCACGGCAGCGGCGGCGCGGCCTTCGTGCTGGGCGGCGCGGTGCGCGGCGGCCGCGTGCTGGCCGACTGGCCCGGCGTGGCGAAGAAAGACCGCTTCGAAGGCCGCGACCTGCGCATCACCACCGACCTGCGGGCCGTGATGCGCAGCCTGCTCGGCGACCACCTGCAGGTCTCGCGCGTGGCGCTCGACACCAGTGTGCTGCCGGGCAGCAGCGGGCTGCCGCGCCTGGACCTGCTGCGCGGCTGAGCCCCAGCGGCACGCGGACGCGCCGCTCAAGCCACTCGAGCCGCTCCAGCCCGAACCGCGACTACGGCCGCCAGACCGTGACACGCCAGTTGTCGGTGCCCTGCAAGGCGACGCCCGGCTGCGCCCCGCCCGAACCGTCGGCGCTGCGCACGAAGCCGAAGCGCAGCGGCGCGGCCGTGGCCGAGAAGTCGGGGCAGGCCTGGCCGGCGGCGCAGGCCGGGCCGTCGACCTGCACGAAGTCATCGCGCGCCAGGCCGACGGCCCGCGCCACCGGCAGCCAGGTGGTGGAAGTGCAGGCCCAGGACCACGTGCTGCGCGCGGTGTAGCGGCGCCCGGCCTGCGTCAGCAGCGGCGTCGTGAACACCAGCACGTTGCTGGTGCTGCCCGCGGGCGCAATGCAGTCTTCGCCGAAGTCGATGACATGGATGGCGCCCTGCACCGCGGGGTCGTAGACGGCGGCGTTGGCCAGGTGGAAGGCCCGCAGGCTGCTGTTGGCCTGCTGCAGCTCGACGGCGACGCGGAACCAGGCGTCGGGGCTGCCACCGCTGGCCAATCGCTCGGCGCGGTAACCCGGGCCCCCCACCGAAGGCGTGGTGATGACCTCGACGTCCCAGCTGCCGACCCCGAAGTCGCCGTCGCCGAAACGCACACCCGGCATCGCCGACACGGCCAGCACACTTTCTGCGGTGGCGATGCCGTTGCTGCCGCTGACGGTGACACGCAGCCGCGCGCCGTCGTCGGCCAGGGTGGCGGCGGCCAGCGTGTAGCCGCTGCCGGTGACACCGGCCAAGGCAATGCAGGTGCCGGCGCCACGGTCGGTACGGCACCACTGGTAGCTTGGGTTGTCGATGTTCGCCAGCTGCGTCGAGAAGGTCGATGCACTGCCCACCTGCAGCGTGATGCGCGCGGGTTCGATGCGCACGGCCGGCGTGGGCGGCGGTGGTCCGATGGTCGGGTTGCAGCTGTTCGAGAAGAAGCTGCACTCGGGCGCCGCGCCACCGCCGCCACCGCTGCCGATCACCGCGTACAGGCCGCACACCACGACGGTCACCAGGGCCAGGCCACGGCCCCAGGGGCGCAGCGTCCGGAAGTCAATGCCCATGATCCGACTCCTCATCGAAGTGAAGGCCGCGCAGCAGCAGCGCCGCCAGCAGCGAGCCCGCCACGGTGGCAGCGATGTCGCCGCTGTCGAAGCGGCCACGCAGGAAGTAGTTCGACAGCGCCGTGACCAGCGGCGCGTCGCCACCGGCCCGGTGCAGCACGCCGGCCAGCGCGGTGGCCAGCTGCGGGAGCTGTCCGATCTCGAAGCCCAGGTCGATGGCACACCAGGCAACGCACGCGCCGTAGGCCAGCGCGGGCCGCGGCGGCAGTGCCGCGGCCGTGAGCAGGCTGAAGGCCAGCGCATGCAGGCCGCTCGGCAGCCAGGCGCCGAGCGCGCCGAAGAGATGCAGGCCGACCCAGGGCGCCGGCAGCGTCAGCGCGGGCAGGCCCTGTGTGTGCGCGGTGCCGCGGTCGACCGCGTAGACCAGCAGGCCCAGCACCAGTGCGAGTGCTGCAACGAGCAGCAGCACCCGCGTGCGGCGCAGCGGGCGCCCCAGGCGGCCCACACCGGCCTGCGCGAGGACGGAAGTTGCGGCGCCGTGAGCCTGCGACATGCCGGTGGTCCCGACGGCCCGCCGCACCGTGAAAGGCGGCGGCAGCGGGCCGTGCAAGGCATGCTAGGTCGCCGGCCGGGGCCGCCGTTGCGTGAGGTCAACGCAGGGCCTGCACGCTCGACGCAGGGCCCGCAGGCCGGGGCGGGCCCGGGGCCGGGACTCAGGCGGCGGGCAACAGCGCCAGCACGGCTTGCGCCATGCGTTCGGCCGCACCGCGGTGCTGCGCAGCGAAGTCGTGCGCCCTCGCGGCCATGCGCGCCGTGGTCGCGGTGTCGCCGGCCAGCGCGGCGGTGCGCGG
>CAMTUD010000065.1:0-5533 GCA_947084805.1 uncultured beta proteobacterium | reverse complement strand
TATCAAGGAGAATCTGGCACCGCGCTATGCCGAGTTCATCGGCAAGGAAATTCAAACCGCATATCTGGAAAGCTATAGTGAGTACGGACAGAATATTTTTGACCGTTATGTCACCTATGCCGATTATTGGATTCAAGACCAGGAATACCGTGATACCGACACTGGCGAGGTGTTTGACCGGGTCGCCTTGAACGGTGAGTTGGAAAAGATTGAAAAACCGGCCGGCATCAGCAACCCGAAAGATTTCCGCAACGAGATTGTCAATTTTGTGCTGCGGGCGCGCGCCAACAATTCCGGCAAGAACCCGAGCTGGACCAGTTATGAAAAACTGCGCACGGTGATCGAGAAAAAAATGTTCTCGAATACCGAGGAGTTGCTGCCCGTCATCAGCTTCAACGCCAAGGCCAGCGCCGACGAGGCCAAGAAGCACGAAGACTTCGTGACGCGCATGGTGGCCAAGGGCTATACACAGAAGCAGGTGCGGCTGTTGTGCGAGTGGTATCTGCGCGTGAGGAAGAGCAGTTAAATGGAGCCCCCAAGCTCGCTAGCGCTCGCTACCCCCCAAGGGGGCCGTCCGCCAGCGGCCCGGCAAAGCCGGTTCCGCGGCGGGAAGCTTGGTTGCGTGTTCGAGGCTTTGCATGCAGCAAATCATTGACCGTCGACTCGCGGGCAAGAACAAGTCGATCGGCAACCGCGAGCGTTTCCTGCGTCGCCACAAGGATCAGATCCGCGAGGCGGTCAAGCGCGCCATCGACGGCCGCAGCATCAGCGACGTCGAGCGCGGCGAGGACATTCACATCCCGAAGAAGGACCTCAGCGAGCCCGTCTTCGGCCACGGCCAGGGCGGCGTGCGCGAGACCGTGCACCCGGGCAACAAGGAGTACGTGCAGGGCGACCGCATCGAGCGGCCGAAGGGCGGCTCGGGCGGCGGTGGCAGCGGCAAGGGCCAGGCCAGCGACAGCGGCGAAGGCGAGGACGACTTCGTCTTCTCGCTGTCCAAGGAAGAGTTCATGCAGGTCTTCTTCGAGGACCTGGCGTTGCCACACCTCGTGCGCACGCAACTGGCCGAGGTGCCCGAATTCAAGCAACAGCGCGCGGGATTCTCCAGCGACGGCACGCCCAACAACCTGCACGTGGTGCGCAGCATGCGCGGCGCCTTGGGCCGGCGCATCGCGCTGGGCACTGCGCCGCGGCGCGAACTGCGGGCGATGGAAGAACAACTGGCCGAGATGCAGCGCACGCTTCAGCCCGGCGACGCCGTCGCCGAAGCCGAGATCGAGGCGCTGGCCGAAGAGATCGCCAGGCTGCGCGTGCGCGTCGAACGCATCCCCTACCTCGACCCCATCGACCTGCGCTACCGCAGCCGCATCAAGGTGCCGGTGCCCACCAGCAAGGCGGTGATGTTCTGCCTGATGGACGTCAGCGGCTCGATGGACGAAGGACGCAAGGAACTGAGCAAGCGCTTCTTCATCCTGCTCTACCTGTTCCTGACGCGGCACTACGAGAAGATCGACCTCGTCTTCATTCGCCACCACACGCAGGCTGCCGAGGTCGACGAAGAGAACTTCTTCCACGCCCGCGAAACCGGCGGCACCGTGGTCAGCAGCGCGCTGGTGCTGATGGAAGAGATCATCAAGGCGCGCTACGACCCCAGCCAGTGGAACATCTACGGCGCGCAGGCCAGCGACGGCGACAACTGGCACCACGACAGCGGCCGCTGCCGCGAGATCCTCAACGACAAGCTGCTGCCGCTGGTGCGCTACTTCGCCTATGTGCAGGTGGCCGAGGAAGAGCAGAACCTGTGGAGCGAATACACGCAGCTGCTGGACGTCAACAAGCACTTCGCGATGCGCAAGGCGGTGGAAGCGAGCCAGATCTACCCGGTGTTCCGCGACCTGTTCAAGAAGGAAGGGGCCAAGGCCGCATGAAAGGCGCTGCATGAAGATCAAGCCGCTTGCGCTGGACCAGCCGCTGCCGCTGGCGCAGCGCCCCAGCGAACACCTGCCCGCGCCCAGCGACTGGAGCTTCGAGCTCATCGACCAGTACCACCATGCCATTCGCGCCACGGCGGAACGTTTTGGCCTGGACACCTACCCGAACCAGCTCGAGATCATCACCGCCGAGCAGATGATGGACGCCTACGCCAGCGTGGGCATGCCGGTGAACTACCGCCACTGGAGCTACGGCAAGGAGTTCATCGCCACCGAGAAGAACTACAAGCGTGGCCACATGGGCCTGGCCTACGAGATCGTCATCAACAGCAACCCCTGCATCAGCTACCTGATGGAGGAGAACACGCTGGCGATGCAGGCCCTGGTGATCGCGCATGCAGCCTACGGCCACAACAGCTTCTTCAAGGGCAACTACCTGTTCCGCATGTGGACCGATGCGGCGTCGATCATCGACTACCTGGTCTACGCGAAGAACTACGTCGCAGCCTGCGAGGAGAAGCATGGGCTCGACGCGGTGGAGGCTTTCCTCGACAGCTGCCACGCGCTGCAGAACCACGGCGTCGACCGCTACCGCCGCCCCAGCCGCAAGAGCCTGGCGCAGGAACTGGCCGAACGCATCGACCGCGAGGCCTACGCGCAGCAGCAGGTGAACGACCTGTGGCGCACGCTGCCGCGCAGCACGGCCAAGGAAGACGCCGCGCCCGAGGCCAAGCGTTTCCCTGACGAGCCGCAGGAGAACCTGCTCTACTTCATCGAGAAGAACGCGCCGCTGCTGGAACCCTGGCAGCGCGAGATCGTGCGCATCGTGCGCAAGGTGGCGCAGTACTTCTACCCGCAGCGGCAGACGCAGGTGATGAACGAAGGCTGGGCCTGCGTCACCGGCGACACGCTCATCGTCACCAACGACGGTCTGATGCCTGCACAAGAGCTGGTGGACACCCAGTTCAACGGGAGCGTGGAAGACGGCAACCGTGTCGTCAACTGGTTCAGCCACCCGTGCAAGCCACGGGTGCGCCTGAGCACGCGCCACGGCTACGTGCTGCACGGCGGGGCCGATCACAAGGTCTTCGTCGGCGAGCGCTGGGTGGAGTTGCGCACGCTGAAGGTGGGCGACCGGGTCGAGATCCGGCGCGGACAGGGCGTGTTCGCGCCCCACGAAGCCGCCATCGACTACGACACCGTGTCACGCCCGCGCCTGGCCGAGGTCTGCGCGCGCCACGGCGTGTCGATGCACACCTTCCTGAAGTGGCAGTCGCAGCACCGGCAACTGCGTGTGTCACCGGAGAACGCGCAGAGGCTGCAGGCTTGCCTGCTGGACTGGCAGGCCATCAAGGCCGACAGCGCACAGCCGCTGACGCTGCAGGACGCCGATGACCTGCCTCGGCGGCCGGCCACATTGAACGCCGACCTGGCCGAAGTGCTGGGCCAGCTCGTCGGCGACGGCTTCGTCGAGACCTCGCATTCGGGGCGCATCAACCTGACCTCGCAGGATGCGCCGTTGCTGGATTTCTTCGAGCAGACGATGCGGACGCAATTCGGCCTGCAGGCGCGGCGGCGACCCGACCGCAACCACTTCAACAGCACGGTACACAGTGCCGCGCTGGCGCGTGTGCTGGTGAGCCACTTCGAGTTCGCCCAGGGGCTGGGCGCGGCCGGCCGCAAGTCGGTGCCGCCTTCTGTGCTGCGTTCGCCGGCGCCGGTGGTGTGCGCCTTCCTGCGCGGGCACTTCGACACCGACGGCTGCGTCTCGGTGGCTGACCGGCAGGTCATCCTGGTGAGCAAGAGCCTGGAACTGCTGCGCACCGAACAATTGCTGCTGCTGAACCTGGGCATCGTCTGTTCGGTCAGGCCGCAGCGGGACGGCACGCACCGAATGGTGCTGTCGGGCTCGGATCTGGCCCGGTATGCGGAGCTCGTCGGCTTCAGACTGCCGGCCAAGCAGAAGGCCCTGCAGACGGTGCTGGACCAGACCCACCGCTTCCTGCGCAAGGACGACATGACCACCATCGAGAGCCTGGAAGTGGATGAGGGGCCGGTGGTGGACTTCAGTGTCGAGAACTCTCACGCCTACAAGGCGTCGTGCTTCATCAACCACAACTGCTTCTGGCACCACAAGCTGCTGAACACGATGTACGACGACGGTTACCTCACCGACGGCGTGATGATCGAGTGGCTGACCTCGCACACCAACGTCGTCTACCAGCCCCCGGTGGGCCACCGCGCCTACAGCGGCATCAACCCGTATGCGCTGGGTTTTGCGATGTACACCGACATCAAGCGCATCTGCGAGAACCCCACCGATGAAGACCGCCAGTGGTTCCCCGACATCGCCGGCAAACCCTGGCTGCCGGTGCTGGACCACGCCATGCGCAACTTCAAGGACGAGAGCTTCATCGGCCAGTACCTGAGCCCGAAGCTGATGCGCGAACTGCGGCTGTTTGCCATCACCGACGACGAGAAGCAGGGTGAACTCGAAGTCAGCGCCATCCACGACGACAGCGGCTACAAGCGCGTGCGTCAGGCCCTGAGCCACCAGTACGACCTGGGTTCGCGTGAGCCCAACATCCAGGTCTGGAACGTCAACCTGCGGGGTGACCGTTCACTGACGCTGCGCCACTTCCAGCACAACGACCGGCCGCTGCACGACAGCGGGCAGGAGGTGATGAAACACGTGGCGCGGCTGTGGGGGTTTGGCGTGCAACTGGAAAGCGCTAACGCCAAGGGTGAAGTGACGAAGCGCTGGAGCGTGCCGGGGCCGGCGCAGGCTTGATGCGTTCGCAGGCGATCGATCGTCGGCAGGCCGTCCGTGCCCATGGCCTTCGCCCTGTCGGCGTGCCTTACGTCGGTCAGTGAGTGACAGACTTCGGACGCGTGATATCTGCCCTCGAAACACGGTCGAGCCCTTGATTTGAATGGCGTTTGAGATCCCCTAGAACTAGGGGGCATGGATCCAGCGTTCTCTCGGTGGCAGCGAAGCACATCCCGCGCGTTGCGCCGTCGGCTCCGGCCGAAAAAACTATTCCAACCATCAGGAAGCGCCCACCATGTTGTCCATCAAGAAGTCCTTCGTCCTGGCATTGACGCTGGCGGCGACCAGTGTATTTGCCGGTCCAGTGGTGAGCTACACCACCTTCGGCAGTCTGCCGGTGGCGAATTTCGGCGGCTCGGGCATCCCGAACGATGCCGTTGCCATCACCGCGCTTGCCGGAGTCAACCTGGGCCTGACCGCCACACAGCGCTATGCCAGCCCTGCGGTGACCAACAACGGTGCCGGCGTGTTCCAGGCCGTTGCCGGCGCATACGCCCCGGGTGACAACCTGGCCCAGTGGAGCTTCAACTTCTACATCGGCGGCCCGAACCTCACCGGGTACACGTACAAGTTGTTTGGTGACTACAGCGCGGCGGTCGGTGACGCCGACAGCAGCTATGCGGACATCTCTGGGCTCTATGCGCGTTGAGTAGTGACAGGCTCACCCTATGAGCCACCCTGCCCGGAAACTGGCCGTACGGCGCCGTGCCGTGCGACCCAGGTGGGGATGCGATGCGCAGACACGAGTTCAATGCGGTGTTTCGGGCGATCG
>CAMTUD010000064.1:0-13378 GCA_947084805.1 uncultured beta proteobacterium | reverse complement strand
TGGAGGGGGGCGCGCGCAGCGCGCTTCGTGAACTGACTTGCCGCATCCTGTTTGAACGCAGTGAGCGCAGCGAACGAAGTGAGTTATGCGGCACCCCCTCAAGGCGAGCAGCGCAGGGGAGTCGGCGCGCAGCGCCGGCCGCCACAGTCGGCGACGCCGCCGGGTGCCGCCTGGCGCGACGCGCGAGAAGCATCGAACGCAGAAAGCGGCCGGACGCGAACGGCAGCACCGGGCCGAAAGCCGACGCAACACGCCCAAGTCTGCGACATGGATGCGCAGCGGGTCACTCGCCGCGCCACTAGCATCGCGCCCATGAAGATGACACTGCCCCGCCGAATCGCGACCCTGTTCTGCGCCGCAGCGCTGTGGCCCTGTGCTGCCGCCGTGGTCACGCCTACACCGGTGGTCGAGGATGTGCCCTTCATCACCACGCCCGACCACGTGACGATCGCCATGCTGGAACTGGCCGGCGTGCACGCCCGGGACCACGTCATCGACCTCGGCTCCGGCGACGGTCGCATCGTCATCACCGCAGCCAGGCGTTTCGGCGCCAGTGGCCTGGGCGTGGAGATCGTGCCCGAGTTGGTGACGCAGAGCCGCGACAGCGCGCGCCGTGCCGGGGTAGGCGAGCGCACGCGCTTCGAGGTGCAGGACCTCTTCGCCACCGACCTTGCGCCGGCCACCGTGGTCACGATGTACCTGCTGCCCGAAGTCAACCTGGCGCTGCGCCCACGCCTGCTGGCACTGGCCCCGGGCACGCGCATCGTTTCGCACGACTGGGACCTGGGCGACTGGGCGCCCGACCGCACGCTGACCCTGGCCGTGCCGCAGAAGACCATCGGCCTGGAGAAGACGAGCCGCCTGCACCTGTGGACGGTGCCGGCGAAGGTCGACGGCCTGTGGTGTGTGGCCGGCGGTGCCGCACTGCGCATCGAGCAGCGCTACCAGATGCTGCAGGCCACACTGACACAGGGCGCCGAGCGCCTCAGCTTCAGCGGCCGTGTGCACGGCCGCAAAGTGCAGCTGCTCGGCGCCGCGGGCGACAGCTTGGTGGCCATGGCCGATGGTGAACTGCTGCGCACCACGGACGCCACCACCACCGGCCCGCGGGCCGGCTCGGCCTGGCGCCGTGCAGCCGGCCCGGGCTGCGGCTGAACAACCGCCGCGCGGCGGCGCTCAGCCCATCTTCACCGCCGTGCCGCTGACGGCCACCATCATCATGCCGTTGGTCTCGCCCAGCACCTCGTAGTCGAAGTCGATGCCGACCACGCCGTCGGCGCCCATCTCCTTGGCGGCGGCGATCAGGTCTTCCAGCGCAGCGTCGCGCGCACCCGAGAGCGCACGTTCGTAGCCGCCGGCGCGGCCGCCCACCACGTCGCGCACCGAGGAAAACATGTCGCGGAAGATGTTGGCGCCGATGATGGCTTCGCCGTTCACCACGCCCAGGTACTGCGTCACCTTCGCGCCGTCGCCGTTGGGCACCACGGTGGAGAGAAAAAACCCCTCGTCCTTTTTCGAGAACCAGCCCATCGTGCGCTCCTGCAGACGCGGGCCCACGCCCGCTGCGGCCTGCATTCTGCGGCCGGCGTCGTCAGGCGCGGCGCAGTGGCACGGCAAAGCCGCGCTGCACGGCGGGCCGCGCCATCAAGGCCTGGTACCAGCGCTGCACGTGCGGGAAGTCGGCCAGGTCGACGCGGTGCCGCGCGTGGCGCCAGACCCAGCCCAGGATGGCGAAGTCGGCGATCGACAGTGCACCGGCGAAAAACTCCTGCGCGGCCAGGCGCCGGTCCATCACGCCGTAGAGGCGGCGTGTCTCGGCCATGAAACGCTCCAGGCCGTAGCGGCGCGTGTCTTCGTCTTCCAGCGCGGCGAAGTGGTGCACCTGGCCGGGTATCGGGCCGAAGCCGCCCATCTGGAACATCAGCCACTCGAACACCGCCACACGCGCCACCGGCTCCTGCGGCAGGAAGCGGCCGGTCTTCTCGGCCAGATAGATGAGGATGGCGCCCGACTCGAAGACGCTGACCGGCGCGCCGGCCGGCCCTTCGGTGTCGACGATGGCCGGGATCTTGTTGTTCGGGCTGATCTCCAGGAAGGCCGGGTCGAACTGCTCGCCCTTGCCGATGTCGACGATGTGCGTCTGGTAGGGCAGGCCCATCTCTTCCAGCGCGACGCTGATCTTGCGGCCGTTGGGGGTGTCGAAGGCGTAGAGCTGGATCGTCAAGAGGCACCTGTTTCGTGAGGGTGTGCAGGGCTGCCACACAGGCAGCAGGCCGCGAACATAACCCACAAGCTGCGCCGGTTGCCGGCCCGGCCACGGGCCGGCATGCGATGCTCGCGCGATGTCGGCCGCCCCCACGTCCATCCGCGCCACGCTGCGCCACGGCGCCTTCCGCGCGCTGCTGGGCGGCGGCAGCGTCTACTTCATCGGCAACGCCATGCAGGCCATGGCCGCGGCCTGGCTGATGGTCGAAGTCACCGGCTCGTCCTTCCTGGCCGCGCTGGTGCAGACCGCCGTCTTCCTGCCGATGTTCCTGCTGGTGCTGCCGGCCGGCGTGCTGGCCGACACCACCGACCGCCGCCGCCTGATGCTGGGCGCACTGATCGTGCAGGCGCTGCTGGTGGCGCTGCTGGCCGGGCTCTTCCTGGCCGGTGTGGCCGGCGCGGCAACGCTGCTGGTGCTGACCTTCCTGGCCGGCTGCTGCACGGCGATGCTGTCGCCCTCGTGGAACTCGAGCATCGTCGACGTGGTGCCGCGCGACGAACTGCCGCAGGCCATCACCGCCATCGGCATCGCCTACAACAGCGCACGCGCCATCGGCCCGGCGATGGCCGGCTGGGTCTACGCCCAGGCCGGGCCGGGCTGGGTCTTCGTGCTGGCGGTGGGGGGCGTGGCCGCGCTCTTCGAAAGCGTGCGCCGCCATCCGCCACGGCCGCACCCGCCTTCACGCCTGCCGGCCGAACGGCTGTGGGGCGGCATGCTCAGCGCACTGCGCTTCGCGCGCCATTCCGAGACGCTGCTGGCGCAGCTGGTGCGCACCGGCGCCTACAGCGCGGCGGGCTCGGCGCTGTGGGCGCTGCTGCCCGTCATCGGCCAGCGCCAGCTCGGCCTGGGCGCCGCCGGCTTCGGCCTGTTGATGGGCTGCCTGGGCACCGGCGCCGTCGCCGCCGGGCTCGTCATCGGGCGCCTGCGCGCCAGGCTGGGGCTGGAAAAGCTGGTGCGACTGGGCGGCGTGGTCTTCGCGGTGGTGATGGTGGTGGCGGCGCTGTCGTCGACACGCTGGCTGACCTACGCCGCACTGATGGCCGGCGGCGCCAGCTGGATGAGCGTGATGAGCACCTACAACACCGCCACCCAGACCAGCGTGCCACCCTGGGTGCGCGCACGCGCCACCAGCCTGCACACGCTTTGCGCGTTAGGCGCCTTTGCCCTCGGCTCGGCCGTCTGGGGCGCGGTGTCCGACATCGTCGGCCTGACGCCGGCGCTGCTGGTGGGCGCAGGGGTGATGGCCGCCGGGCTGCTGCTGGAGCGGCCGTTCCCGCTGCGCATGAGCGAACTGCACGAGGTGACGCAGGTACCGCTGTCGGAAGACCTCTTCGTCGCCCACACACCCGACCCCGAGGCCGGCCCGGTGGCGGTGGAAATCGCCTACCGCGTGCGCCCCGAGTGCGCCGAGGCCTTTCTCGACGACGTGAGCCTGCTGCGCGCCCCGCGCCGGCGCGATGGCGCCAACGTCTGGCGCGTCTACCGCGACCTGTCCGACCCGTCGCGCTTCGTCGAACGTTTCATCGTCACCAGCTGGGCCGACTACCTGCACCAGCGCGCACGCGGCACGCTGGCCGACCAGCAGCTCGAAGCGCGACTGCGTGAACACCTGGCGCCGGGCGAGGTGCCCGTGCTGCAGCACTACATCGCCGAGCGTTGAGGGCGGACGCCGCCGCAGTCGCAGACGGCAGCTCAGCGCACGTCGTCGGCGTGGATCTGCAGCGCCTCGAGGAAACGCGACACCATGTTGTAGGCCGCGATGGTGGCCGCAGCCTCGACCGCACCACGTTCACCCAGGGCGTCGCGCACGGCGGCCATGATCTCGGGCGCGAAGTGGATGTCGCGTGTCATCGCGTCGGTCAGCGCCAGCACGGCGCGCTGGGTGTTGTCGAAGAGCGGGCTGTCGGCCCAGGCGCCCAGCGCGTCCAGCTGCGCCTGGCTCACGCCCTCCTTCAGCGCGATGGGCGCGTGCTGGAAGGCTTCGTAGGGCGCGCCGTTGAGCAGCGCCACGCGCATGATCATCAGTTCACGCAGCGCGCCGCCGATCGACAGCTTCTGCCGCACGGCGGTCAGGTAGCTCAGCCAGCCTTCGGCCAGCGGCGGGCTGTGCAGCAGCATCTGGTAGAGGTGCAGCACGTGGCCACGCTCGGCGACGATGCGCTGCACCAGCGGCGCGGCTTCGGGGTGGTTCAGGTCGGCGTAGGGCAGGCGGGCCATGGTTCAGCGGTGCGGATGAAGTAGGCCACATTGGACATCACCGGCGCCGCCGCAGATGGCCGGACGGACTGCGGTCCAATAGCGCCATGAACGCACCCCTGCCCTTCGCCCTGCGCGGCGAGCACATCACGCTCGACGCCCTGCTCAAGGCCACCGGCCTGGCCCCGAGTGGCGGCGCCGCCAAGGTGCTGATCGCCGAGGGCGGCGCCAGCGTCAACGGCAAAATCGAGACCCGCCGCGGCCGCAAGCTGCGCGCTGGCGACGAGGTCGCGGTCGGCACGACCCGGGTGCGTTTGGCCAGCGCCTGACCGGCGCCTGACCAGCGCCTGAACCGCCACTGCCACCCCCCTCCTGCCGCAGGCAGGCCGCCGTCGGCGACACTCCGCACCCCTGCCCTGCACCACCGCCACACCGTGGACTACCCCCGCTACGACCCCGCTTCCCCCGTCACGCCGCTGAGTCCGGCTGAACTCGACGGCCTCGACCAGCTGCTGCAGGCCCTGCCCGCCGACGGCGTGATGTCGCTCGACGGCGTCGACGGTTTCCTCACCGCACTGCAGGTCGGCCCGCCCGAACTGCTGGCCACGCTGCCCACCGCCGAGTGGCTGCCCTGGGTCTGGGGTGGCGACGGGCCGGGCGGCAACGAGGCCGCCGAGCCCTTTGCCAGCAAGCGCCAGCGCAAGGCCACCGTGGTGCAGCTGCTGCGCCAGCTGCGCCACCTGGCGCACCAGCTCGACACCGCACCCGCCGACTGGGAGCCGGTGTTCAGCATCGCCGAAAAAGGCCCCGACGAGTTCGTCGACGCGCGCGACTGGTGCGCCGGTTTCCTGCAGGCCGTCGACCTGCAACCCAGCGCCTGGGACGCCGCCTGGACCGACCCGGCGCTGGCCGCCAGCGTGGCACCGTTGCTGGCGCTGGGCGGCGGCATCGAAGGTGTCGACAGCCCGGCCGCGCCGGCCGACGACGACCTGGCCGCGCTGGACGCAGCCAGCCGCGCCGTGCCCGACGCCGCGCTGGCGCTGCGCGCACACTTCCGGCCGGCTGCGGCCTGAGCGGCTGAAAGGCCGAGACCGAGCGCGCGTCGGCCTCAGCCCGTCAACGTGGAAGTCAGCGCGGCCAGAGCACCAGCGCCCAGGTGAAGGGCACGCCCAGCAGCGCCAGCATCACCGCGGCGCTGCCCAGGTCCTTGGCGCGGCCCAGCAGCGGGTGGTGTTCGATGCTCAGTGCGTCGGCCAGCGCCTCGATGGCCGAGTTCAGCAACTCGACGATCAGCACCAGCACCACGCTGCCCACCATCACCAGCAGCTGCCAGCGCCCGGGCGCCAGGAAGGGCGCGGCCACCAGCAGCGGCACACCCAGCAGCAGTTCCTGGCGAAAGGCCGCCTCATGGCGCAGCGCAGCGCGGAAGCCGGCCAGCGAGTAGCGGAACGCGTTGAACACACGGCCGACGCCGCCACGGCTCTTGAAGGCCGAGTCGGCACCGTGCTCGGGCGGCGGTTCGGAAGGCTGAGGGCGTGTCATGGGGGTGGCGATGGTAGCGGGGTGCTTGCGCGGCCGGGCCCGCCCGGCGCTCAGGCCGGCCCCAGCTGCATTTCGGCCGCAAATCCGGCCTCGACCTCGGGCAGCCGCAGCCGCCCGCCATGGGCCCGCGCCACCAGGTCGGCCAGCGTCAGGCCCAGGCCGGTGCGGCCGGCGTAGTCCTCGGCGTCCAGCGCCTGCTGCAGGGCCAGGCGCTGCGCCGCCGGCAGGCCGCTGCCGTCGTCCTGCACACGCAGCACCTGCGGCGCCGGGGTGCTCAGCGTCACCGTGGTGGCGCCGTGGCGCAGGGCGTTGTCCAGCAGGTTCAGCAGCGCGGCGGTCAGCAGGTCGGCGTCGGCGCTGATCGGCGCGGTGGCCTCGGTCTGCACACGCAGGCCTTCCAACGGCAGGCGCTCGGCCAGCCGCGGCAGGTCGAGCGCCACCCGCTGCACGTCCACACCGCTGCGGAACAGGGCCAGCAGCCCGGCCACCACACGCTGCAGCCGCCCGGCCGCGGCGCGCACACGCTGCAGGCGCGGCTGCAGTTCGGCCGGTGCCTCGCGCAGCGCCACCGCCAGCTGGGCGTCGATGCCCGCCAGCGGCGTGCGCAGCGCGTGCGCGGCGTGGGCGGTGAAGGCACGTTCCTGCGCCACGCGGCGCGCCAGGCGCGCGGCCAGCGCGTCGACGGCCTGGTGCATGGGCTGCAGTTCCTCGTACGCGGCGGCACCCAGCGTGGCCCCCGGCTGCAGCGGGTCGTGCGCGGCGAGGCGCTGCGACAGCGCCTGCAGCGGCGCCAGTTCCTGGCGCACCCGCGTGCCCAGCCACAGCAGGCCCAGCAGGCCCATCGGCAGGCCGGCCGTGAGCACCGCCAGGCCGATCTCGGCCAGCGCCTCGCCGCGCTCGGTGCGGCTCTGCGCCACGTAGAGCATCTGCGCGTCGACACCCAGCGCCAGCCCGAAGACGCGCCAGCCGGGCACGCTGGCGAAACCGGGCGCGGGGGTGGCGCGCAAGGGCTGCAGCGGCGCGCCGGCCGAATGGCGCAGCAGCCGCGCACCCTCGCCATGGGCCACCTGCTGCCACACGAAGCGCGGCACCCCGGCGACGCCGTGGGCCGCGGTCGGCATGAGCGCCGGCACAGGCGCGGGCACAGACTCGGGCACCGTCGTGGCGGCGGCCGACGCCGCCGCCGTCGCACTGAGCATGGGGCCGATGAGTTCCTCGGCCGCGCTCTTCAGGCCGTCGTCGAGCAGTTCGTCGACCTCCTCGCGCACCGCCAGCCACACCGCCACCGCCAGCGCGCTGCTCCACACCAGCGCCCACAGCAGCAGGGCGCGCAGCAGGCGGCGGCGGATGGAACGTGGCGCGCCCGGCGCTGCGCCCGCGGCGCGTGGCAGCGCACTCACTCGGCACCCCCGCCGATGCGGTAGCCCATGCCGCGCACGGTCTGCACCAGTTCGCGCCCGAGCTTGCGCCGCAGGCTGGAGACGTGCACCTCCAGCGCGTTGCTCGCCAGCACGGTGTCGAAGCCCAGCACCAGACGTTCCAGATCGGGTTTGGCGACGATGCGACCGGGGCGCAGCGCCAGCGCTTCCAGCACCGCCCATTCGCGCGCCGTGAGGTCGATGCGCTCGCCGTCGCGCCAGGCGCAGCGCGCCGCCAGGTCCACCGTCACCGGCCCGAAGCCGACGCGGGCGCCGGCGCTGCCGGCACTGCGGCGGCACACGGCGCGCAGCCGGGCCACCAGTTCCTCGGGCGCAAAGGGCTTGACCACGTAGTCATCGGCGCCGCCGTCCAGGCCCTGCAGGCGGTCGGCCAGCAGGTCGCGTGCGGTGAGCATCAGCGCCGGCGTGGTGTCGCCGCGGCGGCGCTGGCCGCGCAGCCAGTCCAGGCCGGAACCGTCGGGCAGCTGCCAGTCGACGAGCCAGGCATCGAAGGACTCGCCGCGGTAGGCCTCGATGTCAGCCAGACGGCGGGCCCAGTCGACGACGTGGCCGTCGGCGCGCAGGAAGTCGCGCAGGCCTTCGCCGAGCAGTTCGTCGTCTTCGAGCAGGAGCAGTCGCATGGCGGGATGGCCGGGTTCTCGGCCGGATCTGCACGGTAGCACTGCGGCACGTCCGGTTGCTTCAGCCCGCCTTCAGCACCGGGGGCTCTAATACGCCGATGAGTTTCCTCAAATTGCCGCTCGCGCGCGCGCGTGGCGGCCCCGACGCCGAAGGCGGCGCGGCCCTGCTCAAGGTCAGCGTCGAACAGCTGATGCTGGCGGCCAGCCTGTTCTGGGCCTTCAGCGCCAACCGCCTGTTCTTCAGTGCCGCGCTGAAGGAACGCGTGATTTCGCAGCCCGGCACCTGGGGCTTTGCACTGGCACTGCTGGTGATGATGACGGCGCTGCACTACCTGCTGCTGTCGCTGGTGTGCACCCGCCACAGCGTCAAGCCGGTGCTGGCGGTGCTGCTGGTGGGCACGGCCTTCGCCACCCACTTCATGCAGTCCTACGGCGTCTACCTGGATCCGTCGATGCTGCGCAACGTGATGCGCACCGACGTGGCCGAGGCGCGCGAGCTGTTTTCGTGGGGGCTGCTGCCGCACCTGCTGCTGTACGCCGTGCTGCCGCTGATGCTGCTGTGGCGCGTGCGTGTGCAGCCGCGGCCCTGGCCGCGCGCCATCGGGCGCCGCCTGGCGGGCTTTGCGGCCGCGCTGGTGGTGCTGGTGGGCACGCTGATGCTCGTCTTCCAGCCTTTTGCGTCGATGATGCGCAACCACAAGGAGATGCGCTACCTGGCGACGCCGGCCAACTACCTGTGGTCGATCGGCGCCGTGGCCGCAGCCCAGGCCCAGGGCGCGGCCAAGCCGCGCCAGCCCATCGGCCTGGACGCCGCACCCGGCCCCGCGCTGCTGGCGCGCACGAAGCCGCTGCTGGTGGTGCTGGTGGTGGGCGAAACCGCGCGCGCCGCCAACTGGGGCTTGAACGGCTACACACGCCAGACCACGCCCGAACTGGCCGCGCTGGCCGCGCGCAGCGGCCAGCCGGGCGCCGGCACGCTGGTCAACTTCCCCGACGTCAGCGCCTGCGGCACCAACACCGAGGTCTCGCTGCCCTGCATGTTCGCGCCGGTGGGCCGGCGCGACTACGACGAAAGCCGCGTGCGCGGCAGCGAGTCGCTGCTGCACGTGGTGGCGCGGGCCGGCGCGGGTGTGCACTGGCGCGACAACCAGTCGGGCTGCAAGGGCGTGTGCGAAGGCCTGTCGCAGGACGAGGTGTCGTCGCTGAAGCTGCCCGGCCTGTGCGCCGAGGGCCGCTGCCTCGACGAAGGCCTGCTGACCGGCCTGGAAGACCGCCTGGCCGCGGCGACGAAGCTGGCCGGCACGCCGGCCGGCACGCAGCTGCTGGTGCTGCACACGCTGGGCAACCACGGGCCGTCCTACTTCAGGCGCTACCCACCGGCCTTCGCGCGCTTCCAGCCGGCCTGCGGCTTCGACGACCTGCAGAAGTGCAGCCGCGACGAGATCGTCAACGCCTACGACAACGCGCTGCTCTACACCGACCACGTGCTGGTGAGCCTGATCGCCAAGCTGCAGGCGGCGCAGGGCGCCGTCGACAGCGTGGTGCTCTACGTCTCCGACCACGGCGAGTCGCTGGGCGAGAACAACCTCTTCCTGCACGGCCTGCCCTATGCCATCGCGCCCGACATGCAAAAACGAGTGCCGATGACGCTATGGCTGAGCGCCGGCGCGCCGCAGGCGCTGCACCTGGACGCGGCCTGCCTGGGCCGGCAAGCGGCGCAGCCGGCGTCCCACGACCACCTCTTCCACACCCTGCTGGGCCTGCTGGACGTGAAGACCGGCCTCTACGAAGCGCCGCTGGACCTGGCGCAGGGCTGCCGCAGCCGGCCTGCGGCGCCATGACGGTGCACGAGGCCGTCGCCGTGGCCGGCCCCGCCGGGGCGGGCCCGCTGCCCTGGCTGCGCCGCGACCTCGTCGTCACCGGGGGCGCGCTTGTGGCGCTGCTGGCCTGGGACGCCCGCGGTGCTGACCTGCCCGCCGCGCGGCTGTTCGGCAGCCTGCAGGGCTTCGTCTGGCGCGACAGCGCCTGGGCCAGCACGCTGCTTCACGATGGCGGCCGCCTGGGCGCCTGGCTGCTACTGGCCGCACTGGTGTTCACCGCCTGGCGTGCCGGGCCGCGCAGCGCCGCCGACCCCGGCCGCGCCAGCCGCTGGCGCTGGATCGGCGTGATGCTGCTGTGTGTGCTGGCGGTGCCGGCGCTGAAGCGCCTGTCGGCCACCAGCTGCCCCTGGGACCTGGCCGAATTCGGCGGCGTCGCGCACTACGTCTCGCACTGGGCGTTGGGCCAGCGCGACGGCGGCGCCGGGCACTGTTTCCCTTCCGGCCACGCGGTGGCGGCCTTCGCCTTCTTCGGCCTGTACTTCCAGTGGCGCGACACCGACGCCCGGCGCGCACGTGCCTGGCTTGGCGCCGTGCTGGCCGTAGGGCTGATCTTCGGCACGGCGCAGCTGGCGCGCGGCGCGCACTACCCCAGCCACACGCTGTGGTCGGCCTGGCTGTGCTGGACGCTGTGCGCCACCGCGGCGGCCTTCGGCGCTTGGCGGCGCACGCGGCCGGCCTGATCCCGGCCGAAGCACGCCGCCACGCGGCCACCGCCATCGCCGCAGCACAATCGGCGCCGCAAGCCACAACACGCCCGCAAGGCGTCTGCGCCATGAGCACCTCTTCATCCCCCCGCTGGCAGCACGACGGCGTGCGTGTCGTGCCCGCCAACCAGCTCGACGCCCACACCGCCCAGACGCCGGGCATGGACCGCAAGGCGGCCATCAACTTCGCGCGCGTCGGGGCGCAGAAGCTGTGGGCCGGCACCGTGCACATCCACCCCGACGCCAAGACCGGGGCCCACCACCACGGCGCACTGGAGAGCGTGATCTACGTGATCAAGGGCCGCGCCCGCATGCGCTGGGGCGAGCAGCTGGAATTCACCGCCGAGGCCGGCCCGGGCGACTTCATCTACGTGCCGCCCTGGGTGCCGCACCAGGAGATCAACGCCAGCGCCACCGAGACGCTGGAATGTGTGCTGTGCCGCAGCGACGGCGAGGCGGTGGCGGTGAACCTGGACATCGAGCCGGTCGAGAAGCCCGAGTCCGTGGCCTGGGTCGACCCCACGCACCCTTCCCCGCGCTGAACCAGGGCCGCTGGATGACGACCCTCACCGACCCGCGCGCCTTCCTGCGCAGCCTCTACGACACCGCCGTGCAGCGTGCGCTGCCGGCCCACAACACGGCCGCCCACCTGCCGCGGCCACCCGACACCAGCGGCCCCCGACGCGGCCGCACGCTGGTGCTGGGCGCCGGCAAGGCCGGCGGCGCGATGGCCGCCGCGGTGGATGCGCTGTGGCCGGCCGACGCCCCGCTGTCGGGCCTGGTGGTCACCCGCTACGAGCACGTACCGCCGGCCTACAGGCGCTGCGCGAGAAAAACGCGGGGCGCATCGAAGTGGTGGAGGCACGCCACCCGGTGCCCGACGAAGCCGGCCGGCACGCCGCGCAGCGCATCGCCGAACTGACGCGGGGGCTCGGTGAACACGACCTCGTGCTGTGCCTGGTCAGCGGCGGCGGCTCGGCACTGCTGTCGCTGCCGGCGCCAGGGCTGACGCTGGAGGACAAGCAGGCCATCAACCAGGCGCTGCTGAAGAGCGGCGCGGCCATCGACGAGATGAACTGCGTGCGCAAGCACCTCAGCGCCATCAAGGGCGGGCGGCTGGCCGCGATGTGCGCACCGGCGCGTGTGGTCACGCTGCTCATCAGCGACGTGCCGGGTGATGCGCCCGAGGTCATCGCCAGCGGCCCCACGGTGGCCGACGGCACGACCTGCGCCGACGCGCTGGCGATCTGCCGGCGCTACGGCATCGAACTGCCGCCCGCGGCGCGCGCCGGGCTGGAGAGCGGCGCCTTCGAAACCCCCAAGCCCGGCAACGCGGTGTTCACGGGCCACGAGGTGCACATGATCGCCACGCCGCAGCAGAGCCTGGAAGCCGCGGCGGCGGTGGCGCGTGCCGCCGGCATCGCTGCGCACATCCTCAGCGACGAGATGGAAGGCGAAAGCCGCGAGGTGGGCAAGGTGCAGGCTGCGCTGGCGCGCGCGGTGGCGAGGCGCGGTGCGCCGTTCGCGCGGCCCTGCGTCATCCTGTCGGGTGGCGAGACGACGGTGACGGTGAAATCGAAGGGCGGCCGTGGCGGCCGCGCCACCGAGTTCCTGCTCGGCTGCGCCATCGCGCTGCAGGGCGAGCCCGGTGTGCACGTGCTGGCGGCCGACACCGACGGCATCGACGGCATCGAGGACAACGCCGGCGCCATCGTCACGCCCAGCACGCTGGCGCGCGCGCAGGCGCTGGGCATGAAGGCCGCCGAGTACCTGGACCGCAACGACGCCTACAACTTCTTCAAGCCGCTGGGCGACCTGGTGACGCCCGGGCCGACCTTCACCAACGTCAACGACTTCCGTGCGCTGCTGATCGCCTGACGCCGCCCAGGCGGGCTGCGGATGCCGGGCCGCGTGTTCAGACGGCGTCTTCGGCTGGCGGGGCCGGGTCGTCGTCGTCGGCCACCGGCGCGGCGGCCGTGCCCGGGGTGCACATGCGCTGCCCGTTCCATTGCTGGCCACACCAGCAACGGCCGGCGTCGTCGATGATGCAGGTGCCGCTGCCGCAGCAGCGCGGGTCTTCGCTCATCCGGAACTCCTTGTGCGTGGGCGGCTGATTCTGCCCAAGCGCCCGCGGCGGGGCCGCCGCGCGGCTACATTGCCCTGCCAGCGCCGCGCCTGCCGCACGGCGCCTTCCCGTTCACCTGCCGGACCCCCGATGCCCAAGAAGAGATACACCGGCGCCGCCGTCGCGCTGCTCGCCGCCACGCTGCTGGCCACCGGCTGCAGCGACAGCGCCAAGGACACCCACCCCCAACAGCTGCTGAGCAAGCGCAAGGCCGTGTTCAAGCAGTTCACGGGGGCACTGGAACCGCTGGGTCTGATGGCGCGCGACCGCAAGCCGTGGGACGCCGCCGCCTTCAAGGCCGGCACGCTGGAACTGCAGCGCCTGTCGACGCTGCCCTGGCCCTACTTCAGCGCCGACGGCAACTACCCGCCCACACGCGCCAAACCCGCCGTGTGGGACAAGCCGGCCGAGTTCAAGCAGGCCCAGGACGACTACCTGGCCGCGCTGGCGGTGCTGCAGGCCGCCGCCGAGCGTGGTGGCGCCGACGCCGGGCGGCCGGCCGTCGAGCAGGTGGAGAAGGCCTGCAAGTCCTGCCACGACCGCTTCCGCAACGCCGCGCCGGGCGGCTGAACGGCCGGCCGCGCCCGCTTGCCGGGCCGGCAGCGC
>CAMTUD010000063.1:0-18158 GCA_947084805.1 uncultured beta proteobacterium | reverse complement strand
CTGTGGGCGATCGGCTTCATCTTCCTGTTCACGGTGGGCGGTGTGACGGGCGTGGTTCTGGCCAATGCCGGCATCGACTACAGCCTGCACGACACCTACTACGTCGTCGCCCACTTCCACTACGTGCTGGTCGCGGGCTCGCTGTACGCGCTGTTCGCCGGTGTCTACTACTGGGGCCCGAAGTGGACCGGCGTGATGTATTCGGAGACACGCGGCAAGATCCACTTCTGGGGTTCGTTGATCTTCTTCAACATCACCTTCTTCCCGATGCACTTCCTGGGTCTGGCCGGCATGCCGCGCCGTTATGCCGACTACCCGATGCAGTTCGCCGACTTCAACATGCTGGCGTCCATCGGTGCCTTCGGCTTCGGTTTCATGCAGGTCTACTTCTTCCTCTTCGTCGTCGTGCCGATGATGCGTGGCAAGGGCGAGCCTGCGGCGCAGAAGCCCTGGGAAGCCGCTGAAGGCCTGGAGTGGGAAGTGCCTTCGCCCGCGCCCTGGCATACCTTCGAAACGCCGCCCAAGCTCGACGCCACCGCCACGCGCGTGGTCGGCTGAGGGCCGCCCCGATGGCCCTCAACCCGCAGCAACGCAAGTCCAACCTGCGGCTGGCGCTGATCCTGGCCTCGCTGGCAGTGCTGTTCGGCGTCGGCTTCGTGACGAAGATCATCCTGCTCGGACGCTGACAGCGCACCCGCCACCATGGTCAACCGTCTGTTCGCCGACAACCGCCGCATGCTCGGCAAGCTGCTCGTCATCGTGACGGTGATGTTCGGCTTCGGTTATGCGCTGGTGCCGATGTACCGCGCCATCTGCGATGCCCTGGGCATCAACGTGCTCAGCCTTGCCGATCAGCGTGTCGCCAGCGGCAGCTGGAGCAAGCCCAAGCCGCCCGCCAACACCCAGGTCGACACGACGCGCACCATCACGGTCGAGTTCGACGCCAACGTGCGCGGGCCCTGGGACTTCAAGCCCGCGCAGCGGTCGCTGCAGGTGCACCCGGGCGAGATGACGACCGTGATGTACGAGTTCCGCAACAAGCAGAACCGCACCATGGCCGCGCAGGCCATCCCCAGTTATGCGCCGATGCAGGCCAGCGCGCATTTCAACAAGGTGGAGTGTTTCTGCTTCACCGAGTGGACGCTGGCGCCGGGCGAAAGCAAGAGCTGGCCGGTGGCCTTCGTCATCGACCCCAAGCTGCCCAAGGACGTCACCACCATCACGCTGTCCTACACCTTCTTCGAGGTGGGCGGCAAGGTGCCTGCGGCACCCGCCGGCACGGTGGGCGTCACGGCCGTCACCACGAAGGCGGGCGGCGCGTGAGTGACCTCAAGCAAGCGGCCGCCCGCAAGGGCTCGCTGGGGCAGACGGTGCGCGCCGTGGGCTGGTCGTTTTTTGGTGTTCGCCGTTCGGCCGACCAGGCGCAGGACATACAGAAGCTCAACCCCGTGCACGTGGTGATCACCGGTGTGCTGGGGGCCGTGGTTTTCATCGCCGCGCTGGTGCTGCTGGTGCGCTGGGTCGTGGGCAGCGGCGTCGCGGGCAGCTGAGCCGCGGCGCATAGACAAGACAATTTCTGGTTCGAGGAGCGTTTTCCAAATGGCAGCCACCCACACCGCAGGTACGACGCCGTACTACTTCATCCCGGCGCCGTCGCGCCACCCCGTGTTGATGGCCTTCGGCCTCTTCCTCGTCATCTTCGGTGCCGGGCAGTGGGTCAACGGTGCCGGCTGGGGTGCCTACGTGCTGCTGGCCGGCCTGGCCGTCTGGCTGACGGTGATGTTCCAGTGGTTCAGTCAGGCCATCGGTGAAAGCGAAGGCGGGCTGTATTCCGACCGCATCGACGTCTCCTTCCGCTGGAGCATGAGCTGGTTCATCTTCAGCGAGGTGATGTTCTTCGCCGCCTTCTTCGGCGCCCTGTATTGGGCGCGTGTGCACGCGGTGCCCAACCTCGGCAGCCTGGAGAACCAGCTGCTGTGGCCCGACTTCAAGGCCCTGTGGCCCAGTGTCGGTGGTGGCGTCACGGCCTCGCCTGCCGGCACGGTGGAGCCTTTCACCACGGTCGGCCCCTGGCCGCTGCCCACCATCAACACGGCGCTGCTGCTGACTTCCGGCGTCACGCTGACCATCGCCCACCATGCGCTCATCGCGGGCCAGCGCGGCAAGACCATTGCCTGGATGTGGATCACGGTGATCCTGGGCGCCACCTTCGTCGGTGTGCAGGCCTACGAGTACATGCATGCCTACCGCGACCTGAACCTCAAGCTCAGCAGCGGCATCTTCGGCAGCACCTTCTTCATGCTCACCGGTTTCCACGGTTTCCACGTCTTCGTGGGCATGTTGATGCTGACCTTCATCACGCTGCGTCTGATGAAGGGCCACTTCACGCCCGAGCGCCACTTCGGTTTCGAGGGCGCGGCCTGGTACTGGCACTTCGTCGACGTGGTCTGGCTGGGTCTGTACTTCCTGGTCTACTGGCTGTGACAGTGGGCCCCCAAGCTCGCTAGCGCTCGCTGCCCCCCGAGGGGGGTGTCCGCCGACGGCCCGGCTGAGCCGGTTCCGTGGCGGGAAGCTCGATCAAGGGAACGCCGCGATAAGCGGCGTTTTCTGTATGGATCAGTGGCCCGTGGGAATGCCCGTCGGCCGCACCCAGCCCATGTACCAGCTGAGCAGGATGAACAGGAACAGCGCCACCGACAGCCCCACACGCACGGCCAGCGCGCGTGCCATCAGGCCGCGGCGGTCGTTTGGTTTGCCCTTGCGCAGCATGAACACACCGGCGCTGGCCAGGGCCCCCAGCACCGCCACCAGCATCAGCACCATCACGGTTTTCATCGCTGCGGATTATCCGCGCGCGGGCTGTCGGCCGTGCTGAAGCTGCGCGCTGCCGTGGTGCTGCTGGCCGCGTTGGTGGCGTCGGCGGGCACGGCGCGGCTGGGCCTGTGGCAGCTCGACCGCGCGGCGCAGAAGGTGGCCCTGCACGACGCACAGCAGCACCAGCGCAGCCTGCCGCCGCTGGCGCCGACCGAACTGGCGCGCACGCCCGACGCGGTGCCGACGCAGGTGCATCGTGGCGTGCTGCTGCAAGGCAGCTGGCTGGGCGCGTACACCGTGTTCCTCGAGAACCGGCAGATGAACGGGCGGCCGGGCTTCTACGTCGTGACGCCGCTGCGCCTGGACGACGGCAGCGCCGTGCTGGTGGAACGCGGCTGGGCACCGCGCGACCTGATGGACCGCACGCGCGTGGCGGTGCCGCCGCCGCCCGCCGGCAGGGTGCAGGTGCAGGGTCGCATCGCCCCCCGGCCGGGCCGGTTGTACGAGTTCGCGGGCGCGGACACGGGGCCGATCCGGCAAAATCTGGACGTCGCAGCGTATGCACGGGAAACCGGACTGCCGCTGCGACCCTTCAGCGTGGTGCAGGACGACGGCGCCGCCGCCCCCGCCGACGGCCTGCTGCGCCAGTGGCCCGCGCCCGCCGCCGACGTGCAGAAGCACTACGGCTACGCCTTCCAGTGGTTTGCGCTCTGCGCCCTCATCATCGGCCTCTATGTCTGGTTCCAACTCATCCGCCCCCGGCGCACCGGCCGCCGCGCAGACGCCGCCTGAGGCGCTGGCGCTGACCGTGCACGGCATCGCCGGGCCCGACCTCGCCGACCCCGCCACGGCCGCGAACGGCCGCACCCGGCTCGGCCGTGTGAAGATGTTGCTCGTGCTGCTGGTCTGCGCGGCGCCGGTGATCGCGTCCTACCTGACCTACTTCGTGATCCGCCCCGAGGGCCGCACGAACTACGGCACGCTGATCCTGCCCACGCGCACGCTGCCCGAGCTGGCGCTGCGCACGCTCGACGGCACGCCGGTGGTGGCGCGCTCGCTGCATGGCCAGTGGCTGATGGTGCTGGTGGGCCCGTCGGCCTGCGACGCCGCATGCGAACAGCGCCTCTTCACGCAGCGCCAGCTGCGCGAGATGCTGGGCCGCGAACGCGACCGCATCGACAAGATCTGGCTCATCACCGACGACGGCCCGATCTCGCCGATGCTGCGCGAGGCCATCGGCGGCACGGCGCCGGTGACGGCGCTGCGCGCCGACCGCGCCGCCGTCGCGCGCTGGCTCGCGCCGGCCGAAGGCCAGGCGCTGGAAGATCACCTCTACATCGTCGACCCGATGGGCGAGTGGATGATGCGCATGCCGCCGCAGCCCGAGCCGTCGCGCGTCAAGCGCGACCTCGATCGTGTGCTGCGCGCTTCGGCCTTCTGGGATCCCGCCGGAAGATGACGCCCCCAAGCTCGCTCGCGCTCCACGCCACGCCACAGGCGTGGCTTGCTTGCCCGTCCAAGTCCGCGCAGGCGGACTTGGAGTCGCGGGCTTCGCCCCCCCAATGGGGCCGTCCGCCAGCGGCCCGGCAAAGCCGGTTCCGCGGCGGGAAGCTTGGGTTTGGCCCCGTGCGCTGACATGGAAACGCAAGCCCTCGTCGACTTCGCGCCCACGCTGCGCCTGGCGCTGCTGGCGCTGGTGATCGCGCTGCTGCCGCTGTCCTGGGTGTGGCTGCGCCAGCGTGGTGGCCGGCCGACGCAGCGCCTGGCGGCGCTGACGGCGTTGACGCTCTTCCTGACCTTCGACCTCGTGGTCTTCGGTTCCTTCACGCGGCTGAGCGATTCGGGCCTGGGCTGCCCCGACTGGCCGGGCTGCTACGGAGAAGCGTCGCCACTGGGCGCGCGCGAGGAGATCCACGCCGCGCAGACGGCGATGCCCAGCGGCCCCGTCACCTGGGGCAAGGCCTGGATCGAGATGATCCACCGCTACCTGGCGATGACGGTTGGCGTGCTCATCCTGGTGATGGCCGCGGCCGCCTGGCGCGACCGGCAGCGGCTGCCGTTTTCGCCCTGGTGGCCGACGCTGACGCTGGTGTGGGTGATCGTGCAGGGGCTGTTCGGCAAGTACACGGTGACACTCAAGCTCTACCCGGCCATCGTCACGCTGCACCTGCTGGGCGGGCTGACGCTGCTGGCCCTGCTGGCGGCACAGCACGAGGCCTTCCGTCAGCGGCCGCTGGCGCTGCCGACCGCGCTGCGGCGCGGCGTTGGGGTGGGGCTGGCGGTGCTGGCGGTGCAGATCGCGCTTGGCGGCTGGGTGAGCACCAATTACGCGGTGCTGGCCTGCACCGGCTTCCCGCAGTGCAACGGCCAGTGGTGGCCCGCCATGGACGTCGGCCACGGCTTCACGCTGCTGCGTGAACTGGGCATGGCCGGGCACGGCGGCCTGCTGCCCTTCGAGGCGCTGGTGGCCATCCACATGGCGCACCGGCTGTTTGCGCTGGTGGCCACCGTAGTTCTGGGCGTGCTGGCCTGGCGCCTCTGGCGTGCCGGCGAGCCGGTGGCGCGGCGCTTCGGTGGCGCGCTGGCGGCGCTGCTGCTGGCGCAGCTGGCCAGCGGCCTGTCGAACGTGGTGCTCGGCTGGCCGCTGGCGGCGGCCATCGGCCACGCTGCCGGCGCGGCGGCGCTGGTGCTGACGCTGGTGCTGCTGCTGGCGCGTTCGGCATCGCGGCGCTCTGCTGCGGAGCCACTGCGGCAGGCGGCAGCCGCCTAAAATGCGCGGTTACCCTCGATGAGCCAGACCCTCGCCACCCCCCGCCCCGCCCTGACCCGCTGGGCCCAGTACTACGCGCTGACCAAGCCGCGTGTGGTGCAGCTGATCGTCTTCTGTGCCCTCATCGGCGTGCTGCTGGCCCAGCCCGGCCTGCCCGACTGGCGCCTGGCCGGCGCCGCCACGCTGGGCATCTGGCTGGTGGCCAGTGCCGCCGCGGCCTTCAACTGCCTGGTCGAGCAGCAGATCGACAGCCGCATGAAGCGCACCGCCTGGCGCCCGACGGCCAAGGGCGAACTGACGACGCCCTACACGCTGAGCTTCTCGGCCGCGCTGTGCGCCCTGGGCAGCGCGGTGCTGTACTTCTGGGTCAACCCGCTGACGATGTGGCTGACGTTTGCCACCTTCGTCGGTTATGCGGTGGTCTACACCGTCATCCTCAAGCCGCTGACGCCGCAGAACATCGTCATTGGCGGCGCCAGCGGCGCCATGCCGCCGGTGCTGGGCTGGGCGGCGATGAGGGGCGACGTGGGCCCCGAAGCGTTGATGCTGTGCCTGATCATCTTCCTGTGGACCCCGCCGCACTTCTGGGCGCTGGCGCTGTACCGGGTGGAGGACTACCGCAAGGCCGGCCTGCCCATGCTGCCCATCACCCACGGCTCCGAGTTCACGCGGCTGCAGGTGTTGCTCTACACCTTCGTGCTCTTTGCCGCCACGCTGCTGCCCTTCGTCTACGGCATGAGCGGCTGGATCTACCTCGCCGCCGCCGTGGTGCTGGGCGTCATCTTCATGGTCTACGCCTGGTATCTGTGGCGCGACTACAGCGACCTGCTGGCACGCAAGACCTTCCGCTTCTCGATCTGGCATCTGTCGCTGCTCTTTGCCGCGCTGCTGGTCGACCACTATCTGAGCCCATGGCTGTCACGCGTCGTTTCCTGATCTCCGTGGCCGTGGCGGCGGCGCTGCCGCTGGTGCTTTCGGCCTGCGACGCCGCCAAGCCCTCGGCCTACAAGGCCATCGACATCACCGGCGCCGAATACGCGCAAGACCTGGCGCTGGCCGACACCGAAGGCCGTGTGCGCCACCTTGCCGAGTTCAAAGGCAAGCTGGTGGTCGTCTTCTTCGGCTTCACGCAATGCCCCGACGTCTGCCCGACGACGATGCTGGAACTGGCCGAAGTGAAGAAGGCCATGGGCGCCGACGGCGAACGGGTGCAGGGCGTCTTCGTCAGCATCGACCCCGAGCGCGACACGCCCGAGGTGCTGAAGGCCTATGTCGCCAACTTCAGCCCCGACTTCATCGCGCTGCGCGGCAACCTCGACGAGACCAAGGCCGCCGCCAAGCGCTTCAAGGTCTTCTACGCCAAGGTGCCGGGCAAGACCGAGGGCGGCTACACGATGGACCACACCGCCGGCAGCTACGTCTTCGACACCCAGGGCAAGGTGCGGCTGTTCACGCGTTACGGCACCGGTGCCGAGGCGCTGAAGCACGACCTGCAACTGCTGCTGAAGCAGGGCTGAAACGCGAAGCGGCCCCGCAGGGCCGCTTCGATTCATGCCCGGTGGCGCTCAGACGGTTTCGAGCGCCTTGCGCATCTTCTTCATCGCCGCCACCTCGATCTGGCGGATGCGCTCGGCACTGACGCCGTATTCCGCCGCCAGCTCGTGCAGCGTCATGCCGCCGGAGCTGTCGTCGTTGACCTTCAGCCAGCGCTCTTCGACGATGCGGCGGCTGCGCTCGTCCAGCGCGTTCAGCGCGTGCGAGATGCCGTCGCCCGACAGCCAGTCGCGGTGGCGGGCCTCGATGCGGCGTGTGGGTTCGCTGCTGTCGTCGGCCAGGTAGGCGATGGGCGCGTAGCTCTCTTCGCCGTCGTCGTTCTGCGGCTCGAGCGCCACGTCGCCGCCCGACAGCCGCATCTCCATCTCGACCACTTCCTCCGGCTTGACCTTGAGGTCGCGTGCCATGCTGGCCACCTCGGTGGGCGTCAGCGTGTTGCGGTGCGTGTCGCCCTCGGCGGCGTCGCCCTTCATGCCCTGCTTCATCGAGCGCAGGTTGAAAAACAGCTTGCGCTGGGCCTTGGTGGTGGCCACCTTCACCATGCGCCAGTTCTTCAGGATGTATTCGTGGATTTCGGCCTTGATCCAGTGCATGGCGTAGCTGACCAGGCGCACACCCTGCTCGGGGTCGAAGCGCTTGACGGCTTTCATCAGGCCGACGTTGCCTTCCTGGATCAGGTCGCCCTGCGGCAGGCCGTAACCGAGGTACTGGCGCGAGATCGACACCACCAGCCGCAGGTGCGAAAGCACCAGCCGCCCGGCCGCCTGCACGTCACTCTGGTCGCGCAGCGCGCGGGCGAGTTCCGTCTCCTGCGTCGGCGTCAGCATCGGCATGCGGTTGACCGCCGAGACATAGGCCTCCAGGTTGCCCAGCGAGGGCACCAGGGACCAGGGGTCGCGCAGGGTCAGGGCGGTGGTGGCAGTAGCGTTCATGCGGCTTGTGAGTACCTCTCGGGCTAGCGGGTTCCCGAAATATTAGCACTCTCGGCCCGAGAGTGCTGACAGGGCGCGGTGCGGCGGGCCTGACGGGGTCGATCTCGAGGCAGGGCCGGCGGCAGAATCCGGGGATGAAGACCCCAGTTCGAACCGACCCGGTCGGCAAGGCACAGGCTGCCGTCCTGCGCGAACGGCTGCGTGGCCTGACGGCAGCCCAGGCCGAAATGATGCGCCAGGCGATGCGCCAGCACGCCGCGGGCGACAAGCTGATGTCCGCCCAGTGGGTGCTGCAGGTGGCGCGCGAGGCGCCCGACCACCCCGAAGTGCGGCAATGGCGGGGGCTGCACCACTTCGAGGCCGGGGAGTGGGCGACTGCGGCCGAGCACCTGTCGCGGGTGGTGGCGCAGCGAGCCAACGATTTCACGGCCTGGTGCATGCTGGGCGTGGCGCAGGGCCGTGCCGACGACGGCGGCGCGGCGCAGCACAGCTTGCAGCAGGCCGCCCGCTGCGCGGTCACCCCGGCGCAGTGGTTGAAGCTGGCCGTGGAAAGCGACGGACTGGGCCTCTTCGACGAGGCTCTGCGCGCCGCCGATGCGCTGCTGGCGCTGGACCCGCGTTCGCCGCTGGGCCTGCTGGAGCGTGTGCGATGCCACAAGGCCTTGGGCCACACGGCGGCCGCGGCGGCCGATTGCCGTGCCCTCATCGCCCAGGGCAGCGAGGTGGCCAAGGCCTGGTTTTCGCTGGTCGACCTGAAGACCGTGGCGCTGTCGGACGCCGAGCGCCATCAACTTCAGCAGACGGCCCTGCATCCGCACTTGCCGGCGGCCGACCGGCAACTGCTGGACTTTGCGCTGGGCAAGGTGCTGGAAGACGTGTCCGACCCGGCCGGTGCCATGGCAGCACTGCAGCGTGCCAACGCCAGCGTGCGCGCCACGCAGCCGTGGGACGCAACGGCCTTCGCCAGCCACACCGCGGCGCTGCGCGGCCTGGCGCAGGCCGGGCTGCCGGCGCGGGCCGCCGACCAGGGCGGCGAGGTGATCTTCCTGACTGGCTTGCCACGTTCGGGCAGCACGCTGTTCGAACAGGTGCTGGCCAGCCATTCGCAGGTCGAGGGGGCCAGTGAACTGCCCACGCTCGGCCTGCTGATCGAGGCCGAGTCGCGCCGCCGCGGGCGGCCGTTCACCGACTGGGCGCCGCGCGCCACGGCCGACGACTGGACCCGGCTGGGGCAGGACTACCTGCGCGCCACGGCGCGCTGGCGGCGGCACAAGCCGGTGTCCACCGACAAGCTGCCCGACAACTGGCAGTGGGCGGTGGCCATCCGCGCGATGCTGCCGCAGGCGCACATCATCGAATGCCGGCGCGACCCGCTGGAGACCTGCTGGTCCTGCTACAAGCAACTGTTTGCCCCGGGGCTGGCGAACTTCAGCTACGACTTCGTCAGCCTGGCCCAGTACTGGCAGGCCTGCGAAGCCTTGGGCGACCTGGTAGTGGAACGCCACCCGCAGTTCGTGCGGGTACAGCGTTACGAGGCCTTGATCGATCAGCCCGAGGCGCAGATCCGCGAACTGCTGGCCTTCTGCGGGCTTCCCTTCGAGGCCGGCTGCCTGAAGTTCCACGAGGCCAAGCGCGCCATCCGTACCCCCAGTGCGCTGCAGGTGCGCCAGCCGATGACGACGATCTCGACGCCGGCGGCCGGCTACGGCCCCTTGCTCGACCCGCTGCGCCGCGCCCTCGAGGCCGCCGCAGAACAAAAAAAAGCCTGAACCGCAGCGTGCGGTTCAGGCCGTAGAGCCAGTTCGCCCGAGGGCGTTTTTCAGGCCGCCTTGCTTGCGCGGCGGCGTGCCGCGATACCACCGACGACGGCAAGGCCGGCCAGGAACATCGCGTAAGTGCCGGGCTCAGGCACGACGGTGATGGCGGCGCCGCTGTTCTCGTAGACCCAGCCGGTGATGGTGGCAGGGAAGCCGGCGCTGGGGCCGTTCTGGACGGTCACGTAGCCGTAGTTGATGGCCGCCGTGCCTTCATTGAAGAAACGGAAACCCAGGACGTGGGTGCCGGCGGTCTGGAAGTTGATCGTGGAGCCCGGGCCGCCGCCGCCTGAACTCAGGGAAAAGATCGACGAACTGGAGATGACGGAGCCGACCGGGAGGTCGGTGTAGGTGCCACCCGTCACCGCACTGGCAACGCCGCCGCTGGCGCCGGCCGGCGTGCTGGGCCAGAACAGGGTGAAGACCCCGGCCGTCAGGTAGGGATTCAGGTCCCAGCCTGCGACACCCGACCCGGCGGCGCCCGAGGCACCGGTGAGGAAGTTCAAGTAGACGCCGTCAATGTTGGCCGGAATCGTCACCGAGGTGTTGGCGAAGGTGGTGACGACCACCGCGTTGGCGTCGGACATCTGCGCGGCCGTGGCCACAAGGGCCACGGCGCACACGCCGAAGCGTCCCGCCATCGACGACGTGAGGGATCTGAGCGTAGGCTTGTTCATGGATGAGGAGGTGTCTGTGAGGTGACCGAACATGAAGCGATCCGCCATCCGCACAAGCGATGTTTGCCGGTGCCCTGGCGCAAACTGAAAGGCTTGTTCAGAGCCCGCCGAGCCAGCGCCCACACCATCAACATCCTGCTTGCCGACGAGAGCCGACTGCCTTCGGAACTTAATGGCGTGGCCCCAGAAGGTCAACGGACTCGGCCCCCCGCAGCCGGGGGGGTGGGTAAACCACAGCCGACGCGCCGTGCTGCAGCCCAGTGGCGCCGACGGCCCCGCAGGCAGCGCTGCGATCTGGGCGCGCGCCCCACGTCGCGCGCGTTCCGGGTCCTGCGACGTCGGCGCGGCTGCACGCGGCTGCCCATCTGAACTCGGCAAACCCGAATCGGTGCGGGCAGCGGTGGCGTTCAACGACGCCACGTTCCGATCGGCCTTGCCCGCCGTGGCCTTGCGCAGTTCGAAGACAAGGGGGGTATCGAGGACCAACATCAGCCCAGACCTGCTGGCCGGGTGATGCGGCCCCCACGCGGGGGTTCGAACGCGATGTCGGCTACACCGGGCCCTTGCTGGCAGCCCGCTTTGCACCGCGGGTGTCCTGGTTGAACTCTCGGCTGGAAACGGTGGTGATGGGCCCGCGCGCACGCGACGCCGACGGCAACGGGTCCAGGGCCTCAGACTCCCCCGAGCGGCAGCTTCGTCGCGACGAATTCAAAGTCGGCTGCGATGGCACCAGGGGCGAGTCGTCATCGGTCGCAGCCGGCTTGTCTCGGAGCAGGCGCTCGACCTCGGCGTCCTGCGGCCGCCGGTCTGTTCGTCCCGCCGCGCGCCCGAGTGCGTCAGGCAGGCCCCAGCAGCCCTTCAGCGGCCGATCAGGACAGCGCCAAGTCGAGCACCCGCTCGATGGGTTCAGGCCGGTGCAGCAGAAACCCCTGCACGTAGTCGACACCGATTTCCTTCATGCGCGCGAGCACTTCGGGCTTGTCCACGAACTCGGCGACGGTCTTGACGCCGACCACGCGGGCGACGTCGACAAAACAGCGCACTGCGGCGTCGTCGAGCGGGTCGTCGATCACATCCCGAACGAACTGACCGTCGATCTTCAGCAGGTCGACCTTGAGGGACTTGAGGTACCCGAACGACGAGGCGCCGGCGCCGAAATCGTCGAGGGCAATGCGCACGCCCAGGGCTCGGACCTCTTCGATGAAGAGGGCGGCGTCGGTCATGTTCGTCACCGCTGCGGTCTCGGTGATCTCCAGGCACAGGCAGCGGCAAACGGCCGCACCGGCGGCAACGAGCTTGTCGATGGTGTCGCGATGAAACGCCTTGTCGCCGATGGACTGCCCCGACAGGTTGACGCACAGGGCGTCGATGGAAGACAGGTCAGCCCGCTCCGACAACAGGCCGATGGTCCGGCCCAGCACCCAGCGGTCGATGCGGGAGGAGAAGTGGAAACGCTCGGCGGCCGGCAGGAAGGTCCCCGGGGCGATCAGGCTTCCGTCGTCGTCGATCATGCGCAACAGCACCTCGACATGGCTGCGCCCCGCTTCATCGCCGAGCGGGAAAATGCGCTGCGCGAACAGCACGAATCGACTTTCGTCCAGAGCCTGCTCCAGGCGCGCGGCCCATTGCGTCTGGCCATTGCGCGCCTGCATTGCGGCGTCGGTATCGTGCCAGGCATGAACGCGGTTGCGGCCGGCGTCCTTGGCTGCGTAGCATGAGGCGTCCGCGGCCTGCAGCACCGCCGCCGTGGACTTCCAACGGCGGTCCAACGGCACCAGCCCGATGCTCGCGCCGATCCTGAACCGGCGTTCACCGTGCAGGAACCTGAACTCGTCGAGGCGGTCACAGATCTGCTGCGCAAGGCGCCGCGCCTGGTCGGTCGTGCAGTGCTCCAGGATGACGGCGAACTCATCCCCGCCGAGCCGTGCCAGCGTGTCCCGGCTGCGCACGGCCCCGCCCAGCAGCTTGGACACCTGCTGCAGCAGCGCGTCGCCCGCAGAGTGCCCACAGGCGTCGTTGACCAGCTTGAACTGGTCGAGGTCGATGAACATCAGGGCATGCTCGGAGCCGTCCTCGTGTGACTTGTCCAGCGAGCGCCGCAGCCGGGCTTCGAACTCGGCGCGGTTGATCAATCCGGTCAGGGCATCGTGGGTTGCGCGATGGTTCATCTCGCCGCTCAGCCGCCGCTGTTCGCTGACGTCATGGAAGACCAGGACGACACCGAGCACTTCGCCGCGCTCGTTGCGAATCGGCGCTGCGGAGTCCTCGATGCCGAACTCGATGCCGGCGCGCGAAATGAGCGCGGTACGGCTGGCCAGGGCTGCGATCGAGCCCTGGCTCAGACAGGCATCGACCGGGCTCGGGCTGGGCTTTCGGGTCTCTTCGTGGATGATGTGGAACACCTGGCCGATGGGACGACCGACAGCTTCGCTGTTGAGCCATCCGGTCATGCGCTCGGCGACCGGGTTCAACCAGGTGACGAGGCCGACGCCGTCGGTCGTGATGACCGCATCGCCGATGGACTGCAGCGTGACGCGAAGCAATTCGTGCTGCTTGGCCAGTTCAGCGCTCAGCGCGCGGCGTTCGCTGATGTCCTGCACCGTGCCCTGCAGACCCACCACCCGGCCCGCCTCGTCGCACACCGCCTCGCCACGGGCATCGAGCCAGCCGACCGAACCGTCTGCACGAAGGAATTCGAGTTCCAGCGCATAGGGCCGTCCGGTTTGCATGGCCGTCTCGACGGCGGCCTTCAGGCAAGCGAAGCTCTCGGCGCCGTACAAGGTCGAGTGATCGGCAAAGCTCGGCGCGGGCCCGCCGGGTTCGCGTCCGAAGATGCGATGCAACTCGTCCGACCACGTCGTGATGTCCTCGGCCACCCGCCAGGCCCAACTGCCGATACGCCCCAGACGCTGTGCTTCGCCCAGGCGCTCGCTGCTTTGGTGCAGCTGTTCATGGGCCTTCTTCCGCGCGACGATCTCGGCGCGAAGGGCTGCCTCGGCGGTCTTCAGGGGCGTGACGTCGCTGACGTGGACCAGGAAGCCGCGCACCTCGCCGTCGACGGTGTCGGGTGTGTAACTGGCCAGCCCTGGGCGTTGGGTCCCGTCGGGGCCGGGAACGAGGCGTTCAAAGAACTGCGGCTGTCCAGCCAGGGCAGCGTCCATGAAGGGTCTGTTCAGCGCAAACAGTTCGGGCCCGAGCAGGTCCCTGAGGTGCGTGCCGACGAGGGCTTCCGGGGTCACGCCGAACCACTGCTCGTAGGCCCGATTGGCAAACCGGCAACTCAGGTCGCGATTCCAGTAGGCCAACATCGCCGGGACGTTGTCGACGACCAGGCGCAGGTCGTAAGCGCTTTCCGCCTGGCGGTCGACGGCGCGCTGCAACTTGCGCATCGCCAGGCGCCCCTCCAGCGCGTTGGACGCGGCCACGGAGAGCTGGCGCAGCACGTCGCGCTGCGTCTCGGTCAACCGCTTCGGCTCGCGGTCGATGACGCACAAGGTGCCGACGCGCATGCCATCGCTCAGGCGAATGGGTGCACCGGCATAGAAGCGAATGTCGGGCTGGCCCGTCACCAGCGGGTTGTCGGCGAAGCGGCTGTCTTGCGTGGCGTCGGGCACCTCGAACAACGCATCGTCGAGGATGGCGTGGGCACAGAACGCAAGCTCCCTGGGGGTTTCGCTGACGCCAGGCAGGCCGATGTTTGCCTTGAACCACTGCCGCTGCGCGTCGATCAGGCTGACGAGCGAGATGGGCACGCCGCAAGTGAGGGCCGCCGCCTTGACCAGTGCGTCGAACTCCTGTTCCGCAGCAGAGTCGAGGACCTCCAGCGCGAGCAGAGAGGCAAGCCGGGCGGCTTCATCGGAAGGATGGGGGGCGGACTTCATGATCCTCTACGCGCAATGGCGACCGACCATTCTGGCCAGCCGGGAATGCCGGGATCGGCAGAAGAGCGGTGGCTTGAGGCCCCATCTCCGGCGCGAGGCACACATCGGCCTGGCTCCGCACTGCATCGACGAGCCGTTGCACCAGCTCGACCCGACGCAGCGGGTCCCCTCCATCGACAAGATCGAGCTCGAAGCTTTCGAGGCCGAGCGCCTCAGCTGCCATGCCGCGTGGATCTGTGGCTTGCCGGTGCGAATCGTGGAACTGCACGGCCGGATGCCGCCGCGCAGCGCCAGCGCGCGGCCCTGCACCTGCGGGTAAACCACAGGCCGCGTGGTATGCCGCTACTACCCGCCTGCACGCCAGCTGCGAACAATGAGGGCTCCACCGTTCCCCCATGGAGACCTTCGAGATGAGCAAGATCCTGATGCTGTGCGGCGACTTCGGCGAAGACTACGAGACCATGGTGCCCTTCCAGGCGCTGCAGGCCGTGGGCCACACCGTGCACGCCGTGGCGCCCGACAAGAAGGCCGGCGACTACGTGATGACGGCCATCCACGACTTCGAAGGCCAGCAGACCTACAGCGAGAAGCCCGGCCACCGCTTCACGCTGAACGCCAGCTTCGCCGACGTCGACCCCGCTCGTTACGACGCGCTGGTGGTGCCGGGCGGCCGCGCGCCCGAATACCTGCGCATGAACCCGCGTGTGATCGAGATCGCGCGCCACTTCCTGGCGGCCGACAAACCGGTGGCGTCGATCTGCCATGGTGCGCAGCTGCTGGCCGCCACCGGGCTGCTCAAGGGTCGCAAGCTCAGCGCCTACCCGGCCTGCCAGGTGGAAGTGGAACTGGCCGGCGCCGAGTACATGGGCATCGCCATCGACGCGGCCGTCACCGACGGCAAACTCGTCAGCGCGCCGGCCTGGCCCGCGCACCCGGCCTGGATCGCGCAGTTCCTGGCCGTGCTGGGCACGCGCATCAGCCTGTAGCATCCTGCGCAGGCCAGCCACAAGGGAGCCCCGCCATGTGCAGGATCTTCATCGGTGCCGACCCCGCCAGCTACGAGAGCCGCACGCGCTCGGTGCGCTTGCACGGCGTGGTGACCAGCCTGCGGCTGGAGAACCTGCACTGGACGGTGCTGGAAGAAATCGCCGGCCGCGACGGCATGACGGTGGCGCAGCTGATCGAGACGCTGTACGACGAACTGGTGGCCGACCGCGGCGCGGTGGGCAACTTTTCGTCCTTCCTGCGTGTCTGCGCGCTGCGCTACGAAAACCTGATCGCGCAGGGCCTGATCCCGCGCGACGCGGCCATCCCCATCCGCTCGCTCGATGCCGAACAGGTGCTGCGCGGCCAGCCGCGTGCACCACGTGCCGCGCCGCAGCCCGCCGGGGCCCGAGCGCCCGGCCGGGCGCTGAACTGAACCGGCGCGGTTTCGCCGACGCCCGCTGCGCGGGCCGGCGCCGCCTCAGCGCCCGGCCGCGTAGGCCTTGCTGATGCCGGGCAGCAGCCGGGCCGCGTCGAGCACGTGGTTCAGTGCCAGCAGCCGCCAGCTGTCGAGCTCGGTGCGGTCGCTGAAGTCGGCGCGCTGGATCTGTCGCCGGTAGGCCGCCAGCACCTCGCGCAGGGCCTCGGGCGGGGTCGTCGACAGGTTGACGATCAGCAGCGGCTCGCCCGCGGCCACGCTGCCGTCCAGCGGGCGCACGCTGCTCACCAGCAGCGGCCCCTCGGGCGACGGCCCGCCGCAGGCCCGCATCACGGCCGCACCGCGTGCAGGCTGGCACACGCCGGCCATCAGCAGCGCCGCCTGGCCGTGGTCGTAGTGCTTCTGCAGGAAGGCGCCCGCGGTTTCACCCGGCTGGCTGCGCGCCGCAGCCAGCAGCCGCGCGGCCTCGGTGGCGTTTTTCGCCGGCAGGGTGATCAGGTTCAGGTTTTCGCGCGCCAGCGCGGCCTCGCCAGCGCCACCCGTGGTCTTGAACAGTTCGCTCAGCACCTGCAGCGTGTTGCGGTCGGCGGTGCGCGCCAGCAGCACGCTGTACAGGCCGTAACCCTTGGGTGGCGCACCGCGGCGGTCGACGGCAAGGTAGACACTGTCGCGGACTGCGATCGCGCCACTCACCGCGCCCGAAAAGTCCTTGGTGCGGTCGTCGACCGGCGGCCGGGGCGCCGTCGGGGCCGGGGTGAAGCAGGCCGTCAGGCCCAGCGCGACCGACAGCGTGCCCGCGGCGAGCAGCGGCCTCACTTCGGGGCCTCCACATCGGCGGGCGGCCGCGGCCGATGCAGCAGCGACCACAGCCTGCCCAGCAGCAGCTTCAGCGCCAACGCCACCAGCACGAAGAGCCCGGCCAGTTCGGCCGTCAGGTCGACCAGCGGGTAGATCCAGCGGAACACCAGGCCGATGGCCAGCGCCAACGCCAGCACGCCGACGACGGTGGCCAGCGTCAGCTCCTTCAGCACGCCAACGTGGCGCCGCGGCGCGTGGCGGTGAAGGCGGGCAGGGTGGCATGGGTGGCTGGCATGCAGTCGGGCTCCCCTCGGGGTCGGCCCAGCGGGCCGGCGCGGCCGGACTGTAGCGCCGGCGCGCCGCTGCCGCCATCCCTCGCACGCCAGGCCGGCGGCCCTTTCCAGCCCGGGCGATCCGGGCTATGGTGGGCAACGCTTCACGGCGCCGCGGAGGGTCCCCATGAACCGCAACGTGCTTGTCTGCTGTGTCTTGTGCGGTGCCGGCGCAGCGCTGGCGCAGGAGCCGGGCCTCAGCGTCTCGGTCGGCGTGCGCGCCTGGAATGCCGAGTGGTCGACCTTCAGCTACTACCCCGGCGACCCGCCACCCGCCCCCAACCTGGCGCTGACGCAGGCCCCTGCCAAGGACAAGCTGGTGCTCGTGCCCCTGCTCAGCGCACGCTACGGCAACTTCACCGGTTCGCTCAGCGTCTTTCCCTCGACACGCTTTGCCTTCGTCGACGGCGGCAGTGGCACGCGGCAGGAATTCGACCTCAACCTCGGCTACACCGTGACCCCCGGCCTGGCCGTGACGCTGGGCTACAAGAAGGTCTCGCAGCGCGACGGCGACAACCGCTACGAGCCCGCCGGCCCGGTGCTCGGTGTCAACGGCAGCGCTTCGCTCGGCGGCCCGCTGTCGATGTACGGCGCCTTCGGCATCGGCCGCCTGAAGACCCCCGGCGGCGCGAAGATCAGCTTCGATGCCGACTACCGCCTCAGCGAAGTGGGCCTGGCCTGGACCCTGGCCGGCAGCGGCTGGCCGCAGCGCTGGACCTTCACGCTCGGCTACCGCATGCAGGTGATGGACTCGAAAGAGGCCTTCGGCGTGCTCGACGGCCGCGACACCACGCAGGGCGTGAGTGTGGGCGTCGTCGCCACGTTCTGAGCAAAGCTCAGTAGGACGGTGGCGGCGGCGGGTCTTCGCCGGGGCAGCCGGCAAAGCAGAACCTGCCGCTGAACGAACCGTAGGTGTAGGGTGTCTGGCGCTTGCGGTAGTCGCGCTCGGTCTCGGTCTCGACGCCGGCCGTCACGAGCTTGTTGAACTGCTCCACCGTCAACCCGTAGGTGCCGATGTGCCGCAGGATGTGCTTGGTGAGCGGGCCGTTGCGGCCGTCGCCGTCGAAGGCCGCGTCGCGGGCCGCGGTGGCGTAGAGCACGATGGTTGCGGGCGGCGCGTCCTTGATCGGCGCCAGGCCGCTGCCCGCGCGGCCCGTGGCCTG
>CAMTUD010000062.1:0-9951 GCA_947084805.1 uncultured beta proteobacterium | reverse complement strand
GGGGGCGCGCGCAGCGCGCTTCGTGAACTGACTTGCCGCATCCTGTTTGAACGCAGTGAGCGCAGCGAACGAAGTGAGTTATGCGGCACCCCCTCAAGGCGAGCAGCGCAGGGGAGTCGGCGCGCAGCGCCGACCGCCACAATCGGCGACGCCGCCGGGTACCGCCTGGCGCGACGCGCGAGAAGCGTCGAACGCAGAAAGCGGCCGGACGCGATCGTCCGCAACGGGCCGCAACCCGACGCGTCGTGCCTGTCCCGCCTGGCCGGCCGGTCGTGCAACGCCGCCTGCAGTCGTTGAGATGCCCGCCTACCGTTTCGAGGCCCTGGACGCCGCCGGCAAGTCGCACAGCGGTCTGCTGGAGGCCGACAACGCCAAGGCCGCACGCCAGCAGTTGCGTGGGCGCGAGCTGGTACCGATGGCCGTGACGCCGGTGACGATGGCGGCCAACGACAACAGCACCTCGGCGCGCTTCTCGCGGCGCGTGTTCTCGGCCACTGGCCTGGCCGTGTGGACACGCCAGCTTGCCGGCCTGGTGGGCTCGGGCCTGCCGCTCGAACGGGCGCTGACGGCGCTGGCCGAGGAGGCCGAAAACCCGCGCCAGCGTGAGCTGGTGGCGCACCTGAAGAGCGAGGTCAACGCCGGCAGCGCCTTCGCGCGTGCGCTGGCCACCGCGCCGCGCGAGTTCGACGACGTCTACCGTGCCGTCGTCGCAGCCGGCGAGCAGAGCGGCGCCCTGGGCGGCGTGCTCGAACGCCTGGCCGACGACCTCGAGCAACGCCAGGCGCTGCGCACCAAGGTCGTGGGCGCGATGCTCTACCCGGCCATCGTTTCGCTGGTGGCGATGCTCATCGTCATCATCCTCGTCACCTTCGTGGTGCCGCAGATCGCCAACGTCTTCACGAGCTCCAAGCGTGCATTGCCGGTGCTGACGGTGGCCCTGCTCGCCACCAGTGCCTTCGTGCGCCATTGGGGCTGGCTGGTGGCGCTGCTGGTGGCCGGCGGCGTGACGGCGCTGGTGCTGGCGCGCCGCAACGAACCCTTCCGCGAACGCACCGATGCGCTGGTGCTGCGGCTGCCGCTGCTGGGCCGGCTGGCGCGCGGCTACAACGCAGCGCGTTTCGGCGGCACGCTGGCCATGCTGGCGGGCGCCGGCGTGCCCATCCTGAAGGCGCTGCAGGCGGCGGCCGAAACGCTCGGCAACCGGGCCATGCGCGCCGACGCGCTGGACGCGCTGGTGCAGGTGCGTGAAGGCGCGCCGCTGGCCAGCGCGCTGGCCGGCAAGAAGCGCTTCCCGGGCCTGCTGGCGATGTTCGCCCGGCTCGGTGAACAGACCGGGCAGTTGCCCGAGATGCTGCTGCGGGCATCCAGACAGCTCTCGGCCGAGGTGCAGCGCCGCGCGATGTCGGCGGCCACCATCCTCGAGCCGCTGCTCATCGTCGCCATGGGCGGCGTCGTGGTGCTCATCATGCTGGCCGTGCTGATGCCGATCATCCAGCTCAACACCTGGGTCCGTTAGGCCCCCCAGCTCGCTGTCGCTCGCTACCCCCCGAGGGGGAGGCGCTTCTTCGGACCGGGGGACCCGGATCCTTGAAGCCGACTTGGCCGGGGTGCGGCGTTGCTCAGCTCAGGACGCCTGCTTGTCGGCCTCTGCAGCGTCTTCCGGCGCCTTGGTGTGCTTGATGAACACCTGCGCCGCGACGATGCCGAGCTCGTACAGGATGCACATCGGGATGGCCAGGGCCAGCTGCGAGATGACGTCGGGCGGCGTGACGACGGCGGCGACGATGAACGACGCAACGACAAAATAACCGCGCCACTGGCGCAACTGGGCGATCGTGACGATGCCCATGCGCGCCAGCACGATCACGGCAATCGGCACTTCGAAGGCGATGCCGAAGACGAGGAAGAGCGTCAGCACGAAGCCGAAGTACTGCTCGATGTCAGGTGCGGCGGTGATGGTGGCCGGGGCGAAGGCCTGGATGAACTTGCTCATCCCGGGGATCACCAGGAAGTAGCAGAAGGCCACGCCCAGCACGAAGAGCAAGGTGCTGGACACGACCAGCGGCATCACTAGTTTCTTCTCGTGCGAATACAGGCCCGGCGCCACGAAGGCCCAGAGCTGGTACAGCACCACCGGCAGCGCGATCATGAAGGCCGCCATCAGCGTGATCTTCAGCGGCACCAGGATGGGCGAGATGACGTTGGTGGCGATCAGCGTCGCGCCCTTGGGCAGATGGGCCACCATGGGCGCGGCCAGCAGGTCGTACAGGCCCGCGGGGCCGGGCCAGACGCACAGCACGCCGAAGGCCACGGCGATGGCGATCGTGGCCCGGATCAGCCGGTCTCGCAGTTCGACCAGGTGCGAGACGAAGGGTGCTTCGGTGCCGGCGAGTTCGTCGGGTTTGTCTGCGCCGCTCATCGTCCGGTCTGTCGTCCGATGCCCAGGCCAGGCGGCCTGAAGCGTGCCACCCGCGCCGCGCCCGACAAGGCCTTGGTGCGGATGCCGGCGCGCTGCTTGTACCACTGCGGCGTGGCGCCGCGTTTCAGGCGCCAGTTCTTCTTCGGACGCTCGTAGCTCGGTGGCGGCAGCATCAGCTCTTCGCTGTCGCGCGTGGACGAGCCGATGGCGGTGCTGCTGGTCGTCGACGTCGCGCTGGCCCAGTCGCTCTCGAAGGCCGCGCTGGCCGAGTTGACCTCGGAACGCACGGTGTCCTCGACGTTGCGCGCGGCGTCCTCGAACTGCGTCTTCATCTTCTTGAGCTCTTCGAGCTCGATGCTGCGGTTCACCTCGGCCTTCACGTCGGAGACGTAGCGCTGCGCCTTGCCGAAGAGGGCGCCCACGGTGCGCGCCACGCGCGGCAGCTTCTCGGGGCCGATGACCACCAGGGCCACGGCGCCGATGAGCGCGATCTTGTCGAAGCCGAAGTCCATCATGGCGTCAGCGCACCCGTCTCGATGTGCGGTCCGGGGCTCAAGACTTGGTCTTGGCTTCCACGTCGACCGTGTTGGTGTCGGCGCGCTTGGCCGTCGTTACCTGCTGCGGCGGTGCGGCCGCGGCGGCATCGGCGTCGTCGTTGGCGCCCTTCATGCCTTCCTTGAAGCCCTTGACGGCGCCGCCGAGGTCGCTGCCGATGTTGCGCAATTTCTTGGTGCCGAAGATGACCACGACGACCAGCAACACGATCAGCCAATGCCAGATGCTGAACGAACCCATGATCTTTTCTCCTGGAGAGCGAAGCCCGTGATTCTACGAGCAGAGGATGAACCGGCCGTGCTGGCCGGGCATGTGCAGAACCCGGCTAGCCCTTGAGCCAGGGCCGCGGACCGCCCATCACGTGCATGTGCAGGTGGTGGACCTCCTGGCCGCCATCGCGGCCGGTGTTGACCACCGTGCGGAAACCGTTCGTCACGCCCAGTTCCTTCATCAGGCGCGGCGCCAGGCCCAGCATGCGGCCCAGCAGTGCCTCGTGTTCGGGCCCGGCATCGGCAAGGCCGGCCAGGTGCAGCTTCGGAATGATCAGCACGTGCACGGGCGCCCACGGATGGATGTCGTGGAAGGCGAGAAGTTCCTCGTCCTCGTAGGCCTTCTTCGCCGGGATCTGCCCGGCGACGATCTTGCAGAAGATGCAGTCCGGATCGCTGCTCATTGCGGCATCGGGCGGTTGCCGTTCAGGTTCAACCAGCCGCGCACCACGCGGTACAGGAACCACAGCGAGACGCCGGTCCAGGCGATCCAGCCCGGGGCCACGAACAGCAGCCACAGCGGCGCCGTCAGCAGGTAGAGCACGCCGGCGATGACCACGGTGCGGATGCGCCAGCGGAAATGACCTTCCTGCCACGTGCCTGCGGCGTCGCTGCGCTTGACGAGGTCGAGGACGAAGGCCACCAGCAGCAGCGCCACGCTGGCCTGCGCCCCGGGCAGCACGGCCGCCACCGCCACGATGGTGTGCAGCAGGTAGCTGATGTGGCCGACGGTCTTCAGGCCGTTGTCGCGGTCGCCCGCGTCGATGATCTGGTTCATGCAGCACCCCCTTCCCGTTCGCGCAGCTTGCGCAAGGCAAATTCTTCCAGGCCCGACAGGCCCTCACGGCGTTCCAGTTCGGCCAGCACGTCGGCCGGCTTGAGGTCGAAGGCCGCCAGGGCCACCAGGGTGTGGAACCAGAGGTCGGCGACTTCACCGACGAGCTTGGGCCGGTCCCCGTCCTTGGCGGCCATCACGACTTCCGTGGCTTCCTCGCCCACCTTCTTCAAGATGGCGTCGGTGCCCTTGGAAAACAAGCGTGCGACGTAACTCTTGTCGGGGTCCTGCCCGCGCCGCGAGCTGATGACCTCGGCCAGACGGGCCAGCGTGTCGTTGCCGGTGTTCACGGGTTCGCCTTCACTTGTAGATGGACTCGGGGTCCTTGAGCACGGGTTCCACCGCGGCCCACTGCGCGCCTTCGAGGCGGCGGTAGAAGCAGCTGTGGCGCCCGGTGTGGCAGGCGATGGACGGCGCGTGCCCTTGCTGGGTGACGGTGAGCATGACGACGTCGGCGTCGCAGTCGAGCCGCATCTCGTGTACCTGCTGGAAGTGGCCGGACTCCTCGCCCTTGTGCCAGAGGCGGCCGCGTGAACGGCTCCAGTAGACGGCCTGGCCGCGCGCGGCGGTGGCAGCCAGGGCCTCGCGGTTCATCCAGGCCACCATCAGCACGTCCTTGGTGCCCTGTTCCTGGGCGATGACGGGCACCAGGCCGTCCTTGTCCCACTTGATGTCGTCCAGCCAGTCCATGGCCGCAGTCTAGTGGGTAGGCCCGACATGGCCGCGCTCGGCGGCGAACCAGGCCAGCACCGGCACCGTGCCTGGCAGCACGGGCAGCACCTGCACCGGCAGGGTCTGCCAGGCCATGGCCTGGCCCTCGCGCATTTCAAAGTCGCCCTGCCAGCTGAAGACCTTGCAGAAATGAAGGCGAACCCGCGCGTGCGGGTAGTCCATCAGTTCCACGTGCCAGGGCCGGGCCGGGCCGATGGTGATGCCCAGTTCCTCGTGCAGTTCGCGCCGCAACGCCTGCTCGACGTTTTCGCCGGGCTCGAGCTTGCCGCCCGGGAATTCCCAGTAGCCGGCGTAGACCTTGCCCGGCGGGCGGCTGGTGAGCAGGAAACGGCCCTGGCCGTCGACCAGCACGCCCACCGCAACGTCGACCGGCGTGCGTTCCAGTGTTGCGCCGGCTGCGCCGGGCACGGCAGGCGCGTCAGCTGCCATGCCGGCCCGCGTAGTCGCGTGCAAACTGCTGCGCCACGCGCCCCGAGCGCGAGCCACGCTCCAGCGCCCACACCAGCGCGTCCTGCCGCGCCGCCGTGATGGCCGCCTCGTCGACGCCGAACGCGCGCAGCCACTGCGCCGTGATGGCCAGGTATTCGTCCTGCGTGAAGGGGTAGAAGCTCACCCAGAGGCCGAAACGTTCGCTGAGCGAGATCTTCTCTTCCACCACCTCACCCGGGTGCACTTCGCCGTCCTCGGTGTGCTGGTAGCTGAGGTTTTCCTTCATGTACTCGGGCAGCAGGTGGCGGCGGTTGCTGGTGGCGTAGATCAGCAGGTTGTCGCTGGACGCGGACACGCTGCCGTCGAGCACGCTCTTCAGCGCCTTGTAGCCGGCTTCGCCTTCATCGAAGCTGAGGTCGTCGCAGAAGACGATGAACTTCTCGGGCCGCTCGGCCACCAGGTCGATGAGGTCGGGCAGGTCGACGAGGTCGGCCTTGTCGACCTCGATCAGGCGCAGGCCCTGCGGCGCAAATTCGTTCAGCAACGCCTTCACGAGGCTGCTCTTGCCGGTGCCGCGCGCACCCGTCAGCAGCGCGTTGTTGGCGCCGTGGCCAGCGACGAACTGCACCGTGTTGCGTAGCAGGCGCGCCTTCTGCGGTTCAACTTCCTTCAGGTCCGCCAGGCGGATGCGCGCGACATGCTTGACGGGTTCGAGCACCCCCACGCTGCCGCGGCGGCGGTAGCGGAAGGCCACCGAAGCACCCCAGTCGGGCGCCGTGGCCGGGTGGGGCAACACCGCCTCGAGGCGGCCGAGCAGGGCGTGCGCGCGGTCGACCAGCGCGGTCAGGGCAAAAAGGTCCATGCCCGAAGTGTAAGGAGGCGCCTTGCAGCGTTGCGCCGTGAAGGGCGCCGCCTCAGCGCGTGGCGGACCCGGGCACCTCGACCACCTGCAAGTCAGCCAGCGCGAACACGCGGTCGCCGGGCTGGCGTTGCACCAGGTGGCCGCCGGTGAAGTCGCCGAAGGCCGGCAGCACCCCGAGCTGCGCGCCGAAGTGGAAGCAGGGCAGGCGCAGCTGGTCGCGGCCGCGCCCGCCCAGCCGCACCGCGGGGTGCAGGTGGCCGGCCAGCGCGTAGCGGCCGGGCGATGGTGCCGCGGGGTGGTGCTGCAGTTGCAGCGATTCCAGCGCCATGGGCTCGTCGACGGCCTGCACCTGCCAGTCGGCGGGCGGGTCGCCGGCGTGGTGGTCGTGGTTGCCGCGCACCAGCAACAATTCCAGCTCGGCGTGACGTTGACGCCAGCGCTGCACCGGCGCCACTGCGGCGTCGGCCTGGGCGTGGCGCGAATGCAGCAGGTCGCCGAGGAAGATCACGCGCCGGGCACCGGTGCGTGCAATGGCCGCGCTGAGCCGGGCCAAGGTGTCCTGCGTCGGCCCTTCGGGCACCGGCACGCCCAGACGGCGGAAGCTGTGCGCCTTGCCCAGGTGGGCGTCGGCGACGAGCAGCGTGCGGGCGGCGGGCACGTAGGCGCAGCGCTCGGGCAGCAGCTGCAGCAGGGTGCCGGCAAGCTGGATCTCGATCATCGCCTGCGCGGCCCGCTGCGCCCAACGCGCCCGGCGCGCTTCAGCGCACCAGGTGGGCCAGTGCCAGTTCCAGGTGTTCGGTCGGCAGGCGCTTGAAGCCGCTGCGCGCGTAGCGGTGCAGGCGGCCGATGACCAGCGACACCAGCGCCGAGGCCAGCGCCTGGGCGTCGACCGTGGGTGTCGATGAAGACGTCGCCTCGGCCGCGCTGCGCAGGCTGATGCGAAGCTGCGATTCGACGCGGTCGAAAAACTGGTTCATGCGCGCCACCAGGCGCTCGTGTTCGAAGACCAGCGCGTCGCCGACCATCACGCGTGTCATGCCCGGGTTCTTCTCGCCGAACTGCAGCAGCACCGTCACCACCTTCTGCGCCTGCGCCGCACCGCTGTCCTCGCGCTCGGTGATCTGGTTGATGAGCGTGAACACGCTGCTCTCGATGAAGTCGATGAGCCCTTCGAACATCTGCGCCTTGCTGGCGAAGTGACGGTAGAGCGCGGCTTCGCTGACCTCCAGGCGTGCCGCCAGGGCGGCGGTGGTGATGCGCTCGGCGCCGGGCTGTTCGAGCATGCCGGCCAGGGTCTGCAGGATCTGCACGCGGCGTTCGCCAGGACGCGGGCGCTTGCGCGCCGCAGGGGCCGCCGCAGTGTCGGCGCCGTCGGTGTCGACCGGGGGCGGTGCAGCGTCAGCGGTCACGTCGGACATTCAGGCGGCGGCGGGGCGAGAGAGGAGGGAGCCAAACGATTCTTGCACAGGGCCTGCGGGGCGCCGCTTGCAGGTAAACACTGACATACAACGGCCGCCGCCGCTACAGCAGCGCACGCAGTTCGCGTACGCGGCGCCCGACGTAGGCCGGCCGGCGGTGCGGCCGGGTGGCACGCGAGCCGAGCCAGCGCTGCATCCAGACCGTGTCCATGCCGACGCGCCGCGCCGCCTTCTGGTGCACCAGCGTGTCCTCCACCAGCACGCAGCGCGACGGCGGTACCCCCAGGCGCACGGCCACGGCGCGCAGCATGCGGGTGTCGGGTTTGGGCCGCAGGTGGCCGAACATGCGCATGTCCTCGATCGACAGGATGTGATCGAAGAGGTGGTGGATGCCCAGGGCGCCGAGCACCCGCGCCGCGTAGGCCGCCGGGGCGTTGGTCAGGATCACCTTGCGCCCGCGCAGCCGCCGCAGCGCGGCGATGTCGGCACGGTGGCCGCGCACCCGCGCCTCCAGCCCGGGCAGCACATGCGTGTGGTGCAGGAAGTGCGCGGCGTCCACACCCTGGTGTTTCACCAGGCCCAGCAGCGTGGCGCCGTAGCGGTGCCAATGGCGGTTGCGCAGCGCGTCGGCGTCGGGGCGCGACAGGCCAAGATGTTGCCGGATGTAATCACCCATCGCGTCGCGGATCTGCGGCATCGAAGCGTTCGTGGCGTCGTGCAGCGTGTCGTCGAGGTCGAACAGCCAGACGCGGTTCATGCTGCGCGCCGCCGCCGAGCCACCCGCGCAACCCCCCTGACCCGGCGCTTGCGGCGCTGCGGCGCACATGGTCGACTCAAGACCTGTTGGCATTTCCGAATCTCTGGAGCACGCATGAAGTTCAAGCAAGTCCTGTGGGTCGCGACCCTGGCATTCTCGGGCTGGGGCGTTGCCCACGCCGACCAGACCTGGGCCTTCTCGTACACCGGGGCCGGCGTCACGGCCAGCGGCACCTTCACCACTGCCAGCGCCGCACCTGTGGCGCAGGACGTGCTGTCGATCTCGGGCACGCGCAACGGCGTGGCCATCCTGGGGCTGGTGCCGCTGGGTATGAACCTCACCTACGCCTACGACAACCAGTTCAACCCGGCCGCCCCGTACTTCACCGAAAACGGCCTGCTGCTGGCCATGGCCGGCAGCAACCCGGACGTCAACGTCTACTTCTTCGACGGCGCCTACACGGACCTCTTCGCCTGTGACAGCACCTGCGTCGAGACACCGATCAGCTTCAACGTCACCGCGGTGCCCGAGCCGGCCACGGTGCTGTCGATGCTGGCGGGCCTGGGCCTGGTCGGCGTGCAGTTGCGCCGCCGCCGCAGCGCGGCCTGACCGCGGCTTCGGGGCACGCGCCCCACAAAGCGAAGGGCGCTGGCTTGCCAGCGCCCTTCGGCATTTTGGCGCTCAGCCCTCGCGCATGAAATCGCGCTCGGGCCTTCGGCGGCCGTTCGGGTCCTTCCGGACCCTCACGTGGGGCCTCAGTGCGAACGGATCATCGTGCCGTAGGCCTGGTCGGTCAGGATCTCCAGCAGCATCGCGTGCGGCACGCGGCCGTCGATGATGTGCACGGCGTTGACGCCGCTCTTGGCGGCGTCCAGCGCGCCGGCGATCTTGGGCAGCATGCCGCCGCTGATGGTGCCGTCGGCGAAGAGCTCGTCGATCTCGCGCGCCGTCAGGTCGACCAGCAGTTCGCCGCTCTTGTCGAGCACGCCGCGGATGTTGGTCAGCATCACCAGCTTCTCGGCCTTCAGCACCGTGGCCAGCTTGGCCGCCACCAGGTCGGCGTTGATGTTGTAGCTCTCGTTCTTCTCGCCGAAGCCGATCGGGCTGATGACGGGGATGAACTGGTCATCCTGCAGCGCCTTGACGACGCTGGGGTCGATGGCGGTGATCTCGCCCACCGAGCCGATGTCGTGTTCCTTGGTCGGGTCGTCCTTGTCGGCCATCTTCATCTGGCGTGCGCGGATGAGGCCACCGTCGCGCCCGGTCAGGCCCACGGCCTTGCCGCCGGCGGCGTTGATGAGGCCGACGATGTCCTGCTGCACCTCGCCGGCCAGCACCCATTCGACGACTTCCATGGTCTCTTCGTCGGTGACGCGCATGCCCTGGATGAAGGTGCCCTTCTTGCCCATCTTGGCCAGCGCGTCGTCGATCTGTGGCCCGCCGCCGTGCACCACGATGGGGTTCATGCCCACCAGCTTGAGCAGCACGATGTCCTCGGCGAAGTCTTGCTGCAGGGCCGGGTCGGTCATGGCGTTGCCGCCGTACTTGATGACGATGGTCTTGCCGTGGAACTTGCGGATGTAGGGCAGCGCCTGGGCCAGGATCTCGGCCTGGTCTCGCGGCGTGATGTGGGCCAGGTCGTGGTCGGCGACGGGCGGGGCTTTCGGGGCGCTGG
>CAMTUD010000061.1:0-7539 GCA_947084805.1 uncultured beta proteobacterium | reverse complement strand
TTCGTGAACTGACTTGCCGCATCCTGTTTGAACGCAGTGAGCGCAGCGAACGAAGTGAGTTATGCGGCACCCCCTCAAGGCGAGCAGCGCAGGGGAGTCGGCGCGCAGCGCCGACCGCCACAGTCGGCGACGCCGCCGGGTACCGCCTGGCGCGACGCGCGAGAAGCGTCGAACGCAGAAAGCGGCCGGACGCGAATGTCCGCAACGGGCCGCAAGCCGCCGCCCAAGACCCGCATCAGCGCCGGCGCGCGTGGTAAGTCGGGTCGATCAGCTCGCCGCGCAACAACGCCAGTGGCGCACGGTGGGCACCGGCCGTCCGCATCGCCTAAGCGCCGACTGCGCAGCGGTGATCGGCCCGTAGGGTACGCCAGCGCACTGAACCGGATGCGCGGTACGCCTAAGGTGTGAACGACCGGATGGTCTGCCGACCATTACGTACAACCTGCATCCCCAACGAGGACACCCCATGAAGCTGCATCCCCTGATCGTCGCCCTGCTCATTCCGCTGGCGCTGGCCGCCTGCGACAAGCCCACCGTGGTGAACATGCCCGCACCCGTGGCCGTACCCGGCCCGGCTGGCCCGACGGGCGCCACCGGCGCGACGGGCAATACCGGCAGCACCGGCAGCACCGGCAACACCGGTACGACCGGCGCGACCGGCAGCCAGGGTTACGACGGCAAGACCGGTGCGACCGGCAGCACAGGCAGCACTGGCGCGACGGGCAGCCAGGGCTACGACGGCCTGAAGGGCGACACCGGCAAGACCGGTTCGGGCACGACGGTGATCGTGGTGCCGGCCGCCTCGTCACCGACCCGCTGAACCGCCTGCGCCTGAGCCAGCCCACGCCGCTCAGGCGTACGCCGCACATGGCCGGCAGGCGCTGACCACCCGCTTCAGCGCGTGTCCCGTCCGAAAGCGACGGGGCCAATCTGCGCGGCGGGACGGGCCCGCCGACGCCGTCCTGCCGTCAGCGCCGTGACAGCTTGCGGCAGGCAGTCCGTCGCTCAGGGTTATGCCTAGGTTTGCATAAGTGGGGGCTCACCACAATGGCTTTGCGGTGGGCCATGGTGTGCATATGTCTGCGTCCGTCCCCAGCCGCTCGAAACCAGCGGAGAGACAGCGCATGCAGAAGAGCCTTCACATCAACGCCGAGAAGTGCACCGGGTGCCTTCAGTGCGAAATGGCGTGTTCCTACGAAAACTACGGCGTCTTCGCGCCGGCCAAGTCGCGCATCAAGGTGTTCGACTTCCACGACACCGGCAAGAAGGTGCCCTACACCTGCACGCAGTGCGACGAGGCCTGGTGCCTGCACGCCTGCCCGGTCGAGGCCATCACGGTCGACAAGGCCACCGGCGCCAAGGTGGTGAACGACACCACCTGCGTGGGCTGCAAGGTCTGCACCATCAGCTGCCCCTTCGGCACCATCAACTACGTGCAGGAAACCGGCAAGGTGCAGAAGTGCGACCTGTGCGGCGGCGAGCCCGCCTGCGCCGACGCCTGCCCCACCGGCGCCATCACCTACATCGACGCCAACTGGACCGGCCTCGACAAGATGCAGGCCTGGGCCAACAAGCTGGGCAACCAGCCTAGCGTTTAAGGAGCCACAGATGTCCTGGGCTGGAAAGATCCTCCGTGTCGACCTGAGCGCCGGCACCGTCAAGTCAGAACCGCTGAATATGGCCTGGGCGCGCGAATACCTCGGCTCGCGCGGCCTGGCGTCCAAGTACCTGTGCGAAGAGCTCGACCCAGCAGTCGACCCGCTGTCGCCGGGCAACAAGATCATCTGGGCCACCGGCCCGCTCACCGGCACCATGGCCAGCACCGGCGGCCGCTACACCGTCGTCACCAAGGGCCCGCTCACCGGCGCCATAGCCTGCAGCAACAGCGGCGGCTACTGGGGCGCCGAGCTGAAGATGGCCGGCTGGGACATGGTGATCTTCGAAGGCAAGTCACCCAAGCCCGTCTACCTGTACATCAACGACGACGTGGCCGAACTGCGCGACGCGGGCCACCTCTGGGGCGGCACCGTCTGGCACACCGAAGAGCAACTGAAGAAGGACCACCAGGACCCGCTGCTGCGCATCAGCAGCATCGGGGGCGCCGGTGAACACCAGGTGCTGTTCGCCGCCGTCGTCAACGACCTGCACCGCGCCGCCGGCCGTTCGGGCGTGGGCGCCGTGATGGGCAGCAAGAACCTCAAGGCCATCGCCGTGCGCGGCACCAAGGGTGTCGGCAACCTGCACGATGCCAAGGCCTTCATGAAGGTGACGGCCGAGAAGAAGAAGATCCTGCACGACAACGCCGTCACCGGCCAGGGCCTGCCCACCTACGGCACCCAGGTGCTGATGAACGTCATCAACGAGATGGGCGCGCTGCCCACGCGCAACCACCGCGACGTGGCCTTCGAAGGCGCGAAGGACATCTCGGCCGAGGCCATGGCCACGCCGCGCGCCACCGACGGCAAGAAGCCGCTGGTGACGAACCAGGCCTGCTTCGGCTGCACCATCGCCTGCGGCCGCATCCAGAAGATCGACCAGGGCCATTACACGGTGAAGAACCAGCCGCAGTACTGGGGTGCCTCGGGTGGCCTGGAATACGAGGCGGCCTGGGCCCTGGGCGCCGCCAACGGCGTGAAGGACCTCGACGCGCTGCAGTACGCCAACGTCCTCTGCAACGAACACGGCATGGACCCCATCACCTTCGGCGCCACCATCGGCGCCGTGATGGAGCTCTACGGCATGGGTGTGCTGACGAAGGAGCAGATCGGCATCGACGCCCAGTTCGGCAGCGCCGAGGCGCTGACCCACTTCGCCGAGATCACCGCCAAGGGTGAAGGTTTCGGCAAGGAGATCGGGCAGGGCTCCAAACGCCTGTGCACCAAGTACGGCCACCCCGAACTGAGCATGAGCGTCAAGGGCCAGGAATTCCCGGCGTATGACTCGCGCGGCATCCAGGGCATGGGCCTGGCCTACGCCACCAGCAACCGCGGCGCCTGCCATCTGCGCGGCTACACGGTGGCCAGCGAAGTGCTGGGCATCCCGGTCAAGACCGACCCGCTGACCGCCGACGGCAAGCCCGAACTCGTGATCGCCTTCCAGGACGCCACCGCGGCCTTCGACTCGGCCGGCATCTGCATCTTCACCAGCTTCGCCTGGGGCCTGGCCGACGTGCAGCCGCAGGTGGCCGCCGCCTGCGGGCCCGAGTTCACGCTGGAAAACCTGAGCAAGATCGGCGAGCGCATCTGGAACATGGAGCGCGACTTCAACAACCGCGCCGGCTTCACCAGCAAGGACGACACGTTGCCGCCGCGCCTGCTGAACGAACCCGCCAAGACCGGCCCGGCCAAGGGCCTGGTCAACAAGCTGCCCGAGATGCTGCCCAAGTACTACGCACTGCGTGGCTGGGACGGCGACGGCCAGCTCAAGGCCGACACACGCGAGCGCCTGGGCCTGTAAGCCCACCGCAGTGATGACACAGGGCGGTTCTCGGACCGCCCTGTTCTTTTGAGGACCCGTTGGAGGACCCCACCATGCGACACATCATCCTCGGCGCCGGCCCGGCCGGCGTCATCGCCGCCGAGACGATCCGCAAGCACGCCCCGCGCGACGAGGTCTACCTCGTCGGCGACGAGCCCGAGGCGCCCTACTCGCGCATGGCCATTCCCTACCTGCTGCACGGCAGCATCGGCGAGAGCGGCACCCACCTGCGCCACGCGCCGAACCATTACCAGCAGCTGGGCATCGAGCTCAAGCGCAACCGCGCCGTGCGCGTCGACGCGGCGGCGCGCAATGTGACGATGGACGACGGCAGCGTGCACGGCTTCGACCGCCTGCTCATCGCCACCGGTTCCAGCCCGGCCACGCCGCCCATCCCGGGCATCGCCGGCGCAGGCGTGCACGCCTGCTGGACGCTGGCCGACGCCCGTGCCATCGCGGCCCTCGCCAAGCCCGGCGCGCGCGTGCTGCAAATGGGCGCGGGTTTCATCGGCTGCATCATCATGGAGTCGCTGGCGGCGCGCGGCGTGAAGCTCAGCGTGGTCGAGATGGGCGATCGCATGGTGCCGCGCATGATGGGCCCCACCGCCGGCGGCATGATCAAGGCCTGGTGCGAGGCCAAGGGCGTGGCGGTGCACACCGGCGCGCGTGTCGACGCCATCGAGCGCGACGCCACGGCAGTGATGAAGGTGCGCTTGTCGACGGGCCAGATGATCGAGGCCGACCTCGTCATCAGCGCCACTGGCGTCAAGCCCAACATCGGCTTCCTGCAAGACAGCGGCGTGCGTTGCCTGGTGGGCGTGCTCACCGACGAACACCTGCAGACGAACGCGCCCGGCATCTACGCCGCCGGCGATTGCGCCGAGGCCTTCGACAAAGTCAGCGGCAAGACCATCGTCAGCGCCATCCAGCCCAACGCCGCCGAACAGGCCCGCGTGGCGGCGCTGAACATGGCCGGCAAGGTGACCGAACTGCGCGGTGTCACGCAGATCAACGTGCTCGACACCCTGGGCCTCATCAGCGCCAGCTTCGGCCAGTGGGACGGCCTGCCCGGCGGCCAGCATGTCGAGCTCACCGACGAGGCCGCGGGCCGTCACCTCAGCCTGCAGTTCAGCGGCGACGTGCTGGTGGGCTGCAACGCCATCGGCTGGACGAACCATGTCGGCGTGATGCGCGGGCTGGTCGAAGGCCAGGTGCCGCTGGGCGCGTGGAAGGACAAGCTGCTGGCCGACCCGACGCTGCTGATGGAAGCCTACCTGGCGTGTGCACAGGCCCAGGACGCGCACGCACTGGTGCCGGCCTGAACCGCCCGAGCGCCGCATGCAGATCACCTTCAAGCTCTACGCCAGCCTGGGCGAACACCTGCCGCCCGACAAGCGCCAGGGCAATGCCATGACGCTGGACGTGGCGCCCGGCGCCAGCATCCTGCAGGTCATCGAACCCTTCGCGCTGCCGATGAAACTGGTGCACCTGGTGCTGGTCAACGGCGTCTACGTGCCGCCGGAAGAACGTGCCACGCGTGCGCTGACCGAAGGCGACGTGCTGGCGATCTGGCCGCCGATCGCGGGGGGCTGACGCGCGCATGTCCCTCGAGGTGCCCGTCGCTTTCGAACGTGAACAGGGCTTCACCGACAGCGAATGGCAACGCTGTCTGCCCGGTGCGGTGGGTGCGCACACGCTGGCGCTGCCCGCGCCGGGGCGGGCCGTGGTCACGCTGGCCGACGGCCTGGGCACAATGCAGCTGAACTGGACCGTGCTGCCACCGCGGCGCATCGCCTTGCTGAGCCTGCCAAGGCTGGCCGTGCACTACCGCTTCGACGGCACGGACGCCGCGGCGCGGCGCGAGTTCATGCGCTACTTCGACCTTTACACCCAGCGCGGCGGCGGCTGAAACCCACACGGCCGCAGCGCAGGAGCTCCGACACCATGCAGGCCTTCGACTACCAGACCCCCGCCACCGTGGATGCCGCCACGCAGGCCGCCACGCGCGAAGACAGCAAGTTCATCGCCGGCGGACAGACCCTGCTGCAGGCCATGAAGCTGGGGCTCATCGCCCCATCGGCGCTGATCGACCTCGGCGCAATCGCCGCGATGAAGGGCATCTGCCGCGATGGTGACGCCATCGTCATCGGCGCCGGCACGACGCACGCCGAAGTGGCGGCATCGCACGACGTGCAGCAGCACATCCCGGCGCTGGCCGAACTGGCCGGCCACATCGGCGACCGCCAGGTGCGCCACCGCGGCACCCTGGGTGGCAGCCTGGCCAACAACGACCCTGCGGCCTGCTATCCGGCGGCCGTGCTGGCGCTGGGCGCCACGGTGCACACGAACCAGCGCCAGATCGCCGCCGACGAGTTTTTCCTCGGCGTCTACACCACGGCGCTGGCCGAGACCGAACTGATCACCGCGGTGCGTTTCCCCATCCCCGAGCGGGCGGGCTGGCAGAAGTTCAAGCAGCCCGCCAGCCGCTTCAGCCTGGTGGGGGTGTTCGTAGCCAGGGGCCCGGCGGGCGTGCGCGTGGCGGTGACGGGTGCCGGCGCGGCCGGCGTGTTCCGCGCCAGTGCGCTGGAAGCCCTGCTGGCGGCGAACTTCAGCGCCGCGGCGCTGGCCGGCGCCACGGTGCCGACCGAGGGACTGAACGGCGACCTGCACGGCAGCGCCGAATACCGCGCCGCGCTGATCCCGGTGCTGGCGGCGCGCGCCGCCGGCTGAAGGCAGGCGCGACGCGGCGGCCTGAGTTCAGGTCGCCTGGGGCCGCCGTCCGAACACGAATCTCACCGCCGGCCACAGCAGCGGCGGCAGGCCCACGTGGCTGCGGCTGGTGTCCAGCAGGGCCGCCGAAGGCCAGGCCCGTTCGAGGATGGGCCGCACCGCCAGGATCATCCGCCCCCGGCGCACCGCATGGCCGCGGCGCCATCCTGAGGCCCGCGCGGCGGTGCATCTGGGCTGACAGAATCCGCGGCGTGAACATCCCAGGCCTGCCCACCAGCATCGACGACACCGCCGCACGCCTGCTGGCGCTGGACTACGTGCCCGAGCGGGCACTCGCCACCACCGTCTTTCTGGCCCTGAAGCTGCAACGACCGCTGTTCCTGGAAGGCGAGCCGGGCACCGGCAAGACCGAGATCGCCAAGACGCTCGCCACGATGCTCGGCCGGCCGCTCATCCGGCTGCAGTGTCACGAGGGGTTGGACCTGGCCGGCGCGGCCTACGAGTGGAACTATGCGCGGCAGATGCTGGAGATCCGCCTGGCCGAGGCTGCCGGCCTGCAGCGCGGGCAGCTCGCCGACGAACTCTTCAGCGACCGCTTTCTCATCCGGCGTGCGCTGCTGCAGGCCATCGACCCTGCCAACGCGGTGCCGCCGGTGCTGCTGATCGACGAGCTCGACCGCGCCGACGAACCCTTCGAAGCCTTCCTGCTCGAGGTGCTGTCCGACTTCCAGATCACCATCCCCGAGTACGGCACGGTGAAGGCACTGACGCCGCCCATCGTGGTGCTGACCAGCAACCGCACGCGCGAGATCCACGATGCGGTGAAACGTCGCTGCCTCTACCACTGGGTGGGCTTCCCGGACGCCACGCGCGAGACACAGATCCTTGCGCGCCGCGTGCCGGGTGCGCCGCAGCTGCTGTCGGCCGAGGTCGTGGCCTTCGTGCAGAAGCTGCGTACGCTGGCGCTCTACAAGCTGCCGGGCATCGCCGAAACCATCGAATGGACACGTGCGCTGATGGCGCTCGACGCGCGGGTGCTCGACCCCGAGACCGTCAATCACACCTTGGGCGTGCTGCTCAAGTACCAGGACGACATCGCCAAGGTGCAGGGCGGCGAGGCCACGCGCTTGTTGGACCAGATGCAGCGTGAGAACCAGGTGGCGCGCTAAGGCGGCTGTCGGCCCGTTGCGGACGTTCGCGTCCGGCCGCTTTCTGCGTTCGACGCTTCTCGCGCGTCGCGCCAGGCGGTACCCGGCGGCGTCGCCGATTGTGGCGGTCGGCGCTGCGCGCCGACTCCCCTGCGCTGCTCGCCTTGAGGGGGTGCCGCATAAC